>JAFGNZ010000239.1 GCA_016926755.1 Myxococcaceae bacterium | reverse complement strand
CAGGTCCACCCTCGCACATGCCCTCTTCCCTGCTCCCTCTTCAGCCTGCCTGCCTCTCTCTCAAACCAGACGCGTGAACGGGTACCAGCCGGCGGGCCATCCATCTGGAGATGCGGGAACTATTCGAGGAGCCCTCCTCGCCTCCCGGGAAGGGGCCGGAGTGAGGGGGCGGTCGGCGCCGGGTATCTTGGTCGGGCATGGGCCTATAATGGCTGGCAGACTGCTGAGCCAGTTATTGCAGCAGAGACTTCTTCCCAAAGAGACAGTGCAGAGGCAACATCCTCGTGGAGATAGAAAACGAATCGGCGAATCGGCTTGGGAGATGCTCGTCTATGCATTCTGCGAAACGGGAACTAAGAGCTCCTAACAAAAATAAGGATTGGAGCCACCGCTCCGAGGGGAGAGACCCCTCAACCCTTATTTTTGTTAGGCGCTCTAAAGGCATTGTTGCACTCCTTGTTGTGATTGTGGTTTTGGTCTTTGTTGTCCTTTTTGCCAGCTATTTGAAATAGGAGCGCCTGCCTAACAAGAAAGCCCGGGTTGAGGGGCGTCTCCTCTCTGGAGGGTCTGGTCGACCCTTGCTTTTTTTGGGCGCTCTCAACTCATTGTCAGAAGGCCCAGGTCGAGAAATCAAATGCGTGGATGTCTTCGGCGGAACCTTGTTGCGAGTTTTTGCCTGCTGCTGATGACAGCATGCGCGACCCTCGTACTTGGAGGCATGCCGCCCTCGTCGTTCGAGTTCCACACTATTGTTCCTTGGGAGAGTCATCAACCTGGGGGCTGGCGGGTGGCGCAGGTCGTCATCTTGCTTGGGCACCTGTCCGCAGCTAGCTCCCAGCCGGTCTGGTGTGACGTCGAAGTGGGAGTCCCTGCGTTCAACATTGATGGGCCTATACTGGAAGAAGAGGCTCAGCTAATGGCTGCCATGGCTGCTGACAGGGCTGCTCAGGTCGCTTTGAAGCATCGCGGGCTTGCCAGTGCCTTGCTATGTCGGCGCTTCATCGAGGAGATGGAAGCCACCCTGAGGCAGTCTATCAAGGGTGCAACAGTGACGAAATTCAGGACGCTGGGCATTACTCCGAGACACTTTCCTGAAGACTGAAGTTCCGCGAGACGAGCCTTCATGAGAATTCCTTCAAGCGCGCAGGAATGGGTTGCTCTCATTCATCGATTCTATCCACCGGGAATCGCCCTCCACGAGCCGAAGTATGACGCTTCGGAACAATTCCAGCGCTTGAACACCCTACTGGGGGAGGCGCGCAAGGGCACTAACGACTGGGAGTTGTTCCTCCGTACCGCGCGCCGCGAGATGGTGGACTGTACGCTTTGGGAAATCCCTTCGTTCCTCCACGAGCCCTGCCGGACCTTGAGAGTGTATTTACCAGGTGCTGGCATGGGAGCAGCGGAGCAGAATTCAGTCGTGCTCCTCGTGAGCCTCCTGGCTCCTGTACATGTCTGCTACGGTTCGTCACAGACAACACGAGAGGGAAAGGTTCAGCGGGAGCAGGTCTACTACCCTCCGCTACCCGAGCCCTACCGGGCCACAGAGTCGAGGCTTGAGGCGCTTGTACAGTCCCATCTCGGCACTCAGCCTCTGACGGGAGAGGTGCTTTTCACCCAGGTGCCCGACGTGGAAGTAGGGCGCCTTCGTTTCGGCGAGGCGAAGCTTATTGACTGCCTCTTTACCTCGCGGCGCTGGTAGGCGGTGCCAACGCTCCTGTTGACGGGCGCCTCAGCGCCCCACGCCGAGCGCGCGCAGCAGCTCCAGGGGGATGGGGATGATGGTCTGGTTGCCGCCGCCGGTGATCTCCACCAGCGTCTGCAGGTAGCGGAGCTGGAGGGAGGAGGGGTTGCGGCTGAGCACGTCGGCGGCCTGGGCCAGGCGCTCGGCGGCCTGGTGCTCGCCCTCGGCGGAGATGATCTTCGCGCGGCGCTCGCGCTCGGCCTCGGCCTGGCGGGCGATGGCGCGCTGCATCTCCACGGGCAGGTCGATGTGCTTCACCTCCACGTTGGAGACCTTGATGCCCCACGGATCCGTGTGGGCGTCGAGCACCTTCTGGATGTCCCGGTTGACGCGGTCGCGCTGGGAGAGCAGCTCGTCCAGCTCCACCTGGCCGAGGATGGCGCGCAGCGTCGTCTGCGCGAGCTGGCTGGTGGCGTAGAGGTAGTCCTCCACCTGGAGCACGGCCTTGTCGGCGTGGATGACGCGGAAGTAGACGACGGCGTTCACCTTCACGCTGACGTTGTCCTTGGTGATGACGTCCTGCGGGGGCACGTCCTTGGCCACGGTGCGCAGGTCGATGATGACCATGCGCTCGACGAAGGGGATGAGCCAGCGGAAGCCCGCGCGCTTGAGGCCCACGTAGCGGCCGAGCCGGAAGACGACGCCGTTCTCGTACTCGTTGACGATGCGCACCCCCGAGGCGAAGAGCAGGAAGGCGATGATCAAGGGAATGAAGAGGCCAAAGGCCCCGAACAGATCGCTCATGTCTTCACCTCATCGACGTACAGGGTGAGCCCCTCCACGCGGCGCACCACCACCTGGGCGCCGCGGGGGAGGGGAGTGGAGGAGATGGCCTGCCAGCGCTCTCCGTGGACGAACACCTCGCCGCCCTCGCTGGAGAGGGGGCTGAGCGCGGTGCCTCGCTCGCCCAGCAGCCCCACGTCTCCGGCGAGCTGGGGCAGGCGCCGGGACTGGGCGCCGCGGAAGGCGATGAACACGGCGAAGCTGGCAGAGACCAGGGCCGTGGGGAGGATGAGCCGCAGCGGCACGCGCAGGCGCGCGGCTGGATCGACGAACCAGTCCGGATCAAAGCGATCCACGAGCAGCACGCCGCCCAGGACGAGCAGCAGCGCCCCGCCGGCGCCGAGCAGGCCGCTGGTGACGAACAGCTCCGCGATGAGCAGCCCCGCGCCGAGGATGAGGAGGACGACGGCCCCTGCGCGCACGGGGAGGGCGGAGGAGGCCAGCAGGGCGAGCACGAGGGCCACCAACCCGACGAGGCCCGGGACGAAGAGGCCTGGGTTCGTCAGCTCCACCATGAGCCCGAGCGCCGCCACCAGGAAGAGCAGGTAGGCGACGGAAGGGTGGGCGAGCGCGTGGAGCAGGCGCTGGCCGAGGCTCGGCGCCAGCTCCACCACCTGGGCCTCGCGCGTGGTGAGGAGCACCGGGCCCGCTGCCGTCTCCACGCGCCGTCCATCCGCCCAGGTGAGGAACGCCTCCTCCGAGGGGGCGACATGCTCCACGACGCGCAGCTCCCGGGCGCGCTCGGCGGAGACGCTGGCGCTCTCGCGCACGGCGGTGGTGGCCCACTCGACGTTGCGGCCGCGCTGGCGGGCGATGCTCTCGACGAAGGCGGCGGTGTCGTTCTCCACCTTGCGCGCCATCTCCTTGCCCCCGGCCTGCTCGGGATCCTCCCCGGTGAGGCCGACGACGGGGTGCGCCGCGCCGATGTTGGTGCCCGGCGCCATGGCGGCCAGGTTCGAGGCGAGGGTGACGAAGACGCCCGCGCTCCCGGCCCGCGCGCCCGAGGGGCCCACCCAGACCAGGACGGGCACGCGCGAGGCGAGGAAGGCGCTGACGATGGCGCGCGTGGACTCCAGCGAGCCGCCGGGCGTGTCCAGCCGGACGAGCAGCGCGGCGTGGCCCGCCTCCTCGGCGCGCCGGACGCACTCGGCCAGGTAGGCGCCGGAGCCGGCGTCCACCGTCCCCTCGAGCGTGCACCGGGACACGGTGGGCGCGCGGGTGGGGGCCGCGGCGAGCAGCCCGCTCCAGAGCACCAGCGCCGCCAGGAGGAGGGCCGGGGTGAGGGGGCCGCGCGTCAGGAGGTGACGCTCTGTGGCCCGGCGGCTCATGGGGAGACGCCAGGGTGGGGGGCGAGGGCCAGCCCGCGGGGTTCAATGGGCCTCTCATGGACCAGCGCGTCCAGCAGCCGCAGGTGCTCCAGCAGGAGCCGCGGCATGAGGAAGTGGCGGCGCACGTGCTCGCGGCCCTGCTCGCCCAGGCAGCGGGCCTCCTGGGGGTGGCGCAGCAGGTGCAGCACCGCCTCGGCGCACTCCTCCACCGTGTCGACGAGGATGCCGCCCGTGCCCTCGGGCATCTGCTGGGGGATGCCGCCGGCCCGCCCGGCGACGACGGGGGTGCCCTTCCACAGCGCCTCGGAGACGACGAGGCCGAAGCCCTCTCGGAGGGACTTCTGGAGGACGACGTTGGAGAGGGTCTGGAAGGCGTTCACCTCGATGTTCCCCACGCCCACCAGGTTGGTGAAGACGTGGATGAGGTTGTCGCCGGTGGTGGCTTCGCGGATCTGCCGGTAGACCTGCCACCCTTCGGGATCATCCAGCGCGAGGGAGCCCACCAGGGCGAGCTGCAGGTTGGGGATGTGGGGGCGCACGCGCCGGTACGCGTCGATGACCCCCAGCGGATCCTTCCACAAATCGAAGCGACTGATCTGGGTGATGAGGGGCCGGCTCAGGCGCACGCCGATCCACTCGAGGACGTGGCGCGCGAGCTCCTCGGGGAGGGGGAGGTTCTTGGGGCTGAGCGGATCAATGGCCGGCGGTTGGACGGCCACATGGTTGATGGGGAAGTGTGGCGGGATGAACTCCTCGACCGTGAAGACCGCGGCGTCGTAGGCGTAGAGGAAGGGGCGGAGGAACTCCCAGGCCTGAGGGTTGGGCCGCGAGGTGTCGATGTGGCAGCGCCAGATCCACTGCGCGCCCTTGCGGCCGCCGAGCATGGGCAGGGCCGCGGGCTGCGGATCATGGACGATGATGAAGTCATAATCGGCGGAGAGGTGGGAGGCGTTGAGCTGCGAGTGGGCGAGGTAGATGGCCTTCTCGGACTCGGAGAGCTCAGTCGCGTCTCCCTGGAGGGCATTGTGGAGGCGCTTGGTGACCTGGAAGAAGGAGGCATCGCCGCGGATGAGCTGCCACTCGGCGACGAGCCCCAGATCATTGAGGAGGGGGACGCTCGAGCGGAGGATCTCGGAGACGCCGCCGCCGTAGGGGGTGGCGTTGAGGTGGAGGCAGCGAACGCCTCGGAGGCGCTCGGCCAGGTGGAGCGCCTCGTCGAGCTGCTCATCGGGCGCGATGCCACGGTAGGCGGCGAACGAACGCTTGCCGAGATCGACGAGGTCCAGCATCAGGCTCCCCAGGAATGAGACCTGAGGAAGTTGGGCACTGCGGGGGTGGGTGTCAGCCGAGCAGGAGGGCAAGCTGGGAGGGAGGCCTGAGCGCCGAGGGCCCGGCGGTACGGGCATCCATCCGGTGCCGAACGAATGGCCGCACGGCGCATTGCCTTGCTGGGGGGCGCTCCTTAGGGTCCGCGGCAACCTCACGGGAGAACCCATGCGCCGCGCCGTGCTCATCGCCGCTTTGCTGGCCGCTGTCGCCTTCGCCTGCCGGACGACCCAGCCTCCCGGGACGGAGAGCCAGGTGCCCATCGATCAGGTGGGGCCGGCGCCCGTCCAGAACGTGCCAGCGGAGCCGCCCGGCCCCGCGGGTCCCATCACCGCGCCGGTGGATGCGGGGACGCCCGGGTAGGAGCGGGCCTGCCAGTCAGGAGAAGAGGCTCGAGCGAGCCGCCTCGGCGATGGCGACGACGGCGGGGTGGCGCAGGCGACGCTCGACGGAGATGGCGTAGAAGCAGCTTTCGATCTCGTCGGTGTGGCCGATGACGGAGACGTCGAACTGGCGGACGACCTCGGCCTTGATGACGGAGGGCATGGCGAAGACGCCGAGCCCCCGCTCACCGAAGGCCTTGAGGAGGGCGCTGTCGTCGAAGTCTCCGACGACGGTGGGGCGCACGCCCTGGGCCTCGAACCAGAGGTCCATCGCGTGGCGGATGGAGCTGGCCTCGGAGGGCATGAGGATGGGGGCGCCGTCCAGGGAGCGGGGGAAGTCCCGCTTGAGGTGGGCGTGAGCGGGGGCGGCGAAGAAGGTGACGCCACACTTGCCCAGCAGGTGGTTGAAGGCGCGGACGCTGACGGGCTCGGAGCCTGGGGCATCGGCGAGCACGACATCCAGCTCATGGAGGGCGAGCGAGGCGAGGAGCTGGGGGAGGGGGCCTTCGCGGCAGACGATGCGCAGGGGGCCGACGTCGAGGGCGGGTTGGAGGAGGCGCTCGGCGACGACCTTGGGGACGACATCGGCGACGCCGACGTGGAGGCGGAGCTGCTGGCCGGCGGGCAGGCCGCCGACGACGTTCTTCAGCTCATTGCCGAGCCGGAAGATCTCATCGGCGTAGCGCATGACGGTGCGGCCGACGTCGGTGAGGACGAGCTTTCGGCCCTGGCGCTCGAAGAGCTTGTGGCCGAGGGACTCCTCGAGGAGCTTGATCTGGCTGCTGATGGTGGGCTGGGCGAGGCGGAGCTCCTCACCGGCCTTGGCGATGGTGCCGGCGCGGGCGACGGTCCAGAAGTAGAGCAGGTGGTGGTAGTTGAGCCAGCTCACGCGTACCTCTAGGGGTGGACGGGGCTTGGATTCACGAGGAGGCAAGAAGTTCCGCACAGGGTGGCAGGAGGGAGGGGGACCGGGCGAGCGGGCGAGTGTGGGGAGGGAAGGATCAGAACGCGCTTGACGTAGAAGGGGAGTCCCCGTAAATCGGCGCTGCTTTTCGCAGAGACGTCCGCCCAGGTAGCTCAGTCGGTAGAGCAGGGGACTGAAAATCCCCGTGTCGGTGGTTCGATTCCGCCCCTGGGCACAGAAAACCCAAGAGAATTCAGGGCGTTGGACTTCGGTCTGGCGCCCTTCTTTTTTGCCCGCAGTGCGCCGTGGGCAAAATACGGGCAACCTCCCGCACGTTTTCTGATGAGGAGGTCGCGAGCGGATGGGCGAGGCCAAGGGCAAGAGCCAGGACTACGTGGAGACGTGGGAAGGCGGCTTCGTTCGCACGGATGCGAAGGGCCGGAAGGTCTACGTCATCCGGCGGATGATCAACGGGAAGAGCTACAAGGTCAGCACTCGGGCCGGGAACCTGCGGGCTGCGATGGAGCAGCTCAAGCGGTTCGAGGCCGATCCCGAGGGGTACAACCCTGCGGGGGCTCCGCATGAAGCGCCCATCTACCTCGACGCGCCCCTGGCTAAGAGCGCCTAACAAAAATCAGGTTTGAGGGGTCTCCTTCCCTCGGGAGATGGCTCCAGTCCTTATTTTTGTTAGGAGCTCTAAGGCAGCGGGCATCGCGCCGTTTACTCCCGGGAGATTCCGCCACTCCGTCGCTACCTGGGCCATCGAGAAGGGAACTGATCCGGCCTCGGTCGCGGCCTTCCTCAATCACAAGAGTCCGAGCACGACGAGGCGCTTCTACGCAACGCATGCTGTTCCAGCGAAGATCCCCACCCTGCGCTGAACTGAAGAATGAGGATCTCGGTGCAGTAGAGACAGGTCTAACCCAAGTTGGTGAACGAACCTTCGATTTTAAAATCACAGACGCGAAATTCGCCATTCGCGAGCATCAAATCGACATCGCCTCGTGGGTCGTAGGACTTTGCGGTTCAGTAGCTATGGGCAATGCAGAAAGCCGAACTCACTGAAGTTGCAACGCGCCCTGGTTTCCGCCAGAACGACCAATATCTGTAATGCGCTGTAGAAAATGTATACGCTGTGATGGGTCGTCCACGTTAACTATCTGGGTGGCTGCTCCCTTTAGGACTTCGTGCGCCTCGCTAACCGCTCCCCCATATCCTCTCGACAGTACGTATACAATGAAGGATGTTTGCCGCTCTGTGCGTGACATCTCGAATAGAGAACGATAAGCAAGAAACGACTCACTAATTCCCTTGAGGTCGTCTACCAGTCTTGCTCGGGTGCCAATGATTGGTTCCATGAGGAGAAGCTCAGAAGGACCTGAAACAAAATGAGAAATGTCGTGCTTGACTTGTGGCAGACGAGAGGAGTTCCGGACAGGGAGGAGCTCTGGACGGAACTTTCGTTGAACGTACATGCTCACGTTCCACTGCTCGAAGAAGCGATAGCCCAGTTTATCTCTGCTCTGTCGATGAGCAATTTCGCGCAGGTCTTGCTCTGATTCCCCAAATTGAGGAAGTACCGCAGATGCTACCCAGGAAATTGGGTTCTCGACTCCCACAGGAACAATGCGCGGCTCAGTGATTCCGGCTAGGGGGCTGATTTCACCTGAGCGCACATCGAAACTGTCTGGGGCCCCTAAAGAATCAAGCACCATCTGCATGGTGATCCACGCGCCACGTCCCCCAACACACTTTGGACCGGGGAGCACACGAGAACGAACTAGCTCAACTCGGCCATCTACCTCGACGAGGGCACCGACCGTGATTTTCGTTTCTGCAAAGGGGTCCGGTACGTATTGGACCAAGCGGAAGCGCGCAGTCATGGGATTCCCTCGATTACCTGCATGTACCTCTCAACGAGTTCGCCTGCATGCTTCATCCGTTCCGACAACGCACCCAACAGTAGATTGGCGGTGGATTCACCTACAACATCGCATGCCTCCCCGACGTACCTAGCAAGAGTCTGGGTGCCAGCTAACTGAGCGGCCTTCTTTGCGGCTGCGAAGGCTCCGACCTTCATAAGTTCGATGGGAAGCCCACGTGCAATATTCGGCTTCGTCGGGACATCAAGCCCCAAGGCCGCGAATTCAGTAGGGTATCCCACCCGCGCATTCCCGACATCGATCGCCCAAGCCACGTAGTCCTCCTCTCCCTGGTCTGGGACCAAGAGGATGTTCTTCGAGTGGCGATCGTCGTTGAAGATGATCGCATCGAGCGTCAGCATCGCGCCGAACTCGTCAATATTTTTCACAAAGTGTGCCAAGCCGCGCTGCCAGTGAAGCGCATCACCGATGTACGCACTGAGCCAGGAGAGTTCGTTGCCTGTCCCGCCGACTGCGCCTGCCGGCACACGGAGCCCTATCTCCCGAGCGAGGAGCCATCCAATCGACTCAGCTAATATCGGCTGCCAACCCGTGTAGAGCATCTTCTTACGAACCCACCGGCGACCAAGCGCATCCATTGAATATACAGCTTCGCTGGAATTTTCTGCATCAACCAGCTTTCCGTCAACCAGCCCAGAGGCGCGTGTCAGCGCGTTACCGAATAGCTCCCTTGGCCGATTTAGGCCCTCGTGCGGCACACCGCCCCCTTCATCGTCCCCTGAGGTACTGAGGCGTGAGGAGCATAATCCAGGAGGCCGTCTTTGGCGGGTTTCCAGCGAGCCGCAGGGACAGTTTCTGCGGAAGATGCGCACCCTACTCCGCCGGCGCTTCCGTCGCGACCTGGGACCTAGTGTCGGGCACTCTCGGACGCTCATGAGTGGCAAGTTCCTCAGGCGGCCCACTTGAGCGGATGAGGGGAAGGAGGAGCCTTGGATCGGGTCGCGAGGATTTTCGCCAGCAACGAGCCATGCTTCATGGGGCCGCCACTCTGCATGCAGCGGCCATCACCTACTACCTGGGTAGGACCGGTGGCTTACGGAGATCGCAGATGGCGTACATCGAGGCGGGGCCGTCCTCGTCCTTGTCCTCTCCGAAGATGGCCACCCTGGCTCGGACGATCTCCGACAGCGGGAGGAAGCGGTAGTCCGCGTCCGGCCCCCTCTTGAACAAGGTCCCCCCGTTGCAGTGCAGGTAGAAGGCTCGTAGGTCGGGATCCAACTTCCAGCCCACCCGCCGCTCGAACTTCTCAGTCTCCTCGGGAGTGGCGGGCGGATACGGGAAGTGGTCACGGGAGACCTCTTCGAGCAGGGAGTGGAGGTCCATGTGATGCAATCGTGAGCGGGTAAGGCACGGCCAGCCAGTGCCGTTCAGCGAGCACCGATGAACAAGACGATGTCTTCGATGTCAGGAGGGTGCCCGAGCGCGGCCCATTCCGTGTCGATCCTCGCCAGGTGCTCCTCAACCGAGCCCTCCCACAGTTGGTATGCGCCCCCTGGCAGGAGTCTGGCCGCCCGGAGCATGCCTTGGTTCAGGAGGGGGCGAAGCGCGCGCAGGGTTTCAACGCGGATCTCATTCTCCGATGCTCCAGGCCTGAGCTGGCGAACGTCGTCTGCGATCCATCACAGGCCGACGTCACTGCTCGCGCAGGTCTCGACCCATCGCTTTGGGGCATCCTCCAGAGCGTCGTTGATGTTCATGGAGTGATCAGTACCTCTCCTGTTCGAGCTTGATCCCCAAGGCCAGCAGCGTGTCGAGCAGGCGGACTGCTTCGAGAACGTCTCGGGAGCTCGCATCCGCGGCGCGGTGCAACACCTGCCGAACCCGCTCCAGGTCCGAGCGCTCTGCCGCGGTCAGCCGCTGTGCGCGCTCTTGCTGCTGCGCCAACCATTCCGGCGTCGTCCGGAACAGCTCCAGCTCATGCGCCAGCGTACAGCGCAGGTGCCACCAGATTCGAAGCCCGCCCGCATCCGCGTCCCCCCAATGGCGGAATCGAAGCTCCGGCCTCCGCGAGGCGACCTGCGCCAGCGCTGCCGAGAGCGTCGGGGTGGGGAACCCGCCCGTGTACACGACCAGCTCGCGGCGCTCTCCCAGCGCGCAGGGCCCACCTGCCTCCTCGATGTACGCGAGGAAGGGGTATTCGTTCTCCACCGTGGTGATGATGTCCACCCTGGCCTCGGCGACGCCAGCCACCCACGCCTCGGCCCAGGCCTCCGGCAGGTGCGCGGAGGGCGAGAAGTCCTCCAACCGATACAGCCGCCCGCCCACCCGCATCTCCGCGCAGCCGGCACATCTCAACAAGCTCGGACGGCGGTGGACGCCGTACGCCTCCAGGATCTCTTGAGGATCTTCGGGTGCGGCGTCCGCGAACCGAGGATCCACCCGTGACAACAGCCCCGCCACCTGTCCACGGATGGAGGCCAGGCGCTTGGAGTCGGTGAAGAGGCGCTCACTCACGACGCGCTCCCAGCCACGCGCTCCCCCCGCCAGTGCGACCACCGCCGTGAGCGCGTCGCGCCAGTCTCGCCAGTCCTGCTTGAGGCGCTCGCGCGAGGCCACCAGGGGACCTCCCTCCCCGCGCGCCAGCTCCAGAGAGACCGTGGCCAGGAAGGACTGGACCCACGGGAGCACGGTGCGAGCGCTCGACGCCGCCGCGTGCTCGGACAGCGCCTTCAAAGAGAGCTCGAGGGGCGTGTACCCGAAGGCGCTCGCCAGGGCGTAGGCGCGTGCGAGGTGCTCGGGGCCGAGCCGGACCTCCTTCGGCTCCGGCGATTCGTAGAGCCCCCCCTTGCTGCGAACCACTCCAATCGCGCGCTCTCGCTCGAGGTGCTCCGCGGCGGCGCGCAGCTCGGCCAGGCGCTCTCGGCCCTCGGGAGCAAACGCCTCCGGGAACGCGCCGGGGTCCAGGCGGAGGCGCACCTGGCGGGGCCAGGGCGGCGCTCGGCGGTACATGGCGCTCCGCTCGTAGGTATCCAGCAGGCGCGTCAGGAGCTCACGCCGCGCCGACAGCTCGGGCGCCATCATCGCGGGAGAGCTCCTTGGTGAAGTCCGAGACAGAGGGCTCGCCGGAGTGCAGGTCCTTGTAGATGAAGAGCGAGCGCTCCACCCACGGCGCCACCAGCGTGACGCGCTCCTTGGGCGTCGCCATCACGAGCTGCAAGCCCAGGTTGCGCGCGAACCGGAGCATGGCCGCGATGCGCTGCTCGTCCATCTTCGAGAAGGCTTCGTCCAGCAGCACCAGGCCGCAGGCGGGCCCTCCCTCCAACGCCCCGGCGCGGTACATCCGGTACATCGAGGCGAGGATGGCGATGTAGTAGGGCGTCTGCGTCTCGCCCCCCGACTTGTCGCCGGCCACCTTGTCATAAGAGGACTTCGAGCCATCCGGCTGGGTGATCTGGATGTCGTAGTTGAAGTACTCGCGATAGTCGGCCCGGGCCTCCAGCTCCGTCTTGACCTCACGCGCCTCTCCTTCGAGGAGTCGGTCCACCAGCTCCTGGAGCGTGCGGCGGGACTCCTCGCTGGCCAGCGTCTGCGTGCCGAAGAGGGAGTCCCGCTCGAACTGCCCCGCCGCCATGATGAGCTCGTAGAACGGCCGATGGGTGGGAGCAACCTCCCGGGTGAACTGATACCGGTCGCCGTTGAAGGGGACGTCCTTGAGCGCGTGGTTCAGGTCGTTCAACTGCCGCTGCACCAGCAGGAGGTTCTCGCGCAGCCGGAAGATGATGTCCTCCGCGAGCTGCTCGGTGGCCTTGCGCTTGGCCTCGGCGATGCGCTCCCGGTACTCCGGGAGCCGGCTCTCGCGCCAACGCTCCCGCTCGGCCTCGTGCTCGGCGTAACCCTCTCCGAGCGTCTCGCCGGCGAAGCCATAGTCGTTGGCGAACCGTGTCTTCAGCTCGACCATCTTCTGCACCAGGTTGTGGACCTCGCCGATGACGATGCTGCGCTGGTGCTCGAAGACGGTGACGATGCGCTCCGCGCCTCTCTCGGCGTGCGCCTGGAGGTAGCGTGCCTCGGCCTCGGAGCGCCGCTCGGCGTTCTGGGCGATGCTCGTAGCCTCCAGGGCCGTCCGGGTTTGCTGGAGCCCCTCTTCAGCCTCCTGCCGCCGCTTCGCCGCGCCGCGCGCATCGCTCTCCAGGGTGCCCGCCCGCTTCTGGGCCTCTTTCTGCTCCTCCCCCCGCTTCTTGCGGTCCGCCTCTATCTGGAGTCGATCCTGCTCGAGCTGCTTCAGCGCGCCACGGTCAAGCTGGCTGTGCCTCCGCTCGAGCTGTGCCAGCTGAGCGCGCAGCGTCGGTGCCTCCTCCGCTTCGTCCACCAGCCGCGGCAGCTGCGCCGCGCCGAGACGTGCATCCTGGCAGCGCTTCAGGGCCGCCTTCAGCCACTCCATGTCCGCCGCGGCCGAGACGAACTCCTGGTGCAGCTCGCCCAGCCGGGCCTCGATGGCGTCCTTGCGCCGGAGCCGCGCCGCCTGGCCGATGTAGGGCCGCGAGTACACGCTCGGGGGCGTCTGCCGCGCGGCGAAGTTCTGGTACACCATGACGGTGTCGGTGATGGCTCGCGCGTGGCGGCGAAGCTCCTGCTCGTCGTCGCAGCAGATGACGTCGCCGAGCACGAAGTCCACGTAGGCGCGGGCGAGCTCATCCTCCGTCTCCACCTGCAGCGCGAGAGCGCGGGGGCGCGAGCTGGGCTGGCGCTCGCGGAGGCGCTCGATGTCCACGAGGCCGACACCGGAGATGAAGACAGAGCCACGCCCGGGCAAGTCATACCCGCGCTTGTTCTTCTCGTAGAGCGAGAGCGCCCGGGGAAAGTCCTCGGGGTCCACCAGGATGTCGAAGCGGCGGGTGTTCAGGTAGCCCTCCACCGCGTTGCGCCAGCGAGGGTTGGGGACCTCGATGAGCTCGCAGAGCGGGGCCGGGGCGCGGCGCCCCTTCAGCCTGGCGCGCAGGAGGTGGAGGAGCGCCGCCACGCCAGCGTCATACGTCTGGCGCCCCTTCTCGAGCTCCTGCCGCTCGGCCTCGAGCTCCCGCCCCTCATCACGCGCGCGGCGGTGCTGCTCTTCCAGGATGAGCTTCGCGCGCCCGAGCGTCTCCGCGGCCTTGTCCAGTCGGCCGCTCCAGGTAGACAGGTCTCGGCCCGCCAGCGCGCCGTCCCGAGCCAGCGTCTCCCGGAGGCGCTGGATGAGGGCAGGCTCCTCGGACGCGCCCACCAGCTCGTCCTCCCGGAACAGCTCCTGGCGCTTCCTCCGCAGATCTCTCGCGCCCTCCGAGAGCAGCAGCGAGAGGAACTCCGTCTGTCGTTCCAGGAGCCCCCGGGCCTCGAGGCCGCTGTGCTCGGCTCGCCTCAGGTCCTCCCGCGCGCGCTCCATCTCGGCTTCGAGCGCCTGGATTTGATGGTAGGTGGGGTCCGCCTGGAGCAGGCCGATGATGCGCTCGTGCTCCCGTTCGAGGAACGCCAGCTCCTTGTCGAGCCGCGCCAGCTCGGCGTCGTTCTGCTGACGCGTGAGCTGAATGCGAGCGATCTCCGCCTCCGTCTCCTGGGCGCGCTCCTCGGCCAGGTGCTGGCGGGCGCGCAGGATCAGGTACTCGTGAGCCTCGGCGGTGCGCCGCTTGTGGAGGATGCGCTCGCCCTGGGCGCAGATGGCATCGAGGTCGGCGATGCGCCGCTCCGCCGCGCGCGCCTCGGCCTCCAGGCGCTTGTAGTGCTCGATGTTGGCCTGCAGCGCCGCCGTGTCGACCATCCGCTCATCCAGCAGGTAGTGGAACACGAAGTCGCGCACCTGACCGATGGGCTTGAAGTCCAGGGCCTTCACCAGGAGCCGGTGGAAGGATGGCGGCAGCAGCCCCAGCCGGTGCCGCACATCGTCCCGATAGGTGCCCACGTCCGGGAAGGACTGCGCCTTCGGGAGGGCCCGCAGCTGGATGCGGAAGTCTCGCGCGGTGCGGACCACCTCGCCGGGCGCGAGCGCAGGCACCTCCTCCAGGGCAACGTCGGGGATGACGAAGCCCCACTTCTGGACGGCCGTGTCCTCCTCGCCGGCCTCCAGGACCATGCCGCAGACGAACGGCGGGCGGCTGCCTGTCTCGTCGCTGAAGCGCAGCATCACATAGCTGGTGCAAGCGCCGCGGCCGAACCGGAGCTGGCCAGGGCGGGACTCGTCCTCCGAGCCGAGCTTGTGCCGCACGTAGCCATGGAGGCTGCGGCGGCTGTGCTCGTTGGCCGCCTTGTTGAACCGGATCTCGGTCTGGTCCGCCACCAGGGCGAGCTGGATGGCGTCGAGCACCGTGGACTTGCCGCTCCCGTTGTCTCCGAAGATCAGGCAGCTGCCGTTGATGGGCAGGAGCTCGTGCTGGAAGTGGTACCAGTGGATGAGGCGGACCGCCTCGAGGCGCATCATGGAGCGTCCTCCTCCTCTGCCTGGGGTTGCCCCTCGCCGTCGGCCTCGCTCGCTTCGGGCTCGGCGCCGTTCTCCCGCGGCTTCTCGGCCGCGTACGCGCGGACACGCTCGAACAGCTCGGCGATGCGGTCGGGCGGCAGGACTTTCTCGATGAGCGGGTGGACGTGAAACCGGTCCGTGTCCTCGCCCGTGATGCCGCGCCCGAGCGCGACGAGCGAGTGGCGCTCCAGCCGCCGCAGCGCGTTCACGAGGGCTCGCCGGTGGAGCTGGTGCGCGGGGCGGCCACTCTGGATGAGCCGCTCGCGCAGGTCGCCGAGCTGCACCTCGCAGCGGACCTCCTCGGTCGCCTGCTGCATCTGCTCGTGGTACACCAGCCGGAGCGTGCACAGCACCAGGCTCTCCAGCTTGTTGAAGCGGACGCGCTGCTCCCCCGCCTCGTGGACAGCCCGGCACAGGCGGAGGCTGAGGTCGATGTCGAGCCTCCATCCGCCGATGCGCAGGTAGGCCTCGAGCAGCTCGCGGAAGCGCTCGGCGAAGCGCCAGTCCGCGTCCGGTCGGAGCGCCTCTCCCGGGGTGAGCACCTCGCCGGAGAGCAGCCGGGTGATGACGAGCCGGAAGCGCTCCTGCTGGGCTGGCTCCAGGCGCGGGTATTCGGCGAAGAAGTCCATGGCCGTCACCCCCTCTTCCGCGCGCGCTCGAGGTGGCCCGCGGGCACGGTGTAGACGCCCCTGCGTACCGGCGTCCGAGCGGCGTCCTCCGCGGGACGGAAGCGGTACGTCCCTCTGCCGTCGAGCCCATGGGCGACGAGGTGGATGGCTCGCACGTAGTCCCCGTCATTCTCCAGGGGGACCTCCTCCATGGCGGCCCCCTGCCTCGCGCCGAGGAGCGCCCCGATGAACTCCTCGAGGCGGGCCCTCGCGAAGGGGTTGCGCAAGCGCTCGGCGAGCTGCTTCCGGACGTCCTCGGACAGCGCATGCCGTCGAGGGGGGAGCGGTTGGGGTGTTGCCCTCGGTCGTCGCGTGGGCGGCGTGTAGAGGAAGCCGTCGCAGAGCAGCTCGCACTTGTAGACGTCGAAGTCGAGCTCCGGCGCCTCGTCTCGCGCGAGCTGCTCGACGAGATACTGGAGCTGCCCCTCCGTCCGGCGGTCCTGCCGCAGCAGGTACATCAGCTTGCGGAGGGCCACGCCGCTGAACCGGGCGTTGCGCGCGTCGATGTCGTCGGTGATCTCCGGGAGCGTCTCGAACTGCATCCGCATGAGGTGCAGGTCCTCCTGCACCTGCCGGGCGGCGGCGCTCGGATCGAGCCCGAGCTGGTCGGCATACCAGCCCGCCGCGGACTCGGTGGAGACGGAGTCCCGCTCGATGGCGTCGAGCCGCAACAGGATATCGGTGCGCCAGCGGTAGAGGTTCTCCACCGTCTTGAGGCGGTGGTAGTTGGCCATGACCGCGTCCCGGTAGTGGTCGATCCCCTCCGCGAGCACTCCGGAGGCGGTGGTCACCTCGTCGAGCAGGCGCTGGGTGAAGGCGTAGATGTTGCGGTTGAGGATCTTGAGCTCGCGGACGAGCTCGAGCGTGTGGCGGCGCGCCTCACGCAGGGACACGCCGGGGCGGCTGGCGAAGGTGTCGGGCTTGAGCAGGGTGGCGATGGAGTGGGCGTAGCCCTGGAAGATGGGCTGCTCGTCTCGGGCGACGCGGACCAGCGTGTCGAGCACGCGCGCGGCCCAGGGATGGAAGCTCAGCACCTGGCCCACGGTGCTGCGGTATTCGAAGTGGAACCAGCCCGTGGCCTCCAAGCGAGAGACGAGCCGCCGCGCGGTGGCACGCGCGAGCGCGCCGTCGTCCGCGAGCTCCAGCTCGGGCTCGGAGGGCGAGGCCTCCCCCGCGAGCGAGAGCAGCTCCTCACGCCGCTCCTGCCAGGGGGCGGAGGCGCGCAGGAGCTGCTCGGCGATCTCGAGGGCCGCCGGCTTCACCAGCGCGAACGGCTCGCGCTCGAACTCGTACTGGTAGTACCGCGCCAGGAGCGCCCAGTAGAGCGGCGCCAGGGGGCCGGAGAGCGGCCCGAACAGCGCTGCCGGCACACGTCCGAAGAGGTCGGGTATGGCAGTGGGGTGCAAAGTGGGCGGACTCTACCGGGCCTGCCTCCGAAAAGGGGGAAGAAAGTGACCAACCAGGTAGCCTGTCCGGAGTGTGACCGAGCAGGTCATCGGTGGCGCTCGGCCTCGCGATAGAGCTGGGTGAGCACAGGTCAGCGCCCTCCGCTGGCACCGTGTGCTCGTTGATGTTGAGTCGCTCCCGACTTTGGCGACCTATGAGGTAGGTTCTCGGCAGAGGCGGTGACAGGCTCACCTCCACACTGCGAGACACCTCATGAAGAGCGAGCCAGTTCCCCAACCGCACCCGTGCTGCCTGCCCCCTGGTACGCAGGTGGGCGACTGGCGCGTGCTGGACTGCCACGGCCATGGCGCCTATGGCGCCGTCCACCGCGCCCTCCAGGTGGGCCAGGAGCACGCAGGCCCCGTGGCCCTCAAGCTGGCCCTCTACCCGTGGGATCCTCGCTTCATGCGCGAGGTGGCGCTGCTCTCGCTCGTCCAGCACCCGGGCGTGCCTCGCCTGCGCGGCCACGGCTTCTGGAGGCACCCGGCGGGCACGACTCACCCCTATATCGTCATGGACTGGGTGGACGGCACGCCCCTGTATGACTGGGCGCGCGAGCACTCCCCCACCTCCCGGCAGCTGCTCCAGCTCCTGGCGCAGCTGGCGCGGGCGCTCCAGGCCACCCACGCGGCCAGCGCCGTCCACCGCGACGTGAAAGGGGAGAACATCCTGGTGAGGCGCTCGGATGGCAGCGCCGTGCTCATGGACTTCGGCGCCGGCCACTACCAGGGCGCCGCGCGCCTGACCTGGCAGTCCCCTCCGCCTGGCACGCCGGCCTACCGCTCCCCCGAGGCGGGGCTGTTCTGGATCCGCTCCGTGCGCGACCCCAACGCCTGCTACCCGGCCAGTCCGGCCGATGACGTCTTCGCCCTGGGCGTCACCGCCTACAGGCTCGTCACAGGCGAGTACCCGCCCCTCGCGGAACCCCAGGAGGACGAGACGGGCACCTGGCACATGGAGGCGCCCCACCTGCGCGCGCCCCGAGCGCTCAACCCCCGGGTGGATCCGCTGCTCAGCGCGTTGACCCTCCGGATGCTCTCGCTGGCACCCGAGGCCCGCGGCACGGCCGGAGCGCTGGCCGAGGCGCTCGAAGCCGCTGCGCGGCGCAGGGGGCCGGAGCTGGATCAACCGCTGCGTGATGGGCAACCCCCACGGGCCCCGGTGAGGCCCCGGACGCGTGTCATGGCGTGGGTGTCAGCAAGCGCCGTGGCCATGCTGGGAGCACTTTGGCTGCTGTGGAGCAGGCTTGGGGTGGAGCCACGGCCCGAGGATGCGCCCACGAAGGAGCAGGTGGCTTTGGAGGTGGAGGCCCCGGATGCGGGCACTTCGGCAGTGGGAGAGGCGGCGCCGACAACGTTCCCCGCGCCCGTCCAGCCCCCCTCCGAGCGCAAGGCGATCACCCAGGATACGCCCCCGAAGCCGTTCCCGGGGCAGCGCAGACCGAACGAGAAGGGCCAGTGCGCCGGCAGCGATCAGGTTCTCATCAATGGGAGCTGCTGGTTGGAACTCCGCACGAAGGATGCCGCGTCGTGCGAGCAGGGGGGTTACGTGTTCTTCAAGGGCAGGTGCTTCGCCCCCGCCTTTCCTCCCCGCCGCAAGCCTCCGCCCATGTCGGGCTCCACGGACGTGCGCGAGGAGCCATCAGAGCGCTGATCCTGCTCCCAAGGGGCTGCTCATGGGCGCGTCCATCGTCAGTTGTCCGAGTCGGGCATCAGGACTCAGTCTCAGAGAGGAGGAACAGCGCCCAACCTGTGTCAATCCAGCGGGTCGACGCCTGAGGTGTCCCTTCCAGGTAGCGGAGACGGTTCACGCGCGCCTCATCCAGCATGCCGCCTGTCTTTCGCGTGTCGTCCCGAGCCATCAAGGTCCAGGCGATGTCCGTCAGGCTCACTGTCCGCTCCTCGAAGCCTCCCGGGCCTCCATCGATACGCACTCCACTTCGTGGGGACCTGCCCACGATGCGACAAGTCTTCCCGTTGCGCTCGAGGCGTGTTCCCGGAGGGTGGATGCGGAGCAACTGCTCGATCCAGGCCTCTGCCCGGGCGATGGCCTCGGGTGGAAGGTTGCGCGAGCTGGTGCGCCCGTGGCCCAGGGCACGCCATGTCGCGTAATCCACCGGCTCCGTGAGGGCCCAGCGGTCTTCATCCTCGCGCCAGCGGGCCACTCCCCAGTAACGCCATGGGCCTTGCGGCTCTGATCTCGTGAGCACGAAGGCCGTCTCAGCAGGCCGCCGATCCGCGATTCCAAGATCGAGCCGAGCGGGCTCTACGAGCACCTCCTTCCTCGTGACGCAGAGGAACAGGTGTCCGTTGCGCCGACCTGTTTTCGGAGCTGCTTCGAGCCCGAACGCTTCCATGACCTGCTCGTCAGTCAGGTGCGCGCCACGCTCAGGCCCCAGGCGCTCTGGGGGGACGATCTCGACGAGAAGCGCGATGGGAACGACGTCCTCCGCCGCCTCGAAGGAGGCCCGAGCAGGATTGTCCGAGCGCAACAGCCAGCGGTCTTTCTCACGAATGAGGCGCTTCACCTGATAGGCATAGCCAGCCGGATCCGGAACTTGAACGAGCGCCACCTTGCCCACGACCCCGCTCGCGCTCACTCCGCGTGCGTAGCGCATCACGAGCCAGTCCCCATCTCGGATGGGACGCTCGCCTCCTTCCATCGAATCGCCTGAGGCTCGCACCGCGAACAGCCCCTCACCTTGTGCCGTGATGGGAAGGCGGATCCGTTCGGCTTCAGGCGCGCTCTCGAGTGCGACCGCGTGGCTCGCGGCGCCCGCGGCGGCTCGCAGGCTCGGGAAGGCCACCAGCGTGCCCGGGCGCATCAGGGGAATCACCTCCGCCTGGACTGGCTCCACCCACCAGCCATCCGGTCCTGGTACGAATCGGACGCGGAAGGCGGTTCCCGGATGGCCGGCCTGAGGGCCGAACCAGCGGCGCATGAGATCCGGAAGCTGGTTGCGATCCGTGCCCACCGGGCTTGCGACGTTGCAGAACTCCTTCATCATCCGGAAGCGCCAAAGGCTCCCATCGGAGATCCGGACGTCCAGCTCGCCCGATGGCACATCCTGACGTTTGACCCGCGAAGGCAGCTTCAGGATCGGATCGCGCTTGTTCCACGTGACCGCGGCCTCGAAGGCCGTACCCTGAACTCCCGCGCTCGCCCGGGCTCGGTACTGGGCGAGCCGGTAGTCCAGCAACTCATACGTCAGCGACTGGAAGGCAGCCCGGGCATCCTCAGGAATCGAGAGCCTTGGGACGAAGCGCTCTCCTTCGATTCGGAACCACCTTCCTTGAGTCCACGCCTTGATCGGATTCGCTCTCCAGTATGCCCGGAACGAGCGAGAGCTCGGGTTGCGTGGGTTGTCCAGCGCGGTGACACCCTCCAGGTCTCTCATCAGCTCCGGCGAACGACGAAGGATGGC
This sequence comes from Myxococcaceae bacterium, assembly GCA_016926755.1. Taxonomy (GTDB): domain Bacteria; phylum Myxococcota; class Myxococcia; order Myxococcales; family Myxococcaceae; genus Hyalangium. The sequence continues at coordinate 11,793 of JAFGNZ010000239.1, read as the reverse complement.
CAGGCTTCGGTCGGAGAGTTCCGATTCCGCCATGCCCCGCTCCAGGGAATCCGCTTCGAGCAACGCCTCCAGCAACACCAGCTCGAAGCACTTGCGCATGACGGTGGCTTCCAGCTCCTGGAACCACTCCCGCCCCGCCTCCAGCGCGCGGGCCTCGTCGGTCGAGAGATCACCCTCTCGCTCCACGAAGCCAAACCAGCCACCGTATCCCTCCCGCAGAGTCCCTGGCCGGTAGCCCATCCGATACAACTCACCCGCCGTGGGACGGCGGCCTCGCGCATCCCGGAGTTCGCGGTACACGCGCTCCACCTCCGTGCGGCCGGAGGGGAGCAGCTTCGCGAGCAGCTCCTTCACCTCCAGCTCTACCTGCACGGAGCACCCAGCGGGCAGCTCGGGCTCCTGGCCACCCACCAGGAAGTCCCGCAGTGACAGGGGCCTCCGGCCGAGCGCGAGCAGCGTGCGCACCCGGTCCAGGAACACCCGGTGGTTGCCCACGAAGTCGATGACCGTGACGTTCTTCTTTCCCTCAGCTCGACGCAGACCTCGGCCAAGCTGCTGGAGGAACACCACCGGTGATTCCGTGGGGCGCAGCATCACCACCCGGTCGATGAGCGGCACATCGACGCCCTCGTTGAACAGATCCACCGTGCACAGCGCGTCGAGCCCACCCTGGGCAAGCTGCCTCAAGGCTTCGGTCCGGTTCGCGGAGCCTGGCCCCGAGTGGACCTCCGCTACCCGCACGCCCTTGGCGCTCAGCCACTTCCTCGCGAAGGTGGCATGGCTTACCGAGCAGCAGAAGATCAGCGAGCGACGGGCGGGATGCTCTTCCCACGCCTTCCACAGGCGCTGCATTCGCGTCTCGGTCTGCACTGCCGCGGACAGGTGCTCGGGATCGAAGCGCCGGTTGCGCCAGGGGAGGTTCTCGTAGGCAACGTCGTCCTTCAGTCCCTGGTACGTGAACGGGACCAGCAACCCCCGCGCGATGCCTTCGCCCACGTTCGCCCGGTAGGCCACGTGGTCGTCGAAGAGGCCGAGCACGTCTCCCTCATCCGCGCGCTCGGGTGTCGCGGTCAGCCCCAGCAGGAACGCGGGTGAGAGGTGCCCGAGAATGGCCCGGTAGCTCGCCGCATCCGCGTGGTGCACCTCGTCCACGACGACGTAGTCAAAGGGCGCTGCCTTCAGCCGGGCAAGGTGCTCCGGGCGAGACAGCTTCTGCACGGAGGCCAACACCACGTCCCCCTCCAGCTCCGCCCGGTCGCCGATGAACCAACCCAAGCGCAGCTCCGGTAGCTGGCGCCGGAACGTCTCCGCCGCCTGGGTCAGCAGCTCCGCCCGGTGGGCCAGAAAGAGCACTCGTGGAATTTCGCCCGACGCTGTACGCACGGCCTCGATGTCGAGCACCGCGAGCAGCGTCTTCCCCAGGCCCGTCGCGAGCACTACCAGCGCCCGGCGACGCCCCTCGGCTCGGCTGCTCGCCAACGCAGCAAGGGCCTCCTGCTGCACTTCGTGGGGTTCGTTCCGAGGAGGGGGCGCTTCCACCTCCTGCTCTCCCGCCGGCGGTGCCCGGTCCGCTCTCCGGGCCCGGTCCGCGTACTCCGCAACCCACGCTGCTTCCAAAGGCCGCGCCCGGTCCCACCAAGCCTCGAACGCCGCGACCACCTCCTGCCAGGCGCGCGGCTCACGGTCGCGCTCGACGCGCAGGTTCCACTCGATGCCCGTGTCCAGCGCCGTCCGAGAGATGTTGCTCGATCCGACGAATGCCACCGCGAGCCCTTTTCCTTCGAAGCGCCAGGACTTCGGGTGGAAGGAGCGAAGCCCGAGCCGCTCCACTTCCACCACGCGCGCCTCGAAGAGTCCCCCTGCCTTCTTCTCCCGCCGTGCCTGGCTCTCGTCCATCCAGTCAAGCAGCCGGCGCAGCGCCACGGACTGGGTAATGGCCAGGTAGTCCCCCGTGAGGATGCGGACCCGAGCCCCCCGACGGAGCGCTTCCTCCACAGCCGCGTGCAGCAGCTCCAGCCCGCTGTCCTGCACGAAGGCCGCCAGCACCGCTACATCGGTGGCTCTTCCGAAGAGCGGCTCCACGTGATGTAGGAAGGGATCCTCCGCCCCACCCGTCGCCAGCGGCTTCGCGGGCGTCACCAGGTAGTTGCCCTTGCCCGGAATGACGTGCCGCACCCCACCTCTCGGGTCGGCCACGTCCCCTCGGAATCGCGGGATGACGTGCACGTGCAGGTGGAACACCGTCTGCCCCGCCGCCTCACCCACGTTGAAGCCGATGTTGTAGCCGTCCGGCGCCAGCTTCGCGTCGAGCCGCCGCTTGATCTCGTCCACCAGCTCGAAGAGGGCGCGCTGCTCTTCGGTCGTCGCCTCGAACCACGTGGCCACCGGCCGACGGGGGATGACGAGCGTGTGTCCCGGACTCACCGGATACCGGTCGAGGATGGCGAAGGCCAGCGTGTTGGAGGCAACCCACTCGGACTCGGGGATCGCCAGGAACGGTGACGACACGCCGACACCCTACTCCAGGGTCGGCCCTCTCCGGGCACCCAACCCACGCCCTCTGCCTGCCTGGAGCGCGTGCAAGTGCTGGCACGGTGAGACCCAAGGTATTAGGTTGGGCGAAAGAGACACTACCTGGTGGGGAAGGTCATGGACACGGCTGTCATCACGGCGCTCGAGAGAGGAGGCATGAATCCCAGGCGCCCGGAGCTCCTCAAGGTGCCGATCGCGCTCGGGGAGCACCGGGCGGTGGTGCGGTTGGACCGGCTCCCCGTCCCCGTGATGGATGAGGAGGGCCGGGTCGTCTGGCTCCCCCTCCAACCCATCTCCCAGCTCTGGACGGGCTCGGCGCCCGCCCCGGACTTCTCCCACGCGCCCCCGCCGCGGTACGAGCCCTTCTTCATCCTGCTCGAGGCCACCGCCGCCGAGTACTGCTACGTGGTGGGGCGGCCCGAGCGTGATCGGGAGTTCGAGCGCCTCTACCGGTACCTGCGGCGGCGCCCCGACGGCGAGGATCCGAACCCGCTGTTCTCCTACCTGCGGGCCGCCGCGCGCCTCTATCTCTCCCTGCGTGACGTGAGCCGCGCCGAGTTCGAGGCCATGGCCGATCGGCTCCGGCAGTCGGCGAGGGCCTTCGCCTCCCGGCTCGACAGCACGAACTACCACCACTTCGTGCTCGAGGAGTTCTTTCAACCCACCGGCTCGCTCCCCCTCGGCAGCTGGTCTGGAGACACCCCATGAGCGAATACCCGTACTACGAGTTCCGGGCCGTGGACCGGCCCCTCACCCCGCAGGAGCAGGCCGAGCTGCGCGCGCTCTCCACCCGCGCGGAGATCTCCGCCTACCGGTTCTCCAACGTCTACCACTGGGGCCACTTCAAGGGCTCGCCGGACGAGATGATGGAGCGCTACTTCGACGCCCACCTCTACGTGATGTCCCGCATGGACAGAGAGGGCCTGAGCGCGCCCTGACGCTGCTGCTCCCGGCAGGCGTGCCTGTGAACTCATGGCCAACCCACATGTGACACCCCAGTCCCAGTCTCCGCACCGGCCTGCCGCTCCGGGGGCCCTGGTGCCCTTGCGGCGGTGGCTCACCCGTGAAGCGCTGTATGAGACGGTGGGCTCGCGGCTCTTCAAGCAGGGCCAGGCGTGTCTGGCCCTGCACCGCGTCACCTCGTTCGAGGCGCTGCCCGATGCCCTCCATGGCCAGGTCCTCGGCCGTCGCGGCCAGCCCTATACCGTGGTCATCTCGACCGACGCGGATGGCTTCTTCTGTGAGTGCCAGTGCACGACCTTCTGGAGCCAGGGGTTCTGCGAGCACGCCGTCGCGCTCGGGCTGGCGTTCCTTCAGGCGGGCGGCTCCGTCTCGGAGCGGGCACGGCCGCCGCCTCGGGACGAGCGGCCCCAGGAGGCTGGAGCGCTCCACGCGTGGCTGGAGGCCCACCACGTCACCCATGCGCGGCGGATGCCCCTGGCCGTGGTGGGGCCGTTCCTGCCGCGAGGCTTCCACGAGACGCCCGGGCTCTATGGGCTGGAGCACTTGCCGGTCACCGCGCCGCTGGATGGGACGCTGGAGCTGCGCCGGCAGGTTCAAGGCGCCACCACCCAGGCCCTCCTGCGCGAGGCGGTGTGGGCCTGGCTGGGCGCGGAGGCCGAGCGTGTCCGCCGGGGGCTCGAGCACGAGCAGGCCCAGGCCGCCTCGCCGCGCCCGCCCCCCACGGATGCGCGCCTGATCCCCTGGAGGGAGGCCCTCGAGAGGGCGCGCGCCCGGGTGCGGGAGCACGCCGTCCCTCGCCTCCTCCCAGGCAGGCCCGAGGTCACCTTCCGGGAGCGCCCGCTGCTCCTCTTCGTCGAGGAGCCCGGCAGCCCACCTCCCTCCAACGATGCGCAGGTGCCCTGGGGCAGGCTGGTGAGGGTGCGCGTGACGGTGGACCCGCGCGCGCTGCTCGAGGATCAGGAGGGCCTGTCCTGCTGGTGCACCTGGGGAGAGGTGGCTCGCTGCGTCCATGCCCTCTCCGCGCTCGATGCGCTGCTCGACATGCTCGCCGATCCCCAGTGGGAGAAGTTCAACGCGCGCCTCGCGCAGCTGCTGTTCGAGGTGCCTGCCCGGGAGCTCCTCGCCGCCTTCGAGAAGGCCGCCCTCTCGGCGCAGCCGCGGGCTCGCCCCGACGGTATCTCGCGCCTGAGCTTCCGCCTGGAGGGGCTGGAGAAGGGCAAGCCCCGGCTGCGCATCTACTCTCATCGCCCGGTGAAGAAGGGTGGCCTGTCCAAGGGCTCGCAGGTGAGCTGGCGGGACAAGGACGAGGCCCGCGCGCTCCTCTCGGATCCCCGCGAGCTGGAGGCGCTCGAGCTCGCGGAGCTCAGCGCCCGGCTCCCCTTCGCCGGTGATGGCTACCTGCTCCTGCTGCGCGCGCTGAGGCTCCTGGCGCACAGCCCCCACCTCGTCGCCGACGCCCGGCTGGACGCGCCCCTCCGGGTGCGGGAGGCCGCCCTCGGCTTCACCTTCTCCGAGCGCGGCGAGGACCTCACGGTTCATCCCGCCATCGAGGGGGGCGTCTTCAGTCCCGAGGCGCTCGTGCCTCCGCCCGCCGGGCTCGAGGCGCCGCTGCCCTGGCTCCTGCTCGAGCCCGAGCTGCCGCGCCTGACGCTGGTCCATGTCCCCCCGGGAGCGCGCGAGGTGCTCACCCGGTTGAGGGAGTATGGGGCGCGGCTGCCAGGGGAGGCGCGCCCCGCGTTGCTGCGGAGCCTGGTGGGGCTGGAGTCCGTCTGCCCCATCTCCCTCCCCAAGTCCCTGGAGGCCCGCGCCGTCCCCCCCGAGCCAGGCCTCCTGCTGCGCCTGCGGCCCGTGGGAGAGGACTCGCTGGAGGGGGAGCTCCGCGTCCGTCCGCTGCCGGAGGCGCCGCCGCTGCCGCCGGGCGAGGGCGCTCCCCAGGTGCGGGGCCTGCGGGGAGGAGAGCGGGTGGTGACGGAGCGGGATCTCGAGGCCGAGCGCGCCGAGGCCCTGACGCTGCGCGAGCGGCTGGGGGTGCAGGCGACGGACACCTCCTCGCCCTTCCTCCTCGAGGGGGCGGAGGCGGCGCTGGACTTCCTGGAGCGGCTGGAGCCGCTGACCGGCCCGCGCCTGCGCGTCGAGTGGGAGCAGCAGCCCTGGCGCGTGTCCGGCGTGCAGGATGCGCGGGGCCTCAGAATCGAGGTGCGGCGCGAGCGGGACTGGTTCGGCATCAGCGGAGGCGTGGAGGTAGAGGGGGAGCGGGTGGAGCTGTCCGCCCTGCTGGAGGCGCTGCGCCACCGCCGCCGCTTCGTACCGCTGGGGAAGGGGCGCTGGCTGCGGCTCACCCAGGCGCTGCGCGAGCAGCTCACGCCCCTGGCGGATCTGGCGCACCCCACGCGCGCGGGGCTGGAGGTGAGCAAGGCCGCGGCCCCCGTGCTGGACGCGCTGGCCAAGGCCGGCGTGGAGGTGCATGCCCCGCCGGACTGGCGCAGGCTCGCCACGCGCATCCGCAAGTCCCAGGTCCGCGACATCCCCCTCCCGGCCGGCCTGAGGGCCGAGCTGCGTGACTACCAGCGCGAGGGCTTCACCTGGATGGCGAGGCTCACCGAGTGGGGCGGAGGCGGGTGCCTGGCCGATGACATGGGGCTGGGCAAGACGCTGCAAGCCCTGGCCCTGCTGCTGCACCGCGTGAAGGCAGGGCCCGCGCTCGTGGTGGCCCCTACCTCGGTCTGCTCCAACTGGGCGCGCGAGGCCGAGCGCTTCGCCCCCTCCCTGCGCGTGAGGCCCTACCCCGAGGCGGACCGGGAGAAGCTGCTCGCGAGGCTGAAGGCGGGGGACGTGCTGCTGATCAGCTACGGGCTGCTGGTCCGGGATGCCGAGCGCCTCGCGGGCGTCTCCTTCGCCACGCTCGTGGTGGACGAGGCCCAGGCCGCGAAGAACCCGGACACGGCGCGCGCGCGGGCGCTGCGCGGGCTTCAGGCCGAGGCGCGGGTGGCGCTCACGGGCACGCCGGTGGAGAACCGCCTCTCGGAGCTGTGGAGCCTGTTCCGCATCGTCTTCCCCGGGCTGCTCGGCAGCCGCGAGTCCTTCCGCGCGCGCTTCGCCGGGCCCATCGAGCGCGAGAGGGATCCGGCCGCCCGCGCCGCGCTCTCCCGCGTGCTCCGCCCCTTCCTCCTGCGCCGGACCAAGGCCGAGGTGGCGCGCGAGCTGCCCCCGCGCATCGAGACGCTCGTCCCCGTCGTCCTCTCCGAGGGCGAGCGCCGGCAGTACGAGAGCGTCCGGCTCGCCGCGCTGGAGCGGATGGGAGACGCGGTGAGCGAGGGCCAGCGCTTCGAGCTGCTGGCGGCCCTCACCCGGCTGCGGCAGCTGGCCTGCCACCCCCGCCTGGTGGATCCGGACGCGCCCCTGTCCTCCTCGAAGCTGGAGCGGCTGTTGGAGCGCGTGGAGGAGCTGCGCGCCGAGGGCGGCCGGGCGCTCATCTTCAGCCAGTTCGTCCGGCTCCTGGGCCTGGCGCGCGAGGCGCTGGAGGCGCGGGGCTTCTCCCTCCAGTACCTGGATGGGCAGACGCCGCCGGCCGAGCGCCAGGCGCGGGTGGAGGCGTTCCAGCGCGGCGAGGGAGACGTCTTCCTCATCTCGCTCAAGGCGGGGGGGACGGGGCTGAACCTCACCGCCGCCGATCATGTCATCCACCTGGATCCGTGGTGGAACCCGGCCGTGGAGGACCAGGCCTCGGATCGCGCGCACCGCATCGGCCAGACACGGCCCGTCACGGTGTCCCGGCTCGTGGCCGAAGGGACGATCGAGGAGGCCATCGTCGCGCTCCACGCCGAGAAGCGGGAGCTGGCCTCCAGCCTGCTCTCCGGGGCGGACGGGGCCGCCGCGCTCACGCCCGAGCAGCTCCTGGCCCTGCTGCGCTTCACCTCCGAGCCGGAGCCAGGGGCTGCCCGGGCCCGGTCCTCCCCCGCCTTGGGTGCATGAGGGCGAGCCATCCGCCCCGACTCCTGGGAATATGCGCCCCGCCAGCAGGTTCGGCGCGCGCGCGTATGCAAAGGGAGGGTGGATGTTCCGTCAGCGGTGGCTCGTGGTGGGTGTGGCGCTCCTGGTGGGCTCAGCCGCCGGGGCGCAGGGCAAGGCAGGGAAGGGGGAGGCGGCCCGGCTCGGCGCGGGCATCGAGGCCCGGACGTTGAAGAACGGGCTGAAGGTCATCGTCTGGCCGGACCACGACATCCCCAACGTGGCCCTCTTCAACTTCTTCCGGGTGGGCAGCCGCAACGAGCGCCCCGGCATCACCGGCCTGTCCCACTTCTTCGAGCATATGATGTTCAACGGCGCGAAGAAGTACGGCCCCGGGCAGTTCGACACCGTCATGGAGGCCGCCGGGGGCAGCAACAACGCCTCCACCTCCGAGGACGTCACCACCTACATGGAGTGGTTCCCGCGCTCGGCGCTGGAGACCATCTTCGAACTGGAGGCGGACCGGCTGGCGCACCTCTCCTTCGATCCGAAGATGATCGAGAGCGAGCGCGGCGTCGTCTACTCGGAGCGGCGCTCGGCCATCGACAATGACAACATGGGGGCGCTGATGGAGCAGGTGCAGGCCACCGCCTACGTGGCGCACCCGTACCAGTTCCCCGTCATCGGCTGGCCCTCGGACATCGAGTCCTGGCGGATGGAGGATCTGCAGCGCTTCTTCCAGACGTACTACGCGCCCAACAACGCCACGCTCGTGGTGGCGGGCGCGGTGACGCCCGCGGAGGTGTTCGCGCTGGCGGAGAAGTACCTGGCGCCCTTGCCCTCGCAGCCGCCGCCCGAGCCGGTGCGCACGAAGGAGCCCGAGCAGCAGGGCGAGCGGCGCGTGCAGGTGAAGCGGATGGCGCAGGCCCCGCTGCTCCAGGTGGCCTACCACGGCGTGGACGCGAAGGATCCGGAGCTGCCGGCGCTGGAGCTGCTCGCGAGCATCCTGGCCGAGGGGGACTCCTCGCGGCTCCACCGGCGGCTGGTGGAGGAGGAGCGGGTGGCCATCCAGGTGAACTGCCACGCCGGGCCTTCCTTCGATCCCTCCCTGGTGTGGTTCCTCGTGGACCTGCCGCCGGGCGGGGACGTGGCCCGGGTGGAGAAGCTGCTCGGCGAGGAGCTGGAGAAGGTGCGCTCCCAGGGCGTCACCGACGCGGAGCTGCGCAAGGCGAAGAACATCACCGTGGCGGGCTTCTGGCGCGGGCTGGAGACGATCAGCAGCCGGGCGCATCAGCTGGGCACCTATGAGGTGTTTCACGGAGACTGGCGCAAGCTCTTCGAGGCGCCCGCACGCTACGAGCAGGTGACGCGCGAGCAGGTGCGCAAGGTGGCCCAGCGCATCCTCTCCCCGGAGCGCCGCACGGTCGGAGTGCTGGCGCCCACGGATGAAGGACAGGCCCTGACGGAGAAGGAGGCGGGACGATGAGCGGGAGCATGGGCAGGGTGGTGCTGGCGGTGCTGCTGATCGCCACGGGAGCGGGAGCGCAGGGCGCGCGGCCCGTGGCGCCGAAGCCGGCCGCGGCCCCTCCGCAGGGCGTGCGGCTGCCGAAGGCGACGGTGATCGAGCTGAAGAACGGGGCCCGGCTCATCCTGGCGGAGAAGCACGAGGTGCCGCTCGTCTCCTTCAGCGCGCGGCTGCGCGGCGGGGGCCTGGGGGATCCCCAGGGCAAGGAGGGCGTGGCGTCGCTCGTCGGGGAGCTGCTGCTCAAGGGCGCGGGCAAGCGCGATGCCCGCCAGTTCGCGGAGGCCGTGGATGGCGTGGGGGGCGAGCTCTCCGTCACCGCGGCCCGCGAGGCGCTCCTGGTGAACGGCCGCTTCCTGGCACGGGACACCGCGCTGATGGTGGAGCTGCTCTCGGACGTGCTGATGCGGCCGCGCTTCGAGGCCAGCGAGTTCGAGAAGATGCGCGACCGGATGGTCTCTGGGATCGCCGCCGCGAAGGATGGAGATCCGCGCGGCCTCATCGACCTCTACGCCCATGCCTTCCACTTCTCCAGCCACCCCTATGGGCGGCCGGTGATCGGCAGCGAGGCCTCCCTCGCCACCCTCACGCGCGAGGACGTGCGGGCGTACGCCAGGGACCACCTGGGCGGGGATCGCCTCATCCTCGCGGTGGTGGGAGACTTCGACACGAAGCAGCTGGCCAGCCGGCTGGAGGCCGCGCTCGGGGGCTGGGCGCGCGCCGGGGTCGCCGCGCCCGTGGCTCCCCCCACGCCCGTCGCGAAGGGCCGGCGGGTGCTGCTGGTGGACAAGCCGGACGCCACCCAGACGTACTTCTGGCTCGGCAACACCGGCATCGCGCGAGATGATCCGAGCCGCGTGGACCTGGTGCTGGCCAACACGCTGCTGGGCGGCCGCTTCACCTCGCTGCTCAACACGGAGCTGCGCATCAAGTCCGGCCTGAGCTACGGCGCCAGCTCCATGGTGCTGCGCGAGACGCAGCCGGGCACGGTGGCGATCTTCTCGTACACGAAGACGGAGTCCACCGGGAAGGCCGTCGACCTGGCGCTCGAGGTGCTCACCCGGTACCGGCGCGAGGGCATGGATGAGGCGGCGCTCGCCTCCGCCAAGGCCTATGTCCTGGGCCAGTACCCGCCCTCGCTGGAGACGAGCGGGCAGCTCGCCGCGAAGCTGGCGGAGCTGGCCTTCTACGGGCTCGACGCCAGTGACGTGGAGGGCTTCGCCGACACCGTGACGAGCGCCAGCACGCAGCGCGTGCGCGGTGTCATCCAGCGCGTGCTGCCGGCCTCGGAGGACCTCACCCTCGTCCTCCTGGGCAAGGCCTCCGCCATTCGCGACGTCGCCCGCCGCTACGGCCCGGTGACGGAGATGAAGCTCTCGGACAAGAGCTTCGCGCCTCTGCCCGCGGCGAAGCGCTGATGTTTCCGTCCGGCGTGGACGGAAAATTCTAGATCGGCCGCTCGCGAGGCTGAGTCAAAAATCACTCTGAGTGCTGCCCGCGACAACGCTGGGTCGGAGCGTTTCCCACGTTGTCGCCGCCCTCGTAATGGGCCGCCAGCGCTGAGGAATCCCAAAAACGGAACCCCGCATAAGCCGCTGTAGCTGTCTAGTGGGATATTTTTTTAATTAATGCTCAAATTGTTAGAACCTACTTCCCCAAAAAAGTAGTTGCTCTGATGCTGACTAGTATGTCAGGAAAGACATGCTTTTCCCCCGAGGAGGTAGTGCGTTTGAGCAATAAAATCCTGAAGACGTTTTGTGCGGCTTGGCTGGGTCTGACCTTCGCCGGTTGTGCCACCGAGGAGCCCGTGGCGGCCGAAGAGGTGACGTCCACCTCTGAGAAGAACGGGACGGACATCCAGCAGGCGCTGACCGCGTTGGGCAGCGCTCGGGTCGTGGGCACTCACGAGGACGGCATCCCCTCCTTCATCGAGGGCAACCTCGGCCAGGCCTCGCGCTCGGTGGCGGGGCTGACGGCGACCGACGCGAAGGCCAGCGTGCAGACCGCGCTGACCAGCATCGGCCCGGTGTTCCGCCTCTCCGCGGAGAACCTCGTCTACACGCGCTCGACGGTGGACCAGAACGGCCACGAGCACCTGCGCTTCGCCCAGCTCAAGGGCGGCGTGCCCGTGCTCGGCGGCGAGCTGATCCTCCACGTGGACCGCGCGGGCAACATCTACGCCGCCAACGCCTCGGCGCGTGACGGCCAGGGCCAGGGCAACGCGCTGGCCGCGCCGCGCATCTCCGCGGACGCCGCCGGCCTCGCCGCGATCAACGCGACGGGCGCGCTGAAGGCGGACGCCAAGGCCGAGCGCCTCGTGTACGTGCGCGACAGCAATGGCCAGCTCGTGCTGGCGCAGGAAGTGCGCGTGCGTGGCGAGCGCGAGGATGGCTTCCCGGTGCACACCCTGGTGTACGTGAAGGCCAGCGACGGCTCGCTCGTGCTGGAGGACTCGCAGATCCACACCGCGAAGAACCGCAAGGTGTACAGCGCCAACAACGGCTCCAGCACGCCGGGCACGCTCAAGCGCAGCGAGGGCCAGGCGGCCATCGGTGACGCCCACGTCGACATGAATTACGACATGCTGGGCCTCACCTATGACTGCTACAACACGCTCTTCGGCCGCGACTCGTACGACAACGCGGGCGCCCAGCTGATCAGCACCGTCCACTACGGCAACAACTACGTCAACGCCTACTGGGATGGGACCCAGATGGTGTACGGCGATGGCGACGGCGTGAACTCCATCGAGCTGGGCAAGGACCTGGACGTGACGGTCCACGAGCTGAGCCACGCGGTGACGGACGTCGAGTCGAACCTGATCTACT
>JAFGNZ010000238.1 GCA_016926755.1 Myxococcaceae bacterium | reverse complement strand
GCGGTCTCATAATCCGCAGGTAGTCGGTTCAAGTCCGACCCTGGCCACAGGCCCCGGAGTCACTTCCTGAGTGATTCCGGGGCTTTTCTTTTGCCCGCCCCCCCCTACGCCGCGGGCTGGGCCTCGATGCCCAGCGCCTCGTGCGCGAAGCGGTACATGCGCTCCTTGAGCTGCTCGAGCACCTCTCGCGGGTGCCGCCCCGAGCGGTCCGCCACGTCCTCCAGCTTCTCCTTGCACCGCAGATCCACACAGAGGCTCACCCCCACGCGGCGCTTGCTGTTCACGTCCGTGGTGAGCAACCCCACGTCGCTCGACGAGCCGTAGCTGTGGCACCAGTCGCAGATGCGCGAGGAGGGCGTCCCGCTGTCCGGCGAGTCCCTGCGGAAGATGAGCCCGATGGGCGTGTTGCTCCCCGGCGCGGTGAACACCAGGTACACGCGCGCACCGGACGTCTCCGTCCACGCAAGGTAGTCACGCACGAAGAGCGGGAAGCGAATGCCCGAGGGCATCTCGATGACCCGGCGATCGCGCGGGCGAAAGGCCCCGATGAGCGCCCGGTCGGTTTCGAGTCGGAACACGGCTGCTCCTTAGGAAAACACCTCTCCCTAACAGGCACCTGGGCCCGGATCCACCCGAACCCAGGGGAGAGCCAGGCCCACCCTCGCCCGCGCCAACAGCTCAATACACCCAACTCTCCACGCCACGCCCGGGGATGAGCTCATCCCGAAAAACCTTCTCGTGGCCCGTCGCCTTGCCCAGCTCCATCAGCGACTTGAAGCGCAGCAGGTCGTCGTCCATCTGCTTCTTGGGATCGGCGCCCAGCAGCCTCGCGAACGCGTGCCCGAGGATCCCCGCCGGCGGGTTGTACGACAGCCGGATGTCCAACCGCGTCCGCCCTCCCCCCACATCCTCGAAGTGGATGACGCCCGCGTTCTCCACCATCGCCCCCTCCACGCTCTTCCACGCCAGCACCCGGCCCGGCTCGAGCCGGGTGATGACCGCGTCCCACTCGAAGCGGATCCCCGCCGGCCCCCGCACCTTCCAGCGCGACCGGCCCTCCGAGAGCAGCTGCACATCCTCCACGTGGCTCATGAAGCGCGGGAAGTTGTGCATCGCCTGCCAGAAGGCGAACACCTCGTCCACCGGCGCGTTCACCGTGATGTCCTTCTGGAACGACAGCCCCAGCGCCCCCTCTCCCATCCCCACCAGGCGCTTGAGCTCCAGGTTCATCAGGCTCCGCAGCCCCAGCAGCAGGCCCGCCCCCCCCAGCACCGGCCGCAGCCCCCCGCGGCGCGTGAGGCCATAGGCGATCAGCCCCACGCTCCCCAGCCCCACCAGGAAGCGCGCCGACGGAGACCAGTGGTGCTGCAGCAGCTCCGGCCGCTCGCCAGGGCGCCCCACGCCCCCTTGAAGATCCGGATGGCTCCCTGCCTCCGCGTGGGCCTCCAGCGCGTCGTCGATCTCCTGGACGCCCCGCACGTGCCGCACCCGCGCGAGCACCTGCTTCACCTCGCTCATCAGCACCGGGCCCTTCAGCTGCACCCTCCCCTGACGGCAGCTCACCTGGATGGCCCCCGGATGCGAGCAGACCCGCCCGAGCGCGGAGCGCACGCGCGCCTCCAGCGTCACGTCTTCCACCTCCTCCGCACGGAGCCGCCCGCGGAGCCTGTGGAAGAGGCCTCTGGCCCGGTGGGCCATGTCCCGCGCCACCACCTCGATCCCGTCCCTGGCCCCGTGCACTCCATGCAGGGCCTTCTCCCGGACATGGGCGCGGCGAGACCTGCCGCTGCGCGGATCCGCCCAGTACATCACCGCCGCGCCGAGCCCCACGCCCCCCATGGCCCACCCTGGTCTGGTCATCCCTGGCCTCCCTTGGTTCGCCCCTTCAACGTGAAGGCGATCGGGCTCTCCAGCAGCAGCCGAGCAAGGAACGCCCTCGACGCTCGCCTCTCCCCGCCCCCGGTTCTTTTTTTGACGGGACGCCCTGGCGACCGCCTAATGCCGCCCACAGGCCAGTAGCGGCCTGTAGCAGCCCGCCTGGAGGCCCCTGATGCAGGATGGCAACGTCAGCCCGCTGAGCGTCGACACCCCGTCGTCGGCTCCGATCGATTCCGGTGAACGCCGCTCCGCCCCCGAGGCCGAGGTCGTCTCCACTCACGTCCTCGTGCCCGAGGAGCAGGTGCAGAAGCTCCGCGAGCTGTCCAGGCGCAGCCGCATCGCCCAGAGCGAGTACCTCCGCGAGGCGGTGGAGGATCTGCTCGCCAAGTACGGCCGCGGCGGGGGCACGCCATGACGACGGCCACCGCCACGGACACCCGCCACATCCGCGACTTGCTGCCCATGGGGCTGATCCGGGATCTGCAGGGCGCGCAGCCCGCGATGTCCGAGGAGAAGCCCACCCCCTCCATCCGGGAGGCGATCATCCGCTGGCTCAACCAGGAGCTGTAGCCTCCTGGGGGGAGCCGCGCCGCCTCACGCCATGGGGGCGGAGGCCTCTCCCTCCTTGTCCAGCCGCGTGGCGATGTCCCGGAAGGACAGGTGCCCGAGCGACAGGAGGATGAGGCCGAGGCCCACCTGCTGCACCGTCTGGGTCAGCCACACCACGTTGGCGTAGGCGAGCCCGCTGGAGTTCACCACCGTGGCGGGCAGGAACAGGCTCAGGCCCACCTTCGTCGCCGCCTGGAAGGTGCCCATCATCCCGGGCGCCCCCGGGATCATCAGCCCCACCACCAGCACCGTCATCACCACGTAGCCCTGGAACAGCGTCAGGCCCAGGGGCTGGCAGGTGGGATCCGCCGTGCCCGTGCAGCCGAAGGCTTGCGACACCAGCGCCATGCCCGCGCCGTTCAGCCCCCAGTACGCCACCGTGAAGGCGAAGAAGCCGGCGAGCTGCCGGCCATCGGGCAGCTGGCGCATCGCGCCGACGAAGCCGTCCACCACGTCCGCCATCTTGTCGGCCAGCGCCGGTATCAGCCGCCCCACCGTGATGCGCACCAGGTGCACCGCGCGGTCGTGCTGCCAGCGGGCGAAGAGCAGGAAGCCGAGCCCGCCGCCGAACACGGCGAACATCAGCGTGGAGCCCAGCCGCACGTAGCGGACCTCGGGCGTCTCCGCGGGGATGAAGAAGAGCAGCACGCGCAACAGCGTGGCCACCAGCAGCCCGTCCGTGATGCGCTCGAGCACCACGGACGTCATCGCCGCGCTGCGCCGGATGGAGCTGCGCTGGGCGATGAGGAAGGGGCGCGCGAACTCGCCCAGCCGGAACGGCAGCACCAGCAGCATCATGAAGCCAATGCCGGAGGCCTCGTTCAGCGGCCGGAAGGGGACGCGCTCCAGGCCCGACAGCAGGCACCCCCAGCGCAGCGTGCGGCAGAGGTGGATGAGCGAGAGGATGCCAAGGTACGGCAGCACGTAGAGGTAGTTCGCCGAGCGCAGGCTGGCCCACTGGGACGGCCAGTCGGTGTCCCGGAACGCCCACCAGGAGAACAGGACGGTGACCAGCAGGCTGGCCAGGAGCTTCAAGGCGCGCTTCACGGCGAGCGGGTATACCGTCAGTCCCCCTCGGACTCCAGTGCCTCTCCCGCCAGGAGACGCGCCGGGTTGGCTCGCATGAGGCGCTCGAACCCCTGCCCCCCCGCCCGAGCGCGCAGCTCCTCCAGCGCGCGCCCCACCCAGTCCCTGGCCCCCACGGGGGCATGCAGATCCGTGGCGCCCAGCGCGTAGAGCCCCTCCTCGAGGAAGGCCCGCGCCAGCTTCTTCGCCCCACCGCCATAGCGGCCGGTGAGCGCGCCCACGTCGAGCTGCAGCAGGGCCCCGGCGCGCACCGCCTCCGCCGCGCGCCCCTTGCGCTCGAACTCCAGGCACCGCTCCGGATGGGCAATGACAGGGCGCACGCCCTTGGTCCGGATGCGGAAGAGGATGTCCGGCAGGGCGGGCACCGGCGCCGTGTAGGGCAGCTCCACGAGGACATACGGGCCCGCCCCCAGCATCCGCGCGGCCGGCGTGCCCAGGCCCCGCAGGAAGGCCTCATCCAGCACGTTCTCCGCGTTGCGCCCGAGCGTCAGGGGGATGGCCTCGCGCGCCAGGGCGGCGCGCGTCTCGGAGAGCCGGGCCTCGACGAGCTCCGGCGGGGCGTACTCGGGGCGCGCGTGCGGGCTGGGGGCCACGGTGGAGAAGCCGAGCTCGACCAGCGCCCGCGCCATCTCCAGGGTGTCCTCCAGGCTCTTGGCCCCGTCATCCACGCCCGGCAGCAGGTGGCAGTGCAGATCAACCAGGCCGCTCACGCGTCGCTTCCCCGCTCCGGGTGCTCGGGGGGCAGCTCATCCTCCCGCTCGTCCGCCTGCCGCTCGGGCACGCGGTACTCCTCCCCCAGCCAGCGGCCCAGGTCCACGGCACGACAGCGTCGAGAGCAGAACGGGTAGGAGGAGTTCTCGGCACGCGGAGCGACCGGCTTCTGGCAGATGGGGCAGACGGGGCGTGACATGGGGCCTCCCGCGACTCATAAGCCCTGGGGCTCCCGCGGGCCAGGGAGATTCGCTGTGTCGTTTGCAACAACCATGCGCGCTTCCCTACGATGGGGCTCGGACCGAATCGCCGCATGGCCGGCCGGCGAGACGAGGAGCGAACGATGAACCAGGCAGCGATCCGCCGGCTCCCCCAGTGCGCCCTCCTGCTGCTCGTGCCGTTGCTGGTGGCGAGCACCCCCTCCCCCTTCGCCGTCACGAAGGGCGTCGTCCTCGCGCAGAGCCAGCAGCCCCATCACCTCGCCTTCGCGGAGCTGCCCGCATTCTTCATCGCGGGCACCTGCACACCGCTGCGCGTGGAGGTGCAGGACAGCGGCAACCAGCCTACCCGGACGCCTCAGAGGCTCGATGTCTCGCTGGGAAGCAGCCCCCAGGCCGGGAGCTTCCACGCCACCTCCGAGTGCCTCCCCCCCGCCGTGCAGACGGTGGGCATCGAGCCCGACACCACGACCACGCAGGTGTGGTTCAAGGCCACGCTGAGCGGCTCCCTGACGCTCTCCGCCTTCGCCCCGCAGTCCCCCCTGGGCACTGCCACCTCCGTACCGATTCCCGTCCTGGCGGGCCCCGCCGTCAAGCTCAAGATCCTGAGCGTGTCCCCTCCGGCGATCGCGGGAGCCGATGTCCAGGTCCTGGTGGCGGCCGTCGACCTCTTCGAGAACACCGCAGAGGCCTACCGAGGCACGGTCCGCCTCAGCGCCACTGCCGAGAGCCGCGCGCAGCTGCCCGCCGACTATCAGTACACCGCGGCGGATCTGGGCAAGAAGACGTTCACCGTCAGGTTCCTGGGCGCCGGCAATGCCACCCTGAATGTCGTGGACACCGGCGCCACCGGTGCTCCGATCACCGGAACGTCGACCCAGCTCCTCGTGGCACCGGGAGACACCCAGAGCCTCTGGCTCGACGGCCTCCCCAATACCTGGCAGGCGGGAGATACCCACCCCTTCCAGGTGCTCGCGAAGGACGCGTTCGGAAACCCGACCGTCTACAACGAGAACTTGCGCTTCACCTCGAGCGACTCCCAGGCCCACCTGCCCTCGGACGGCCCCCTCCAGCGTGGGCTCGATCTCACCCTCAAGACCGCTGGCAGTCAGACCGTCACGGTCACCTCCCTCGCCAACGCCTCGCTCACCCACACCGTGTCCATCCAGGTGTTTCCCAGCGTGTTCAACAAGCTCTTGCTGCAGTCGTTCGCCACCAATCCGGTGGGGGCCTGCAATGAGGTCACCCTCGAGATCAGGGCGGTGGATACCTATGGCAACCCCATGAGGGACGGGCGCCAGGTGGAGCTCTGCAAGGATACGGGGAGCCAGGCAGTGCCGACGGACTACTCCGAGCTCGAGCTCGCGAGTGCGGCCGGAGACTGCGTCATCGGGAACCTCAATGCCGACACCGGCTTCGCGCGGGTCAGGTGGCGATCCGACGTGGAGGAGGAGGTCGACTTCCGGATCAGCTACGACGCGGTGACGAGCTCTCCTGTCAAGGTCGTCTGGGAGAGCGGGCTGCCCGACGCCGCGAAGTCGAGCCTCTCGTTCGACAAACCCGGCGATCCCCCCACACTGAAGACCGTCATCGAGAAGCTCGCCCTGGAGATCGATCTGCGCGACGCGTGCGGTAATCCGGCGCAGGAGCCCTCGGGGAAGCCCTTTGCCATCATCGGCGAGCAGCCGCTGGCCATCGGCCCTCCTTCCCACGTGGGTGGAAGCCTGTGGCGGGCCGAGGTCCGGCTGCCCGAGTGCCCGACGGATCCGATGGAGCCGCTGGCGCTCTGGCCAGCGTTCGGCGGTGAGCCGCTGGTCTCGGCGGCCAACGGGCGCCTCTCGCGGAACGTCCAGCCCCTGTGCGCTGATCTCCTGGTGAAGCTGACGGCTCGCCCCAAGAATGAGGGCGTGGTGGCGGAGGCCGGCGCGGAGCTGGAGTTCCTGGCGGAGCTCCGGAACGAAGGCCAGGAGACCATCCCCTCTGGCCTGCTGCAGCTCAAGCCCAGCCACATGATCGTGCTCGAGGCGAGGCTCGATGGGGGCGATCGCCTCTCGCCGCGCGGAGAGGGCTTCGGGATGCCGGACCTGCACCCCTCCGAGACGCTGACCGTGAAGGTCAAGGCCCAGGCCTCGGCGCAGATCAATCAGCCGCCGACCGCCGACGTGTGGTACGCGAGCGCCGAAGGCATCAAGCTCACCCCGTCGCAGACGGTGACCTTCGAGCGCGGCGACATCTCGGTGGACGTCGGCTGTGGCTGCCAGGCGGGCGAGCTCCCTGGCCAGCTCCTGCCCTGGCTGGCCCTGCTGCTGGCGGCTTCTCGCCCGAGGGAGCGTTTGCGTAGACTGAGGCGAAACGAAAGGATCGATCACCCGGCGCCATGGCGGTAGCGACACTCACGCTCGTGGTCCTGACCGTGACGGGTCAGGTGGTCGCGCTGCGTTCCGACAAGCCCTCCGTCGCCGCGGAGGACAGCGCCCGGATCGAGATCCGTGCACTCGATGGCGAGGGCCGGCCCCTTCGAGACGCGCAGGTCTCCCTCACCGTCAACGTCGGCTCCGTCACCGAGCCCACCCCCCTGGAGGATGGCACGTTCAGCGCCACCTACCGGCCTCCCGCCCAGGAAGGCCCCCAGGTGGCCCTGTTCCACGCGACGCTGAAGCAGGGCGGCGCCTCCGCTGGAGCGTGGCTCTCCCTGCCGGTGCACGGCCCCCACAAGCTCCGGGTCCAGGCACCGCCGCGTGCGCGCGTACAGGTCTCCATCGGCGCCGCCTCCTTCGGGCCCGTGACAGCCACTGCCCGGGGCGAGGCCCTCGTGCCCGTGTTGATCCCTCCTGGCGCCTCCAGCGCGCAGGTCACCACGGTGGACCGCGCGGGCAGGACGCGGACGCAGACGGTCCCCCTGCCGGAGCCCCGCTTCGCCCGCGTCCGGCTGGTGGCCCCGGAACCTCCCATCGAGGCGAGCCCGGTGCGGATCCAGGGCTTCGTCGTGGACGAGAGCGGCAACCCGGCCGTCGCCCTGCCCCCCCTCTCCGTGAGCGTGACTCGGGGCACGCTCGGCCCGATCGAGGCGAAGGAGGACGGCCTCTTCGAGATCTCCTACACCGCTCCGGCGCCGGGTGAGGGCCCGGTGAGCCTGTCCGCCGCTCCGCTCGGGGACACGGACAGCGCCTCCACCCTTCAGCTCGAGCCTCGCCCGGCCCCCCTCGCCCAGCCCACCGCTCCCCAGGCGGGCGCCTCTCCGCTGGCAGCGAGGGTGGGCGCGCCAGCAGAGCGAAGGCCGTGGCAGCCCTCGGCCGGCCTGCTCATGTTCGCCCAGAGCAACATGGCCTCCTCCACGGGCGGCGGAGTCCGGCTCGAAGGCGCGCTGCGGTTGGCGCGGCTGCCGGTGGAGGCGCTGGTGCAGCTCGAGCTCCGGCGGAACCTGAAGGTGACCGAGCGCTTCACTCCCGCCGAGGGAGTCCCGGTGACGCAAACGTTCTCCCTGAGCGGCTTTGGCATGAGAGTCGGAGCGCGCTGGAGTCGGCCGTTCCTGTCCCGGGGCGTGCTCTTCGCCGACGCGAGCGCGGGCCTCCTGCGGATGAGCGGGAGCCTGCGCCTGGAGGACAACACCAGCCAGTTCTCGCAGAGCCTCAAGTCGCTGGGCCCCGCCTTCGCCCTGGGCGGAGGGCTCGGGTGGGCCATGGGCCCCGGCCGCCTGTGCGGACAGCTCCAGTGGAGCCACGCGCCCGGCCAGGAGCGGGTGCGTGGCAACCTCGGCGGATTGTCAGTGGGGGCGGGCTACCAGCTCGTCTTCGCGGAGGATCGGGGCCCATGAGCCGCCGCGTGGTGACACTCGTGCTCGTCCTCCTGGGGACAGGAGCGCTGGCGGCTCCCCCCCAGTCCGGCGCCCCAGCCACCGTGTGGATCACGCTCCAGCCGCATCCGGCGCTGCCGCTGAAGAGCCCGCGCGTCCAGATCGGGAGCAAGGTGGCCACCGCCGATCCCAACGGAGCGTTCCGTGTGGAAGGCGTGGCCTCCGGGTGGGTGGCCATCACCGCCTCGGCCGAGGGCTATCAGCCGGTGGAGCAGAAGGTGCAGCTCCCCGCCGGAGGACAGACCAGCGTCTTCCTGCCGCTGGAGCGCATCCCGGGCCCTGGCACCGTGCGGGGCCGGATCACCCGCCTGGAGGGACGGGACGGGGCAAAGGTCGCCGTCGCGGACGTCGAGGTGAAGATCGAAGACGAGGTCGTCGCCCGGAGCGACGCGGAGGGCCTCTTCGTGGTGCCGGCGGCGGGGCCCGGTCCGGTCTCGCTGAAGCTGATGGGCACGGGCGTCCGGCCCCAGGAGGAGGTGGTCGTCGTCCCCTCCCATGGCGAGACCTCCATCGAGGTCGTCATGCGCAAGGCGGACGACCTCCAGGCCTGGATGCGCGGGCGGGTCCGCTCCACCCAGGGGCGGCCTGTCGTGGCCACCGTGAAGATCGCCGAGACCCGGATCAAGGCCCGCACGAAGCCGACCGGAGACTTCGAGTTCCGCCTGCCCGCGGGGCGCTACCGGGTCACCTTCGAGGCGCGAGGCTACATCTCCCAGACGAAGGTCGTCGACGTGGCCGCCGGGGATCAGGCGTTGTTCTACGTGGATCTGTCGCCTCTGGAGAACTGAGCCGTGCGCGCCCTCTCCCTCACGCTCCCGCTGCTGCTCCTCCTCTGGGGATGCGATGGGTGCGACAAGAAGCCCGCCGAGCAGGAGCTGGCGACGCTCATCCAGGTCCAGGGCCAGGTCACGGTGCTGCGCGCCGCGGAGGCTCGCCCCGGCCGCGTGGAGGAGCGGATCTACGCGGGAGAGACGGTCGTCACCGGGGCCGGGAGCACGGCCCGCGTGCGGTACATCAATGGCGTCGAGGTGGAGGTGGCCGAGAACAGCCGCTTCCGGGTGAACGGCGTGCCGGGTGCGCTCACCCTGGAGCTGGAGGAGGGGCGCATCATCTCCACCTCCCCCCAGGCCGCTGGCGGCGGGCTCACCGTCACCGGGCGCTTCGGCCGGGCGCAGCTCGTGACCGCCGCGGAGATGGTGTTCGACCTGCGTGAGGAGGCCCCCCGGCTGACGCTCCAGTACGGTGAGATCAGCGTCGTGGGCCCGGATGGGAAGACCCTCCCCGTGCTGGTCGGCGAGGAGCTCTCGCTCTCCCTGGGCAAGCCCGAGCCGGCAGCGCCGCCCCCGGTGCTGCGCGCCGAGGAGATCGTCTTCATCCTCGAGCCCCAGGGCGGCAAGGCCCGCGTGCGAGGCGCCCAGGAGTCCGCCTTCACCGAGCTTGGCCCGAAGCAGACCCGAGAGCTCGGCGCCGGCTCGGCGTTCGAGGTCCCTGCCCGCTCCGCCGCCCGCCTCTCCTCCAGCGAGCTGCAGGTGAGCCTCTTCGGGGACACCGCGGGGACGCTCGCGTCGGCCTCCCGCCAGGGGGATCAGAAGTCCTATGCCCTCCAGCTCGGCCGCGGGAAGGCACGGCTCCAGTTCGCCCCCGGGCAGCACTCCCTGCAGCTCACTGACGCCAAGGGCCCGTTCGAGCTCAAGGTCTCCGAGCAGAGCACGGTGTCGGTGAGCAACCCCCAGGAGGGAGCCACCGTGCTCGTCCACACCGGCCAGGTCGAGCTGGTGGCGGACGGAACCACCACCGTCCTCAAGGCCGGTGATGGGCTGAGCCGCGCGGCTTCGGCGCCGCAGGCCGCGCAGGGGCCAGCGCCCGCGCTCATGCTGCCGGCGTCCGTGAAGACGCGTGTCTTCACGGACGCGCTCTCCGAGGCGGGAATCCAGGTGCCCTCCTCCAACGGGCCGCTCCGGGTGGAAGTGGCAGAGGAGCCCGACTTCAAGCAGCCGGTGCTCGCGGGGCGCGTGGGGCCGGGCTGGGTGCGCGTCGAACCGCCGGCCCGAGGCGAGCTGCACTGGCGCTTCCTCGCGGAGGACGGGAGCGTGCGCGAGCAGGGCTCTGCCCGCTTCCAGCCGGACCGCGGCCGCTCCTCGCTGGCCGGAGACAGCCCCCGGGCCGAGGTCCTCGAGACCGGGCTCAAGGCCACCATCACCTTCCAGAGCGCTGTCCCCTCGCTGCGCTTCAGCTTCTCTCCTCGCGAGGGCGCGCGCTCCTACCAGCTCCGGATCTACCGCGCGGGCGACGTGAAGACGCCGCTCCTCCAGCGGGTGACGGACAAGAGCCAGTACACCCTGGAGCCCGGCGCGCTGCGCGAGGGGAACTACCTCTGGTACGTGGCGGCGCTGGGCTCGGGGGGAGTGGAGCTGGCGGGCGGGCGGATGAACAAGCTCGAGCTGGTGTACGACAACGCGCGCCGGGGCCTCGCCCTCAGTCACCCCCGGCCGGGAGAGCGCCCCGGCCGTGACGGCGTGCTGGTGGAAGGCGTGGCCCCCATCGGCTCCCGCCTGTTCCTCAATGGCCAGCCCGTGGGGCTGGACGCCAAGGGCCGGTTCTCACGGCGCCTGCCGCCCACGGCGCAGCTGGTGTTCCGGCTCGTCTCGGAGCAAGGCGAGGCATACTGGGTACGCACCCTCCGGAGCGAGCGGAGATGAACTCTTCCCCCTCGGTGATCCCCTTGAACCGCCCTGTCACGGCCCCCCGCCGATTCGGCAAGTACATCCTCATCCGCAAGCTCGCCGAGGGCGGCATGGCCGAGATCTTCCTGGCCAAGCAGATCGGCGCGGAGGGCTTCGAGCGCGACGTGGTGATCAAGTGCATGCTCGATCACTTCAGCCAGTCCCGGGAGTTCGTCTCCATGTTCCTGGACGAGGCGCGGCTCGCGGCACGGCTGCACCACCCGAACATCGTCCAGATCACCGATCTGGGCGTCGCCGACAGCCGCTACTTCATCTGCATGGAGTACCTGGCGGGCGAGGATCTGGACGCGGTGATCGCCGCCGCCCACTACAAGGGAGAGAGGATCCCGGTCCCGCTCGCCGCGCGGATCATCCTCTCCGCCCTCGAGGGGCTGGAGTTCGCCCACAACTACCAGGAGCAGGGCCGGCCCCTGGAGCTGGTGCACCGCGACATCTCGCCCTCGAACATCTTCGTCACCTACCAGGGCACCGTGAAGGTGCTGGACTTCGGGATCGCCAAGGCCTCCTCGCGGATGACGCAGACGCAGCCCGGCCTCCTGAAGGGCAAGTGGGGGTACATGTCCCCCGAGCAGGCCCGGGGCGAGCCGATCGACGCCCGCAGCGATCTGTTCTCGCTGGGCATCACCTTCCACGAGCTGCTCACCGCCCGCCGCGTCTTCGAGCGGGAGCACGAGATCGGCGTGCTGCTGGCGCTGATGGCCCAGCCCATCCCCGCGCCCAGCAGCGTGCGGCCGGAGATCCCCCCTGCCCTGGATCGGATCATCGCGAAGGCGCTGGAGCGCCGCCGCGAGGATCGCTACGCCAGCGCCGCCGAGATGCGCACCGATCTGGAGGAGTTCCTCCGCGGGACTGCCTCCGCCCCGGGCACCTCCCAGCTCGCTCAGTACATGCAGGGCCTCTTCGGCCCGTCGGATGTGGAGCGCAAGACGAAGATCCCCTCGCTGGCCGAGCTCGGAGGAATCGAAGGCCTGGACCAGTTCCCGCTGGCGGATCCCGTCGGGTACGAGAAGACGCTGGTCCGGCCATCGGATCCCATCGGCATCCCCGCCATCGCCGCGCCCGCTCCTGCCCAGCCGCCTCCCGCGCGGAGCACGGGCCTGTCCATGGCGATAGGGGCCCTGGCGGCGGTGGCGCTGCTGGGGCTGGGCGGCGGCGCGGTCTGGTACTTCATGCCTCGTGCGGGGCCCACTGCCTCCGTCGTCGTGCAGCCTCCCCTGCCCCCCGCTGCGGAACCACCTCCCGCCCCCGTGGCGGCCGCGCCGGCCGAGCCCGTGGCACCGGCGCCCGCACCACCGCCCGCCGAGCCCGCGGAGGTCGCCAGCACGCCCACGCCGAAGCCTCCGAGGCCCTCGGCGGCTCCGACCCAGCTCACCAGCAAGGACGTGAACAAGGTGCTGCGCAAGCACCGCGGCAAGCTGCTCGAGTGCGGAGAGAAGTTCCGCGCGGAGCTCCCCCCGGATCGCCGCGTGATGCTCCTGCTCACGGTCAGTCACTCGGGCGCGGTGCGAGAGGCCAAGGTCTCCGAGCCGAGCCCCGTCTCGCCCGGGCTGGCGAAGTGCCTGGAGGGCCAGATGAAGCGCGCCAGCTTCCCTCGCAACAACCACCAGCCCGAGCTCACGATCCAGCTCCCGCTGCGCTTCAACGAGAACTGACGCACCGGCAGCCCTGGACGTGGACGTGGGAGTCCCCGTGGATGAACTCGATGCCCGCCGCCGAGAGCAGCACCAGCAGCGGCTCTCGTGGATGCCCTGGCTGTACTTCTCGCTGAAGCCGCGCCACCGGAAGTGGGCCGAGGAGTGGCAGCGCGAGGTGCAGGCGCGCTTCATGGAGCTGGAGACCGTGCAGATCGCGGAGGGCTGCTTCGTGGCCCCCGAGGCGCGCCTGTTCGCCGAGCCCGGACGCACCATCGTCATCGGCTCGGGCTCCAGCATCGCGGCCGACACCTTCATCCACGGCCCCGTGGTCCTGGGGCAGAGCGTGAGCATCAACGCGCGCGCGAGCCTGGACGGAGGGGCGGCCGGCATCCACATCGGCGACGGGACGCGCATCGCGACGGGCGCCACGCTGTATGCCTTCAACCATGGCCTCGATCCGGACAGGCCCATCCGCGAGCAGCCCGTCACCTCCCGAGGCATCCGGGTGGGCGCGGACGTGTGGATTGGCGCCAACGCGGGCGTCACCGATGGCGTCACCCTTGGAGACCATGCGGTGGTGGGCATGGGAGCGGTCGTCACCCGCGATGTTCCGGAGTGGGCCATCGTCGCGGGAGTGCCCGCGAAGGTGGTGGGAGACCGACGCCACAAGCGCTGAGTCCGGCGATACTGGGGCTTTCGAGGGTCCCATGCACGTCTTCCGCACCACAGGCGCTGGCGGTCCCGAGGTCCTCTCGCTCGAAGAGCGCCCGGACCTCACCCCCGGGCCGGCCGAGCTGCTCGTCCGGGTGCGCGCCACCGCGCTCAACCGGGCGGATCTGCTCCAGATCAAGGGCCACTACGCCGCTCCGCCGGATGCCCCACCGGACATCCCCGGCCTGGAGTACGCGGGAGAAGTGATCGCGGTGGGCCCGCGTGTGCGGCGGTTCCGGCCAGGGGATCGGGTGATGGGGCTGGTGGGCGGGGGCGCCTGGGCCGAGCAGCTCACCGTCCACGAGCGCGAGGCGCTGCCCATGCCCGAGGGGATGGACTTCGCCGATGCCGCCGCGCTGCCCGAGGTGTACCTCACCGCCTTCGACGCGCTCGTGCTCCAGGGAGGGCTGCGGATGGGGGAGACGGTGCTCGTCCACGCGGTGGCCAGCGGTGTGGGCTCGGCGGCGGCGCTGCTGTGCCGAGCCATGGGGGCTCGCGTGGTGGGCACGGGGCGCAACGCCGCGAAGCTGGAGCGCGCGCGGGAGTGGGGCGTGGAGCGCACCGTGCTCGTGAGCGGCACCCCGCCCCGCTTCGCCGATGCCGTGCGCGAGGCTACTGGTGGTCGGGGGGCGGACCTGGCGCTGGATCTGGTGGGTGGGGACTATGTCCCGGAGACGCTGGAGGCGCTCGCGCCACAGGGCCGGGCGGTGCTCGTGGGGCTGGTGGCGGGCAACCGGACGCAGGTCAACCTGGGCGTCATCCTGATGAAGCGGCTGCGCATCACCGGCACCGTGCTGCGCAGCCGACCACTGGAGGAGAAGATCGCCCTGGCGCAGGCGGCCGAGCGTCACCTGCTCCCGCTGTTCCGCTCAGGAGCACTGAAGCCCGTGATTGACGGCGCGGTGCCCATGCGGGACATCCGGGAGGCGCTCACGCGGCTGGCAAGCAACGAAACCGTGGGCAAGCTCGTGCTTTATTGGGATTAGCGTGAGCGAAGGCATATACGAAGGTGCCCTTTGTCCGCAGGAGGTCCGAGCGTGCACCGCTATCAGTGGAACACGAGCCTCGAGGCAAGGCTCCAGCAAGCAACCGAGCGGATGAGCCAGCTCCGACAGGCGACGCTGCCGGCCGCCGCCGTGCAAAGCGTGCGGCACTGGTTTCGTGTCCATCACACGTACCACTCGAATGCAATCGAGGGGAACCGCCTCACCCTGCCTGAGACTCGCGCCGTGCTGGAGGATGGAATCACCATCCAAGGCAAGTCGCTGAAAGACCATCTGGAGGCGGTCAACCTCGCGCAAGCGCTCGACTTCATCGAGTCACTCGCAAAGGCGGAGACACCTCTGGGTGAGCAGGATGTGCGCGCGATTCACACGCTCGTCTTGCGTGGCATCGAGCCCGAGAACGCGGGCGCCTACCGGCATATCAACGTCCGCATCAGCGGCACCGAGCACATACCGCCAGATGCCCTCCACGTCCCTGAGCGCATGCGCGAGTTTGGAGCCTGGCTGGCCAGCGATAAGCCCGAGCATCCCATCGTGGTCTCTGCCATCGCGCATGCGTGGTTCGAGACCATCCACCCCTTTGTGGATGGAAACGGGAGGACAGGACGGCTGCTCGCCAACCTGCTCCTCATGCGGCAGGGGTATCCCGCCATGGTTCTGCGCGTGCAGGAACGGGCGCGGTACTACGCGGCACTCGATACGTCCCACTCGGGAGATCTCACTCCCATGGTGGAGTTGACGCTCGACTGCGTGGAGCAGAGCCTTACGGAGTACGAACGAGCGGCACGCGAAGCCTTCGAGGTACAAGAGCCTGCCATCGAGTATCTCGCGCAACGTCTCGGCGCACCGAAGGAGACCAAGGCACCTCCCGAGTTCGTGAGATGGAAACTGGCCATTGAGGAATTACATGGGGCAGTCCGACACATGGCTGAGCAGATCAGCGCTCAACTGTCCCAGCCCGCGAGCGAGATCGAGCTGATGGTGAGCGACCTGCCTTCCATCCATCACTCCCTGTGGCGCCTGGCCTCAAGTCAATCGATATCCCTTTTTCGCTGCCAGGGCCGGACCCAGGTCGGCAGGGTCATGGCATCCCTGGATGCCTACCCAGCCTTGGAGCCCTGGTGGACTTCCAAGATGCCCTATCTCAGGCTCAACATCCGAGATGAGCCGCGCGGATCTCCGGAACGCTTCTTCGCGGCCATGCCGGACGAACATCTCTTCACGGTTCTCTATGCGAAGGACGCCAGTCGACCCGAACTGGCACCCGAATTTCTCCCGCCGTCTCTTGTTCTTCCTTCGGGCGTGACGCTGAAGGAGAAGGTGTCCGCGCAGCAGATCGCCGTGGACATCTGGAGGCACCTTGTCGAGAACTACCTCACTTGAGCATTGGGAGTGAGCCCCTCAGGGCTGCGCGTCCAGGAGGATCTGGTAGATGAAGTCGAACTCCGTGCCCTGCGGGTTGCGGAACTCGAGCTGCATCTGCCCCCGGGCACCTCTGAACGCCCCCGTGCCTCCGGTGATGGCCAGCGCGGAGCCCTTGGCGTCGAAGAAGGGCCCTTCCACCGTGATCTGCCCCTCATCGAGGAAGGCCGTCCACATGCACTCCCACGACTGCCCCGCCACCACGCGCACGCAGTAGCCCTGATCCGTGCCGATCTGCGTCGCGTTCTGCTCATCGAACAGCACGTTGGCAAAGGTCAGGACATCCCCCACCGAGTCCCCCGTGGGAGCGTTGTCCGTGACGACGTCCGTGTCCGCGTGCTCCACGACACGGAGGGTGCGGATGTTGATCGGCTCCTCCTCGTCAGCCCCGCAACCCACGAGCGCCACGAACAGCACCAGCCCGGCACCGATCCTCATCCTCGTCTCTCGCATGAGCTTCCCCCGTGTGATCCGTAGGACAGCGAAGCGCGGCATTCTACCAGCGCGCCAACCAGGCGTTCGAGCGAACAGCAAAGACCGTTGCCAAGCCCGGCCGGCTCCATATCCTGCGCCGCGCCATGGCTACCCACTTCGATCCCAGCGCTGCCTCGTCCCCCGACTCCGGCATCTTCGGCCTGCCCCATACTCCCGACGAGGCCCACGTCGTCCTCGTCCCCGTCCCCTTCGAGGCCACCACCAGCTATGGCGGAGGCACCTCCGACGGCCCCCAGGCCGTCCTCGAGGCCAGCCGCCAGGTGGATCTCTTCGACGTGGAGACCGGCCGCCCCTATGAGCGCGGCATCGCCCTGCTCCCCGAGTCCGAGGAGCTGCGCGCCTGGAACACCCGCGCCAAGGAGCGCGCCCAGCTCGTCATCGAGGCCGGCGGCGTGAAGCCGGACCAGCCCCAACTGCGCGAGGCCGCCGCCGAGGTCAACGCGCTCTGCGAGAAGATGAACGGGCTCGTCTACCGCACCACGAAGCACTGGCTCGAGCAGGGCAAGCGCGTGGGCGCCGTGGGCGGGGACCACTCCATCTCCTTCGGCATCATCCAGGCGCACGCCGAGAAGTACCCCGGCCTCGGCGTCCTCCACCTCGACGCGCACGCCGACCTGCGCGACGCCTTCGAGGGCTTCACCTGGTCCCACGCCTCCATCATGTTCAACGTGGCCCAGCGCCTGCCCGGCGTGAAGTCGCTCGTCCAGGTGGCCCTGCGCGACATGAGCCAGGAGGAGCACCAGTACATCGAGCGCTCCAACGGCCGCGTCCGCGCCTTCTTCGACGCCACCCTCCAGCAGAAGCAGTTCGACGGCCTGCCCTGGAACCGGCAGGTGGACGAGATCGTCTCCCTCCTCCCCGAGCACGTGTACCTCTCCTTCGACATCGACGGGCTGGATCCCGTCCTCTGCCCCCACACCGGAACTCCGGTGCCCGGCGGCCTCTCCTTCGCCCAGGCCAACGCCCTCCTCGCCGGCGTCGTCCGCTCGGGGCGCACCCTCGTCGGCTTCGATCTGACCGAGGTGGCCCCGGATCCGGACGGCGGCGAGTGGGATGGCAACGTGGGCGCGCGGCTGCTCTACAAGATGATCGGCTGGATGCTGAAGTCCCAGCGCGCCTGATCAGCGCGGCAGCAGCACGCTGATCTATGAAGGGGCGCACGCCGTATACAGGGAGGTACGGAATGAGAGTCGCAGGTATGGGGCGGTGGTTGCTGACCGTGCTGCTGCTGGCATCCAGCGCCCAGGCGGACATGGCGCGCCGCCGGGACGCGATCGTGGAGGTGGTCCAGAAGGTCTCCCCCGCGGTCGTCTATATCGGCACGGAGCAGGAGGTGGAGTCGCGCTTCCGCCGCGGGCGCTCCCCGCTGGAGGACTTCTTCGGCGGCTACCGCCAGGAGCGGCAGCGGGTGCAGGGGCTGGGCAGCGGGGTGATCATCGACGCGGCCGGCATCATCATCACCAACGAGCACGTCATCCGCGGCGCCTCCGCGATCCACATCGTCCTGGCGGACGGGCGCACGCTGGAGGCGGAGGTGCTCGGCAGCGACTCGCCCAATGATCTGGCCGTGCTCCGGGTGAGCGCGCGCGAGCCGCTGCCCACCGCGAAGCTGGGGACGAGCTCGGATTTGATGATCGGGGAGACGGTGATCGCCATCGGCAGCCCGTTCGGGCTGTCCAAGACGGTGACGGCGGGCGTGGTGTCCGCCACGGGGCGCACGTTCCGCGCCGAGGACGGGAAGGTCTACAACGACTTCGTCCAGACGGACGCGGCCATCAACCCGGGCAACTCGGGGGGCCCGCTGCTCAACGTGGATGGCGAGGTGATTGGCATCAACACCGCCATCTTCGCCAGCGCGCAGGGCATCGGCTTCGCGATCCCCGCGGACAAGGTGCGCCGGATCGTCGACGAGCTGACGCGCTTCGGGAAGGTGCGCCCGGCCTGGGTGGGCATCGAGGCCGTGGATCTGCCGCCGCAGATCGCGGCGCAGCTCGGGTGGGATCGGGCCTATGGCGCGCTGGTGGCCGCCGTGGAGCCCGGCAGCCCCGCCGAGCAGGCGGGTGTGCGCCGGGGGGACGTGGTGGCGGAGATGGGCGGCTCGCGCATCACGGACGCCGAGGACTTCGACACCCGCGTGCGCGGCTACCCCGCCCGCTCCGCCTTCCCCCTCACCCTCTTCCGCGAAGGCGGGCTGCGCACACTCCAGGTGACACCCACGGAGTTCCCCGCCCGGCTCACCGAGTCGCTCGCGTGGGATCGGCTGGGACTGCGCGTGAAGGATGCGCGCGGGGCGATCGCCATCTCCGCCGTGCGCCCGGGCTCCGTGGCCCAGGACGTCGGCCTGGAGCCGGGGGATGTTATTTTGCGAGTGAACAACCAGCCGATCCCCAACTCGGAGAGCTTCCGAGAGGCGCTGTTGACGGCGCGACGGGGGCGTAGCGTCTTGTTGCTGGTTCGACGGGGGCGATATGGGTACCACATCACCCTCCCGTTCCAGGGCCAACGCCTCTAGCATCATCACCTCATGAGCCAGGTTCGTTATCAGCCCCTCGGCCCGCTGCTCTCGGGCGAGGGGTCTCGCGCCTTCCTGGGGCTGGCCCTCGAGGAAGGTGCCCCGCCCCGGCCGGTGGTGCTCATCTGGGCCCCCCAGGAGGTCGCGCAGGACGCGGACCTGACGGACAAGCTGCGCCGGGAGACCCAGCGCGCCGTCGTCTTCGAGCACCCCAACATCCTGCGCGTGCACGGGCTGGTCAGCCTGGAGCAGGGCCTGGCCCGTGTCACCGAGTACGCTGACGGCGAGACGCTGCGCCGCGTGATGGAGGTCACCCCGCGGATCCCTCCGCCGCTCGCCGCGAAGATCGTGGCGGACGCGGCCATGGGCATCCACTACGCGCACATGGCCGGCAATGATGACGGCACGCCGCTGGTGCATGGGGACATCCGGCCGGAGACGCTGATCATCTCCTACCAGGGCGCGGTCAAGGTGACGGGCTATGGCGCCCTGGGCGTGGCGCCGCGCGAGCGCGGGGGCCGCCGCGTGCGCAACCGGCGCAAGTACAGCGCCCCCGAGCAGCTGCTGGGCGGACGGGACGCGCACAACATCCAGACGGATGTGTTCCTGATGGGGCTCACCCTCTACGAGCTGCTCACCGGGAAGATCCCCTTCAAGGACGCGAAGGATCCTGACACGGCCACCCTCACCGAGGCGCTGCCGCCCCTGCCCCTGACCGTCCCGCGCGCGCTGGACACCGTGGTGCACAAGGCCACCGCCAAGCGCGCCAACGAGCGCTACCCGACCGCCCTCGCCCTGCGCGAGGCGATCGTCGAGGCCATGGGCGATCTGCCGCCCCAGGACATCCTCCAGACGTTCATGAACCGGCTCTTCCCGCCGACGGACGAGGCCCGCATGGCGCGGACCAAGGTCCTCGAGCTCGGGATCGCGGAGGCCGTCAAGCAGGCGGGAGCTCGGAAGCCGGTGACGGGCTCGGCGCCGACCGTGGCGCCCTCTTCACGGCCCCCCTCCTCCACCCGGCTCCCGGTGGCCCCCTCAGCGGCAGCGCCCATGCCTCAGCCCACCGCGGAGCCTGCAGCCGCCCAGCCGCCCGCGCCGGAGCCGGTGCCGCCCACCGTCCCACCTCGCTCGGTCCGCTCCCGGCTCCCGCTGGTGTTCGCCGCGCTGGCGGCCCTGATCTCCGTGATCGCGATCGCGGTATCGCGCGAGAAGCTCCCGGTGGACTTCCCTCGCTTCTGGGGGCTCACGGACGCGGACACCTCCCGGACAGTCGACCCTCCCGACCTTCCGATCGATCCGCTGGAGCTCGCCGATGCCGGGAGCGCCGACGCCGGGACTCCCGAGGCGGGGATGGAGGACGCGGGAACGGACGGCGGCGTGGACGCCGGGACCCTGCTCGAGCTGATCGTGGATCCGCGCGTGGAGGCCCTGCTGCCCGACGGCGGGACGCTGGGGCGCACGCCGCTGACGGCGCCCATGCCGCCCGGCCGTCACGTGCTGTCCCTGAGCAACCCGGGGCTGGGCGTCAACACGGCTCGCGCGGTGCTGGTGGGCCCCACGGGGCAGACGACGGTCCGCCTCTACCTGGGCAAGGGCTTCGTCAATATCCGCGCGCCCGAGGCCGCCACCGTCCTGGTGGATGGGCGCAACATGGGCTACGCCCCCGTCGAGGAGCTGGATCTCTACGAGGGCCATCACCGGCTCGTCGTCATCGTGGACGGCGCGCGCTGGACGAAGTCGTTCTCGCTCGAGGCGAACCAGCGCGTCACCTTCACGGTCGGCTTCGAGGACGAGGGCGAGTAGGCGCTCACGCGCTCTTGCGGCGGCGGATCATCGCCTCGTACGAGCGGCCCACGCTCTGCGCGAGGATCAGCAGCTCGCCCACGTCCGGGGACGTGAGCTGCTCCGGCCCGTTGTCCACGTACAGCAGGTGGACCACCTTGCCGCGCACGAGCAGCGGGAGAATTACCGACGTCTTCGGGAACGGCGGCTCCGGCCGCTTGTCCGCGCCGAGCAGCCGGTAGAAGACGTTCATCGCCGTATCCCGGCGCACCGGACCGATGTAGTGCGAGCGCGTGTCTCGCACGAGCCGGAAGGTGTTCTGCTCGCGCAGCGCCACGCCGATGCGGCGAACCGCGGCGTCCCTCACGCCCCGCCCCATCCCGTGCCAGCCCGTCACCAGGCTGCCCTGCACGTTGAGCAGCAGGCACCGTCGCCACTTGCCCACCGCGTACTTGAGCACCGTGGTCGCCACGTCCTCGCGATCCAGGCTCTTGGCCAGCTGCGCCTGGGCCTCGACGAAGGTGAGCGGCTTCGGAGCCGCCGGGCGTGCCGCACCCGCGGGGCGCCGAGCCGCGGCCTTTGCCGACGCGGCGGCGGGCTTCACGGCCTGGGCTGGGACACCCCCCTGAGGTGGCGCGGCGACGGGGGGCACGACTGGCGCCACGGCAGGCACCGTGGGCACCGGCGGGCCCGGGCGCCGCGCGCCATCCTCCGAAGGCACGGGGATGAAGGAGGCGGCGGGCCGGCGCGCCGGAGGCTCCGCGGGGGCCGGAATGAAGGGCAGCTCCGAGGCCGGCACCGGAGGCGCCGAGGGGGTGGGAACGAACGGCCTCGGCGTGGGAGCCTGAGGCATTGCATGATCCGGGACCGGTGGCGCGTTCGAGCGGGGGCCCGCCTCCGCCGAGACGGGAGACACGGCGGGCACCGGCCACATCGGCAGGGTCGGGCGCGCGGGAACGGACGGAGCCGCGGGCAGAGGGACGTACACCTCCTGCGGCTGCTCCTCCTCCAGCACCTCTCCGGTGATGACCTCCTCTTCCTCCTCGGCAGCGACCTCCTCGCCGGTGATGACCTCCCCCTCCTCGAGGAGCTCGTCGATCACCTCCGACCGGGCGCCGCCGGTGAGCGCCTGGGCGTAGACGGACTGGAACTCCTCCTCGCTGATGAGCTCCGCCGACTTCGCCGGCTTCGCCGGCACTCCCGAGGCCTCCTGCACCGTCCTCGAGGGCCGGACGGCGTTCATGTCGATCGCGCGCAGCGGTCGGAACGCCTTGCAGTAGCGGCGCAGCAGCTGGTGCATCCGGAACTCGGGGATGACCACCGGCATCACCCGCTTGCCCGTCTTGAACGCCACCGCATCCAGCGTCGGGTAGTCCTGCGGGTTGATGACCGCGAGGCTCAGCCGCGTCGCGTCCACCCGCATCGGCAGGTAGTCCTTGTCATCCGCCTCGTTGAGATCCACCAGCGCCAGCGCCTGAGGATCCGGCTTCAGCTCCCCGGAGGAGTGGGCGCACCCATGGAGCTGCCCGAGCATGCGGGCCAGATCCTTCTCCGAGATCAGCCCCAGTTCCAGGAGGTTCGTCCCCAGCCGCCCACCATGGACGACCTGCGACTCCAGCGCCTCTTCGAGCGCCTGGGGCGAGATGAGCTTCTCCTGGATGAGCAGTTCCCCAAGACGCATGTCGCCCGCTTGATATCCATGGGGGCGCGCCTTGTGCAAGACGACGCGCCTCCGGCGTGTCGTTTCAGTCCTCCGGGTGATGGCTGAGCGCCACCCGGTTCCCCTCGGGATCCCTCACGTAGAA
This sequence comes from Myxococcaceae bacterium, assembly GCA_016926755.1. Taxonomy (GTDB): domain Bacteria; phylum Myxococcota; class Myxococcia; order Myxococcales; family Myxococcaceae; genus Hyalangium. The sequence continues at coordinate 29,740 of JAFGNZ010000238.1, read as the reverse complement.
GGTCCACCGCGTCTCGTGCTCCACGGACACCCCGGCGCGGGTGAACACCTCCATCGCCGCGGCGCGGGCGGCCCGGGGGATGCGGAAGGCCAGCAACAGCAGGCCCGGCCGCTCGTGCCGGAAGGGGGCGTGCTCGGGCGCCCCCGTCGCCGCCTCGATGGCCAGGAAGCCCCCTCCGGGCACCCCGACCCAGATGCTCCTCAGGGAGCCGTCCGGGCGGTGATGTCGGGTCAGCTCCGGAAAGCCCAGCAGATCCCGGTAGAAAGCGGTCACCCGCTCCACTTCCCGAGCCTGGATGGCCACGTGGTGGAAGCCCTGAACGTCCATGAGGTGAATGCTATGGTGGCGAGCCCCCATGGCGCGACTGCTGATCGTCGAAGACAACCCAGAACTCGCCTCCCTGATGGCGGCGGCAGCCCAGAGCCGTGGCCACTTCGCCCAGGCGGTGCACACCGGCGAAGAGGCGCTCGCGCTGCTGCGCCCGGGAGCCTTCGACGCGGCCGTGGTGGATCTGCTGCTGCCGGACATGAGCGGCACCGAGCTGCTCACCGCCCTCGTGCCCCACTGCATCCCCGCCATCGCCATCAGCGGGGTGTACAAGGGGGACCGCCTCGCCCGAGAGGCCGTCGCCCTCTATGGCGCCCGGGACTTCTTCGCCAAGCCCTTCGAGCTGGACGCCCTCCTGGACGCGCTCGAGCAGAAGTGCAGGCTGCCCAGCCCCGCCACGCCTCCCCCGCTGCCCCCCGAGGCAGCCATGGAAGAGGAGGACATCCTCGAGCTGATGGAGCTGGCGCCGCTGGAGGAGGAGCTGGAGGAGCTGGAAACGGAGTTGGACGAGGCAGAAGAGCTCACCCAGCCCGCCATCTCCGCGCTCCCTCCGGACGCGCTGCCCTCGGAAGCCCCACCCTCGGAGGCCCCACCCCCGAAGCCCCGCCCCCGCTCCGCCGAGCCGATCCTGGGCCCGCCCGACGAGCTCATGCACCTGGCAGAGCTGGTCGAGGACGCCTCCCCGCCCGAGCCCCAGGCGCCAGTCCTCCAGGAGCCTCCGGAGCCGGAGATCTTCCTGCCCTTCGGTGAGCGCGAGAAGGTGTGGGCCAAGGGTGCTCCCCAGGAGCCCTCCGCCCCGCCGCGCGTGAGGCGCCGCTCGCTGCCGGAGTGGACGCTCGAGGGGGAGATCAAGGAGGCCACCGTCCCCCGGCTCCTCAACGCGTACTACGAGGCGCGTCACCACGGGGAGCTCAAGCTCAAGCAGGACCAGATCCTCAAGGTCGTCTACTTCGAGGCGGGGCTGCCGGTGTACGCCGCGTCCAACCTGGCGCACGAGCGCTTCGCCCGCTTCTGCGCCCGCAAGGGCCTGCTGTCCGAGAGCGATCTGCAGGCGGTGGCGGCGCTCTCGAAGGAGGAAGGCGTCCGCACCGGCGACGCGATGACGCGCCTGGGCCTGCTCGACGCGGACAAGCGCCGCGCGCTGGTCGAGGAGCAGGTGAAGGAGATCATCTGGTCCACCTTCTCGTGGGCCACGGGGGGCTACGGCTTCAGCCCCATGCGGCTGCAGCGCGCCGGGCTGGTGAAGCTGTCCATCTTCCCGGGGGATCTCATCCTGGAGGGCGTGCTCAAGCTGGAGACGCTGGTGGCGCTGCGGCAGAAGATGGGGCGCACGCGCCGGCTCTTCCCGACGGCGGACCCGCCCTACGCGCTGCACGAGCTGAAGCTGGCGGGCCCCCAGGCGATGCTGCTGGCCTACGCGGATGGCTCCAAGACGGTGGAGGATCTGCTCACGCTGACGGATCTCTCGGAGCGAGAGACGCTCGCCACGCTGCGGGGGCTGGAGCTGATGGGGATCCTCCAGGAGCGGCGCGAGGAGCCCAGCAAGCGCCGCATCACCTTCGGCCTCTGACGCCGAGGCCGTTGCTCAGCGTGCCCGCCGGCGGCGCAGCACCGCGGCCAGCCCCGCGAACCCCAGCGCCGCGAACCCCGAGCCGCCGCCCGCGCACCCACAGCCACCGGGTGGAGGCATGGCCACCGGCTGCGAGATGGCCACGCCCCGGAGCGAGGACTGCCCGTCGAAGCGCGCCGCCTCGAGCAACCGCGGGCGCACCACGTACGTGAGCACGCCCGTGGTGTCGCCCTCCAGGGCGAGCCCGCGCACCACGAGCCTGCCTCCCTCCACCTCCAACTCCACGGGAGCGCCGTTGAAGCGCGCGCTCCCGGGGACGTAGTCCACGCCCTCGAGCAGCTCCACGTGATCCACCTGGCTCACACCACACTCGGTGGTGTTGCGCAGCTCGACGAACACCCCGAGGAGGTTGGCCTCGGTGCCCGTGGCCTTCTCGGTGCGGCGGTGCACCTCGATGAAGGGATCCGCCGTGATGAGGACGGGCTGCTCGTGCGGGATCACCTGCCCCGTGCTCGAGCTGACGCGCAGCACCACGGACTCGCCGATGAGGGCTCCGAAGTCCATCTCCTGGGTGGCCAGCTCGATCCGCTGCCCCATGAAGAAGTCCTGCGACAGGCGCGGCCCGCGGAGGTAGTCCCAGGAGAGGGGCAGATTCGAGCAGGGCTCGGGGATGCGCTGCTCGAGGGCGCCCTGGGCCACCTCGCCACAGCGGGCCGTCAGGCGCGCATCCTCGAGCGGCTTGAGCCGCACCACGGCCGGGGGCACCGTCACGGGTACCGCGACCACCACCTGCTGGGGGCCCCCGCTGCTGGCAGCGCGCCCGCCTACCTTCAGCGCCTCGGCCTCGAGCCCGCGATTATCCGGCAGCAGCTCTCCTGTGATGCGATAGCTGCCGCCCTCGCAGAGATCCCCCAGCTGGAGCAACCAGGGCCCCGGGACCTGGAACTCGCCGCTGCGGATGGGGGCGCCCCCATTCTCCGGCTCGGCGCTGATCCGCGCCGTGACGCCTCCGCGCTCCGCCAGGCAGTTGACCCCCTCGACGCTCGCCATCCCGGCCACGGCGGCCGCGGTGGGCTGGATCTCGGAGAGCGACAGCTGGCCGTCCGCGGGTGCGCTCAGGAAGGGAGTGACCGTCACGTGGACGGTGGAGGGCGGCCCCGCCTGCTGGGGGCTGCCACGCACGAAGTGCCGGACGGAGAACTCCAGATCGCCCCCGACGCACTCCTGCGCCTCGAGGAGGAGCTCCGGCGTGACGACGCTCGGGCCCGGGATGAGCCCCCCATCCTGGGTGAGCAGCTTGACTCCCCCGTCAGGGATCCCTCCATCCTGGAGCTCCCACAGCGTGTCGACGCCTGGGAAGCCCGAGCCCGGCTTCTCCGCGCACTCATGGGTGCGCTGAGGCGTCAGCCGCCCCGTCCCCGGCGCGATGATGGACACCGCCTGGTCACCTGGGAACGGCGCCGTCGGGGCTCCCCACGGCTGCAGCTGCACGGTGAAGTCGGTGGGCGCGGAGACGAGGCCCGCGTTGTCGATGGCCTCCACGCGGTAGAGGTAGGTCGCGCCATTGGCGCCACACCAGGTGGCGGGCGTCGGGAAGGTGGCGCTCAGGCCGCCATCCACACCGCTCAGCGGGGCGTCCTGCGGCACCGTGGACCAGAGGTAGCCGGCGATGGGGCACGGCGAGTTCACCGGAGCGCTGAGCTGAAGCGGCACGTGCCCCTGCCCTGCCTCCACGATGATGTTGCGGGAGGCGATCCGCGGCGCCCCTGGCGAACGGGAGTGGATCACCCGGACGCTGACGGGCCTGTGCTGATCATGGCTCGCCAGGCCGTCGGAGGCGGTGACGCTGACGGGAATGACGACGTCCCCACAGACGTCGCCCGCCTCCAGGAGGAGCTGAACTCCTCCATCGGACTGCTCCTGCGTGCTCACGCTCAGCAGCGCACTCCCTCCATCCACCGTCACACGAACCGGATCCCCATCCCCATCCTGTACGAAGACAGGGAGCGCGCGGATCGTGCCCTCCTGCACGAACGTCTCCGGCTCCACCACGAGCGTGGGAGCAGAGGCGTTGGTGTAGATCAGGACGTTGTTGGGGCCGTCCACGGCCTGGGTGATGACACAGAGCTCCGCGCCGTAGCACTCCAGGTAGCGAGGCGAGGCGGTCCCGGGGGGCAACGTCGCATTGTCCCGCCACTGCGTCCCCACCTCTTCGGGCCGGGTGGCCGGCACGGCGCTCAGCAGCGCCGCCCCGCCGGGGCGCTGGACCGTCGCCATCCCGAAGCCATCCCCGTAGACGGTGCCGACACCTGGGTTCAGGTCCACGCCGGTAACGTTCCCGCTCCCGCCGGGGAGGGGCACCTCCGTGAAGGGGCTCACGCCTCCATCCGTGAGCGCCCCTCGGTAGAGGCCGGTAGGGGAGCCATAGAAGGCGATGGGGCCGCTCCCGCCACCAGGAGCCAGATCGAGCGCCTGGACCTGCGTGGACGAGGGGCCGCCATCGTAGAGCCCGTAGGTGCCCACTGAAGGCACGCCATTGACGTACCACTTGAGAGTCACCTGGCCGTTGGCAACCGAGCGCATCACGAGCAGCCCGTGCTCGGAGCTCCCCACGCGCGACGCTCCCAGGGCGACCGGTACACCCGTGACCAACTCCTGGCCCTCGGTCCAGGGGCGGCTGCTCCCCCTCGCAGCGGAGGTGAAGGCAAGACGCGCCAGATCCGGGGACTCCCTCGCCACGGCATAGGCGGCTCCCGAGCCGGTGGCCTCCACCCGAAAGAGCGAGAACGGCTCACTGAAGATGCCATTCGGGCTGGCGCAGCCCGGGCTCAGAGTCCCGCTGGCATTCTCCAGGAAGACGGTGAGGCAGCCGGCATCCGCGCTGTAGGTCCCCACCGCGGTGCTCGTGGGGACGCTCGCGAGCACCCCTCCATCCGCGGCCATGAGCCAGGCGACCTGATCGGTCGACACGGAGAAGATCCCCGGAGACCACACCTCCACGTCATTGGGCGTGCCGGGCACTCGCGTCGACACCCAGTCGGCGTGCGCGGTGGTGACCGCGGCCAGCAGCAGGCCGACGACCAGGGCGGACCTCACCCGTGGCCCCGGCCTACCAGGCCACTTCCGCTCGCAAGTAGAGCCTGTCCGCCTCATCCGTCGTCTCTCCAGCCAGCCCCAGGCCGCTGAACCCCAACAGCGTGTAGCCTGCGGCGAACCGCAGCCCTTCGTCCACTCGGTACCCCACTTCGGCCCGGAGCGAGCTCAAGTCCTCTCCCTCACGCGCCGAGGTGCGCCGTGCGACCTCCAACCCCGTTTCCAGACCCCCGACCACCCGCACCGTGGGCCGCAGCGTCCCCGTCCACCCCCAGGCCACCTCGCCGCCAAGGCTCGAGCGCCCCGCGTGCACTCCGGCCGCCACCGAGAGCCGATCCCCCAGGCGGACGGCGGGCAGCAGCGAGAAGACCTGGAGGGAGCGATCGCCAAAGGCTCCGCGCGGGCCGGGCAGCAGCTCCCGGGTGACACTGTAGCGCGCCACGAGCAGGAAGGGGCCCGGGCGCCATGCCACCGCGGTAGAGCCCTCCAGCAGCCGCTCCTCCAGGCGCTCGGCGCCCAGCGTGCGGGCGAAGTTCACCCGGCCGGAGAGGCTGAGATCCCGCCGCAGCACCGCCTCGGCGGCCAGCGCCACCACCGCCTGCACCCGATCCACGGGGAGCTGCGCGCCGCGCACCGGCACGCCCTTCTCGCGCCGCAGCTCCGCCCGGCCGTCCACCCGGAGCCGCTCCCACACGAGCTGTCCGAAGAGGCTGGCCCCATCGCGCGTCAGCGTCGAGGGGAGATCCAGGGGGTGCCGCACGCCGCGCTCGTAGCGCCCGCCCACGTGCAGCCCGCCGAAGAGGGCCTGCTGGAAGCCCACCGCGCGCGCCTGTCGCACCGCGTTCGCGTCATGCGCGCTCACCTCCTCCACGAAGACGCTCGTCCCGTCCCCCAGCTCGGTGCGGGCGCCCATCACCGCGCGGCCCGCGCCGAAGTCCGGGCCATCCACGTCCACCGAGTAGCCGCCGTAGAAGACCTCGGGCCCGCGGCGCACGGCGGCGTTCGCCCACACCTGCGGGCCCAGCTCCGGCCCCCAGCCTCCGCGAAGCCCCACGGTGGCGTCCTTGTCCAGCGCCACGTCCACGCCCGCCGAGGCGAACGAATCATCCACGCGGCCCGGGCCCTCGCCGCGGCGCAGGAGCGCCTGCCGATGGCCCGCCAGGAGCACCACCCGCTCGTGCACCCGCAGGCGCCCCTGGAGCCCCACCGAGGTGCGGCCTCCCTCCAGCGCCAGCCCCTCCCCCGCCACCTCGGGGGCGCGCAGCCACGCATCCCGCAGCTCCAGGCGCACGCCCCACGCCTCCTGCTCGTAGCCGATCCCCACGCCGAGCGTGCGCGCGGCGATGGACTCCGGCTCGAAGGGCAGGCGGGGATCGGCCGAGCGCCGGTCATCCCCGAGCAGCGTGAGGCGGAAGGCCCCCACCGGCTGCGAGGCACGCAGGGAGAGCTGCCGGAAGAGCGCGGCCTCCGTATGCGCGCCATCGGAGAAGCCCCGGTCACGCCAGCGCAAGGCCGCGTCCACCGAGCCGTCCCCGAGCGGCCCCGGGCCATGCACCCGCACGCCGAGCGCCTCGCCCCCCGTGGCGAGCCCCGGCCGAGGCCGCAGGAAGGAGAGCCCTCCATCATCCGAGACGCCGAACACCTCCGGCGCGATGGCCAGCCCGCGGCTCTGGGCCACCTCGGCCTCCAGCGTGTAGGCCCCCAGCGCCCCGCGCGCCCGCCCGGCGAGCAGCTGGTAGGGAGCCCCCGCGCGGCGCTCACGCACGGCCGAGACACCCACCCGAGTGCCCCGCCACTCCGCCCAGGCCTCACCGCCGGCCACGTCATGGGCCCCGGACAGCTCGAGCGCGGCGTAGTCGGCGACGAGGACGGGCTCGGGCGCCGCCGTCAGCGCGTCGGTGTGCAGCCAGGAGCTGCCCGTCAGGAACGACAGCGGACGCGCCAGGTGGATGCGGCCCGCGACGTAGTCGATCTCGTAGTCCTTGCCGCGCACCAGGTGGTGCTCGGAGAGCGGCAGCCCGGTGAGCCCGTCTCGCAGCTCCACGCGCAGCAGCTCGGAGCCCTCCACGATGGCCGAGGCGCCCAGGAAGTAGAGGCTGCCTCCGGTGGCGTGCAGCTCCTCGTGCGCGGGCTTCGCGGCCAGCCCGCGGACCGGATCCGCGAGCCCGCCCGCGAACGCGTCCACGCCCACCCGAACGGGGCCGACCTCCGTCTTCAGCTCCGCGTAGGGCCCGAAGAGGGGCTGGTGGTAGCGGCCGATCTCCCCCTGCCCCAGGAGGGCACGGTACGTGCCGACACCGGCGCGCCCGTACGCGTCATGCCGCGCCTCCAGGCGCAGGCGCCCCTCCGCGGCGTTGGGCGTCAGGCTGACGGAGTCGTCTCCCCACTCCTCGATGGACCGCTCGGGATCCAGGCTCCGCTCGAAGCGCTCGGGCAGCCGCGGGCGGAGCCAGGCCGAGGCCTCCTCGCGCCGGAGGCTCCGCACGTCCGTGTCGCGCAGATCCACCTCGCCCAGGAGCAGGAAGTCTCCCAGCCGCGCCTCGCCGTGCGCCGCGCCTCGCCCGCGCAGCTGGAAGGCCCCATCCCCCAGCGAGTACGCGCCCTCCAGATCCAGCAGCCCCACCACGAAGGGCCGCGCCACGGCGGAGATCTCCACCGTCTCCGCCCGCGCCGCCTCTCCCGGCCGCCGCAGCTCCAGCGACACCACGTTGCGCCCGGGCGACAGGGTGACGGGCACCTCGGCCTGGCCCTTGGGGCCCACCGTCACCTCGCCCCGGGGCGTCTGCACCCGCGTCCCCTCGGGCGCCTCCACGCGCAGCGAGGCCGTGCCGCTGGGGACCTCCTCCTCGCGCCCCCCTGGCAGCCGCAGCACGCCCAGGGGCTCGATGGCACGGGGGGCGATGAGCCAGCTCCCCTCGCGCCGCACCACGTCGATCCGCTGGCGGAAGAAGCGCGCCGTTCCACCCGACGAGGTCGCCGTGATGGACAGGGTGTTCTCGCCCTCCTGGAGCAACACGGTCGCGCGGTAGGTTCCGCCCTCGTCCACCTGGGCCTCGACATCCCCCACCCGCACCTGATCTCCCGGCGAGGCCTGGCCGGTCGCGACGAAGGCGACGCCCTCCGTGCGGAGCTCCGCCTGGGGAGGTGCCTCCACGGGCGCGGGCGCCAGGGCCCTCACGGACTCCTGGCGGGGGCGGACGGCGAAGTCCTGGAGGACGACGGCCCCCCAGGGCACCTCCACGGTGACGCCCCGTGGGCTCACCCGTCCCCCGGGCGGCAGGGTCCGCTCATCCACGCGCAGGCGGTGGCGCCCGGGGCGCAGGTGCACCCCGCCCGTCGCCTCCGGCGTGCGCGCGTCCACCCCCGTGAGGTGGTAGCGGCCCTGCTCGTCCGTGAGCACCTCGCGCCCCGTGGCGAGCACCAGCCGCACCCCCACGAGGCCCGGCTCCTCGGCTCCGCAATGTCCGTCGCCGTTCTGGTCCTCGCACACCCTGCCCGCGAGAGTCGACGCGAGCCCCGGCGGATCCTCCACCGGGAGCTGCGCCCATACCGTGCCCGGAAGCATCGCGAGCCCGAGTATGAATCCCGTCCATCTCAAGGCTTCACCTCGGCGACTGCCGTCATCCCCGTCTGCACGTCCGCCACGGACACGCTCACGCGCCCAGGCCCCGCCCCCACCACCGTGAAGCGCGTACGCCCGTCACGGACCTCCACCGCCTCCGCGCGCCCCGAGGACAGCACCACGTGCGCGGGGCGATCCCTGAGCACCTGCCCTCGCAGATCCTCGATCCACCAGGTCACCCGCGCCCCCTCCACCTGGATCCGGACATTCACGGGCACGAAGGACTCGAGCTGGATCCGCTGCTCCACCGGCGCGGGCACGAGCGGTGGATCCTGCGGGTACACCGGACCGCTCGGGCCCAGCACGTAGATCACCTTGTCCAGCCCCGGCCAGCCCCCGTGGATCACCTCGATCCTCCCGGGACGCAAGGGGCCCAGGCTCACTGTCCCGTCCGCGCCGGTGACGTGCTGCTGGCCGCCGACCTTCAACGGCTGCGCGGGGATGGGCAGCCCTGCCAGATCCGACACGCCGACGTGGAGCTCCCCCTCTCGCACCCAGGCGCTGATGCGGGCCGGCTCGCTGCCCACCGGCCCGAACGCGCGCGCCGTCACGGCCACCTCGCGCCTGTCCCCTTCGGGGGGCAGCTCCCAGGTGCTCCGGAAGGCGCCAGGGCGCTGCTCTTGCGGGGGAGAGATCGTCCCCAGGGGCGTGCTCAGCGTCACCTGGGCCCCGGGCCGCGGCCGACCGAAGACATCCTCCACCGACACGGAGATCCCGACCTGGGCGCCGAGGTGGACCTGCGGCTCGGCCACGGCCAGTGACACCCGCTCCACCGGCCCCTGGACGAGCTGGAGCGTCAGCTCATCCCGAGAGCTCGCGCCTCCCTGGGGCCATGTCGCCAGGATGCGCTCGGGCTCCGCGGGCAGCCCCCGGGGCGCCGTGTAGATCCACTCGAGCAGGCCGCCCTCGGCGCGCTGCGGCCCCCGCAACGTGCCGTGCCGGGCCCTGGCGGTGACCCGCGCGTTGGGGACGAGCCGGCCCAGCGGATCGCTCGCCGCGCACAGCATCCGCGAGCGAGAGACCCCATCCGCGGGGAGCCGCGGCGGGTTGAGCACACAGGCCAGCCCGTCCGTGGGCGGCAGCCCCAGATCGATGGGCCGGCGCTGGACGTTCCCCGCCCGATCCACCACCCGCCCCTGCCCGAAGCGGTGCCCGGGCGGCACGACGACGGGGAGCTGGAAGCTGCCGTCGCCGCGCGCCTGCGCCGGGCCATACGTCGTCCCAGCGATGGTGATGGAGATCTGCGCGTTCGGCTCCGTCTCACCCGGCAGATCCACCGCCGCCGCCAGCGGGACGAGCACCTTCCCGTAGGCGCCGTAGATGGACTGGGGGTGCGGCCACGCGGAGAGCGCCACGAGGATGGCCACCTCCGGGTAGCTCGTCGTCGGCAGGATGTAGCGGGCGCGGTAGGTGCCAGGCCCGGTGCGCGTGAGCTCCTCGACGCGGCCGACGTTCACCCGCACCACCGGCGGAGCCCCGGAGTCATCCGGCGTGCCGTCCGGCCGCAGCAGCCTCACGGTGAGCGTGGCCTCCTTGTCCCGCCCCTTCACGGGCTCGGCGGGCTCCAGCGCGAGCGCCACCCCCGAGGCCGGAGGCCCGATCGCGTACCGGGCCTGCGCCTGCAGCGAGCCGGAGCGGGCGCGCAGCACCACCGTGCGAGCCCCCGGCTCGGGCACGATGAGGAAGGTGCGCAGCGGAGGCTGAGGCGCTCCGGCGCGCACCTCGGCTCCCTCGGCGGACAGCGTCGGCGCCTCGAGGGCCACGAGGGCACCCGACACGTCGCGACGCGCGAGCGCCACGGCAAAGCCCTCGGGCGGCACGGCTTCGGAAGGCCCGAGGATTTCGAGCGTATCCGCCAGCGCTGCCGACGCGAGCAGCAGGAGCAGGACTGGAGCGAGCCGGTTCAGATTGTCCCTGACTCTACAAGGCTCCTGGATTCTGAGAAATCCTATCTCGCACGTCGCCGAGCCTCGCGACGAACGGGGACCGGCACGCGCCGTGCGCGCCAGAGCAGCACCGCCATAAGCCCTACACCCAGCCACGCGAGCGCGCCGCCTCCCATGTCGCACCCGAGGCCGGAGCCCCCCTCGCGAGCACCGTCGAGCCCCTCCACTCCCGAAGGAGCGGCGGGGCGCCAGGCCTGAGGTGCCACGTGCTTGCCGGGGATGCGCTCCTCCCCCGGGAAGCGCTCGTTGCAGACGGGAGGCGAGCCATAGAGGCGGACGCGGACGCTGCTGCCGGGAGAGCTGGCGAGGCGGGCGGACACCGTGCTGTCTCCCTCGGAGAGCACCACCTGCCGGGCCATGAGCTCGAGGCCCTTCACGAACTCGAAGGGCTCCACCCCGGAGGCGCCGCTGAGCTCCACCCACCCCGCGGTGGTGGGCATCCCGCCGTAGCCATTCTCCACACACAGCAGGCCCTCACCCTGGGCCTGGAAGGTGCTGCTCTCCTCCGAGGGCTTGCCCGGGGATCGCTCCAGCATGAGCGAGGCCAGCAGCGGGCGAGCGCCGGGATCCTGGCACGCGGCCTCGAGCTCGGCCGCCGTGGGGGCCTGGGCCCGAGGCTGGCACTGCGGGTTGCCCGGCAGACGGAAGGTGAATGAGAGGACGTTGTCGTCCCCGTTCTCCGGAACGCTCCACACCACGCGCACCAGCCCGTCCTGGCCCACGCTGATGTCGTTGAGGCGCTCGCTGCCCGGGGTCTCCGTCAGCCGGTAGAGCGTCTCCGTACTCAGGTCAAACAGCATGATGTCGTAGTTGGGCAGCTCCGCGGACGGCTCCTGCCGCTCGAAGGCGATCAGCGAGCCGCTGATGCTCGGGTTGGCCTCCAGGCCCGGCAGCGCCAGGCGGTACTCCATGCCCCCGCCCACCGCCTGCCAGTAGAGGTCCCGCTCCCCCACCCCGTTCTCGATCCGGTAGCTGGAGTAGACGACCACCTGGCCATTCGTGTCCGGCTGGGACTCCTCGCCCTGGCTGCCCGTGAGCGCCTGCACCTGGAACCCTCCCGGCGCCGCCACCGCCTGCCACACATCACACGCGGTGCCGACGGGGCACTTCGCCCAGACGATGGTGCTGCCATCCGCGCTCACCGAGGGCGTGCGATCCAGCACCGTGTCACTCGTCAGCCGCATGAGCGACTGCGTGTCGAGCTCAAAGACGGAGATCTCGCGCTGCGACAGCTCCGGGCCGAACGAGGCGTCCTCCCACACCACGGTGCGACGGCCGATGACGGCCCCCCGGCGGTCGCTGCCGTCCTGCGGCGCCACCTCCGCCGCGGGGCTCCGCGTCCTCACGTCGAAGGTGAAGATGGAGCCTGCCCCCCCGAGCACTCGCGTGAACACCACCGTGTCCCCGCTGATGTCCGCGAAGAAGTCGTACGCGCCGCCATTCGGGATGGCCTGATCCTCGCCCGTGGAGAGATCGTGGAAGCGGATCTCGCTCATGCCCTCGGACTCGCTGGTGTACGCCACCCGCGCATCACTCACGTGCGGATCGGACTGGTTCCCAGGCCCGGCGTTCACCACCTTGCGGGTGCCGATCAGCGGCTCACCGACATTCTGCGCGAGCGCCACCGCGGGCATCCAACACAGCAGCGCCAGGAGCAACCGCGACATGAGCCGACCTCCGAGGTTGGGGCCTCATCACAAAGTGTAGAGAGCCCCTCCTCGGAGAACAAGACTTCACTGGCTAGCAAAATGAGCGGGTTATTCGTGACCTTGACGGGTGCTCACGGACCCCCTGAGTTGCCCCACGGCAGCTTGACCTTCACGCTGGGCGGCTTGGTGTCGACCACGAACTTCTGGCTGGCCTCCTGGCGGGTGCCGCCCACGGAGGTGGCCTTGATCTCCACCTGGTTCGTGCCCTCCTTGAGGGGCACGGTGCGCGTGAAGCTCCCATCCTGGTTGGGCGAGAAGCTCTGGCCGGCGAGCTCCAGCCGGCTGCCCGGCTCGGCCTCGCCCTGCACGGTGATCTCGCGCTTGTTCTGCTGGGCGGCGGGCCACCTCACCTTGCGCAGCAGGCTGGAGGGCACCTGCGTGGGCTCGGAGGGGCCGCTGGCGCCGGGGCGCACGACGGACTGCTGCCCGGCGCGGACGATGACCACCTTGCCGTTGCCGACGAACGACACCTCGCCCTCGCGCGTGCCGACAGCCACGGTGCCGGCCCCGTCATTGCTGATGGTGAAGGTACCCTCGGTGGTGCGCGCCACCGCGTCGCTGCCGGTGGCCTTCACCTCGATGGTGTGCTTCGTGCCTGGACGGACCGTCGCCGTCGCCATACCGCTGCCGAGCAGAACCTGGGACAGCGAGTCTCTCAGCAGCTCGACCGACACTTCGGTGCCGGCCTCCATGGTGACCTCCACGGCCTCGCCGCCGATGAGCACGGCGTACGAGCCGTCCTTCGTGCGCACCGAGTCGGAGGCGTTCAGCGCCACGCCGGGCCGGGCCGCCTCCCACGCGCCATCCCCGCGCCGCACCTCCACGGTGCCGGACACCTTGCTGATCTCCAGCTGCACCGGCTTCTCGGGGGCCTGCTCCACCACGGGCGGCGGGGCCACGGGGGCGGGCGGCGGCGGGGGTGGGGGCGGCGGCTGGTGGAGGAACAGGAAGTACCCCAGCGGCAGCGCCGCCAGGATCAGCACGAGCCCGAGGATGAAGGGCGTCTGGCGCCTGGGGGGAGAGGTTCCAGCCATTTGCCAGGGAGGCTAGCGCACGCGGGCGCCGGGCTCACGCCTTCGTCAGCCACACGGTGAAGCACGAGCCCTTGCCCACCTCGGTCTTCATGTCGATGGTGCCGCCCGCCTCGCTGATGACCCGGTAGGCCACCGAGAGTCCGAGCCCCACATTCGACCACACGTCCTTGGTGGTGAAGAAGGGCTCGAAGACGCGGCTGCGGTGCTCGGGGAGGATGCCCTTGCCGGTGTCGTCCACCTCGAGGAAGCCCTTCCCGTCCCGCTCGCCCGTGCGCACGGTGAGCACCTTGGCCTTCGTCTTCAACATGGCGGTGCGGGCGTTGGACATCAGCGCCAGCAGCACCTGGGAGATCTGCCCCGGATCCGCGGTGACACGCACGGGAGGGGCCAGCGCCAGCTCCAGGGTGATGCCCTCGCCCTTGATCTGGCTCTCGGTGAGGCTGAGCGCCTCCCGGACGACGTTGTTGAGATCCACCGGCCGCAGGTCCGCGCGCTGGCGCTGCTGGGAGAAGCGCAGCAGGTTCTGGGTGATCTCCTTGCAGCGCTTGGCGCTCATCTCGATCTTGCGCAGCGTGTCGAGATCGTCGTCGGTCTCACTGCGGCTCATCAGCATGAGCTGCACGTAGCCGAGGATGCCGGCCAGGGGGTTGTTGAGCTCATGGGCCACGCCGGCGCCGAGCTGGCCCACCGCCGCCAGCTTCTGCGCCTCGAGCAGCTGGCTCTGGGCGGCCTTCAACTCCGCCATGGCCTCGTCCACCTTGGCGCGCAGATCGTCGTTCCAGCGCAGCAGCCGGGCGCGGGCCGCCTCGAGCTCGGCCCCCATATGGTTGAAGGTGGCGGCCAGGGCGCTGATCTCGTCGTACCCATCCACCTTCACGCGCTGGTGGAGCTCGCCGCGGCTGAACGCCTCCACGGCCACCACCACGCCCGAGAGGCGCTGGGTGATGCGGCGGGTGAAGAGGGCGCCCAGGGCGAGCAGCACCAGCAGCGCGGCGCCAATGGAGACCAGCACCGTGCGCCGCATGGAGCGCACGGGCGCCATCGCGGTGTCCTCGTCCACGGACACGACGACGTCGAAGTCCACCTTCTGCGGCACCCGCGCCGCGCTCACCCGGAGGGCCGGCTCGCCCACCCGGAAGCTGCGCACCGCCTCGGCTCGGGCCGCCAGCTGCGCCTTCACCTGCTCCTCCAGCGCGCGCAGCCGCCGCTGGGGCTCGGAGCTGGCCAGGATGCGCCCGGTGCTGTCCACCAGCTCGAAGCGCCCCAGGCTGTCCCTGGCCTTGCGGGTGAGCAGCTCCTCCAGATCCTTGAAGATGATCTCCGCCAGGACGAAGGAGGCGCCCTCGCCGGGGCCCAGCTTGATGGCCACCGCCACGGCGGCCTGGCCGCTGCGCGAGTGCGCGTACACGCTGCCGAGCGCCACCTGCCCCTTCTCTCCGCGCTTGAGCAGCTGGATGGGCACGGCGCTCACGAACGCCTCCAGGGAGCTCGGATCGAAGCTGGGGTGGCCCTCCGTCTCCTGCAGATAGAAGACGGGCTGGCCCACCTGGCGGCCCTCGGCGTCCAACCGCATCACGGCGCTCACCGCGGGGGACTGGCGGAAGACCAGGGACAGCGCGCCGCGGGCCTCCTCCTCCGTGAGGCTCTCCCAGTCGATGGACTCCGCCACGAGCGCCATCGCGTCCACCGTCTTCATCAGCGCGGCGGCCACGCTGTCGGACGTGGCCACCGCCAGCGCCCGCTGCTCGGCGGAGATGCGCTCGGCCAGCTCCGCCTCCGCGCGTGACAGGAGCAGGAAGCCCACCACGACCAGCGGCAACACGGTGGCCGCCAGCATGAAGAGGATGAGCTGCTGGTAGAGCCTCATCCGGTGATGGTCCGGCTCTCCCGCTCGCGATCACTGCGCAGGTAGACGGACCCCTGGATGGCCTTCGCCCGCTTCTTCATGTCCGCCGCCCGGCGCGCCAGCTCGGCGTGATCATGGGACACGCCGTCGCTCATCACCGCGACGATGGACACGCTCATGATGGGGAACTTGCGCTTCTCTCCGAACCGGTCCTCCGCCTCGATGTGGCCCCGCTCGCGATCCTGCCGATCGTAGTAGAGCGGGATGATGCGATCGAACGCCTCGATGGCGCGCTGGCAGATGCGATCCACGGACTCGGGCGCGGTGATGAAGACGAAGTCGTCACCGGCCACGTGCCCCAGGAAGTCTCCGGTCACCCCGTCCTGCGCGAAGATGTCCCGCAGGAGATCTCCCGTCTGGCGGACCACGCCGTCGGCCTTCGCGAAGCCGTAGTAGTCGTTGTAGGCCTTGAGGTTGTCCAGGTCCAGGTAGCAGAAGGCGAAGGGCCTGCGCGCCATCAGCCGGCGCTGCACCTCGCGCTCGATGGCGTTGGAGCCCGGCAGCTGCGTGGTGGGCGAGGCGCTCAGCTCCTGCTCCTTGCGCCGCAGCACGCTCTCCACCCGCGCGCCCAGCTCCAGCGCGTCGAAGGGCTTGGTGATGTAGTCGTCCCCGCCCAGCTTGAGCGCGCGGATCTTCGAGGCCGTCTCCGAGCGGGCCGACAGGAAGATGACGGAGATGTGGCCGCTGGCGCGCTCGGCCTTGATCTCCTCGATGAAGATGAAGCCGTCCCCATCCGGCAGCCCCACGTCCAGGAGGATGACGTCCGGCCGGCGCTCGCGCAGGGAGCGGCGCGCCTCGTCCAGCGAGCCCACCACCGCCACCTCGAAGCCGAGGCTGGCCAGCACCTCGGTGCAGATGCCGCCGATCTTCGGATCGTCGTCCACCACCAGCACGCGCCCGTGCTGCTGGCCGGTGCGCCCGCGCACCAGCGAGTCCACGGTGGCCAGCAGCTTGTCCACCATCAGCGGCCGCAGCAGGAACGAGTCCGCGCCGGAGCGGAACGCGCGCTGGCGCTCGTCAAAGGCGGAGGTGACCAGCAGCGGGGTGCGCCGGGTGTCCGGATCGTGCCGGAGGATCTCCGCCAGCCGCAGCCCGTCCACGTCCGGCAGCCGCACCGCCACGAGGATGGCGTCCGGGTGATGGCGCCGGGCCGCGCTGATGCCCTCCTCCGCCGTGCTGGCGATCCACACCTTGTACCCGCGCGCCAGCAGCAGGCCTTTGATCACGTAGGCCAGCTCCTGCTCGCCCTCGATGACGAGCACCCGGCCGCGGGTGTCGGGGCGCCTGGGCGCGGCGGAGGTGCTGGCCTCGGCCGCCTCGGGCCGCGTCAACTCCTGGGGAGGCTCCATCGGCAGCACGGTGACGAAGCGCACGCCCTGGGTGCTCGGCTCGCACCAGATGTGCCCGCCGTGGGCCTCCACGATGTGGCGGCAGATGGCCAGGCCCAGGCCCGTGCCGCGCACGGTGCGGTTGGCCGGGGTGCGCGCCTGCTCGAACCTGTCGAAGATGCGCTCCAGGTTCTCCTCGGCGATGGGCTCGCCGCTGTTCCAGCAGGTGAGCGCCACGAAGCCGGGCAGCGCGGAGGTGGCGCGCAGCTCCAGCGTCACCTCGCCGCCCTCTGGGGTGAACTTGGCCGCGTTGGTGAGCAGGTTGTTGAGCACCTGGTTGACGCGGTTGGGATCGGCCAGCACGCGCAGCCCGTGCTGGGGCAGCGCGGTGCTCACCTTCACGCGCCGCTCCTGGAAGGCCGGCCCGTACTTCTCCACCGCGCGGCGCACCAGCTCGTCCAGGTAGGCGAGCTCGAAGCTCATCCGCAGCCGGCCCTTGGCGAACTTGGCCAGATCCAGCAGATCGTCCACCAGCGTGTTGAGCTTCTCGGTGGACTCCTTGGCCATGGCCAGGTAGCGCTGCTGCTTCTCGTTGATGTCCCCGGCCAGGAAGTTGAGCACCAGATCCAGCGCGCCGGAGATGGAGGTGAGCGGCGTGCGCAGCTCGTGGCTCACCATGGAGACGAACTCGTCCTTGCGCTCCTCCAGCATCTTCTGCTCGGTGACGTCGCGCAGCACCAGGCACACGCCGCGCACGGTGCCGCGCGCGTCGTTGACCGGCGTCACGGTGCACTGGATGTGGCGATCGAAGAGCTCCACCTCCTCCTTGAGCACCTGCGAGCCGCTGTACTCCCAGCCGCGGATGAGCTCGGAGGGCTCGAAGCCCAGGCGCTCCTCCAGCATCTGCCCGGTGAGCGAGGCCACGTCCTCGCCCAGCCGCAGCAGCAGCCGCGCGGCGGGGTTGATCACGACGATGGCGTTCTGCTCGTCGGTGAGCAGCACGCCGTCGGCCATGGACTCGACCATGCGCTCGATGCGGCGGCGGGCCTCCTCCTCCACCGTGCGCAGGGACTGGATGGCGTCCGCCGTCTGGTTGGCCAGCGTGTCCAGCAGCACGCCGTCGTCCTCGCTGAACGCCTGGGGCGACTGCGAGAACAGCGACAGCATGCCCACGGGCTTGCCGCCGGCCACCAGGGACACGGTGAGCTGGCTGGGGTAGACGGCCGGGGCGCTGGCGTCCTGGGTGATGGTGCCGGTGACGCGGGTGGTGAGCCGGTCCTCCGGCAGCAGCTGCCCGGAGCTGCGCCGGTAGGCGCCCAGCATGGACTCCTTGACGCCCAGCAGGGCCTTCTCGCCCACCGTGCCCATGCAGCGCAGGCGCAGGATGGCGCTGCGCGAGTCATCCGGGGCGATCAGCGCCGCGCCGCAGTCGTACGGCAGCACGCGCGCCACCGCGCTCAGCACGCGGTCGATGATGGCCTCGTAGCTGGGCGGATCCGCGGCGCTGGCCCGGCTCACCTCGTAGAGGACGAAGAGGGCCTCCACGCGCTGGTTGAGCTGGCGCAGCAGCCGCTCCTTGTCGCGGCGCAGCTGCGTGTACTCCACCGCGTTCTTCACGGTGATGAGGAGATCATTCACCTCCCAGGGCTTGGTGATGTAGCGGTACACCTGCCCCTGGTTGATGGCGGCGATGATGTCCTCGGGCTCCGTGTAGCCGGTGAGCAGCAGCGCCGTGACGTCGATCCCCTCCGCGCGGGCGGCCGTCACCAGCTCGATGCCCGTCATCTCGGGCATGCGCTGGTCGGTGATGAGGACGTCTACCGTCTGGGTCCGAAGGATCGACAGCGCCTCCGCACCGGACGTGGCCGTGAGGACGCGGTACTGCCGCTGGAACATCCGGACCAGGATGTCCAGAACATCCGCCTCGTCATCGACGAGAAGCAGGGTGTGTCGGAGCTCGGACAAGACGTTGGAAATTGTACGCGGAGATCAGTGAGGGGCCTCAAGATATCTCGCCGGCCCCCTGTAGGGTGGGTGTCGCCCCGAACGGTAGGGTCGCCTGCCTGCCTGAAAGCATTGACTCTACACGCCTGTTCAGGGACCATGAGACACTGAAAGCCTGTTGCCCTGGTCCCGGGCATACGCCCGGACCCTGACCGAGGGAGGGAGCGTGGCATGGAAGAGCTGACGGAGCGCCAGCGCGAGATTCTCGCCTTCATCGTGAAGGAGACGGAGTCGCGGGGCTTCCCGCCGACGATCCGGGAGATCGGCGAGCAGATGGACATCCGCTCGACCAACGGGGTGAACGATCACCTCAAGGCGCTGGAGCGCAAGGGGTACCTGAACCGGGGCGAGCAGCAGAGCCGGTCGCTGGTGCCGACCAAGCGGGCGCGGCTGCTGCTGGGGCTGGGGGCGAAGAAGGACTCGGGGATGGTGGAGGTGCCGCTGCTGGGCAAGGTGGCGGCGGGTGCGCCGTTGCTGGCGCAGGAGCACCTGGAGGACTCGGTCAAGATCGACAGCTTCCTGCTGGGGGGCACGGGTGGGCGCGAGGTGTTCGCGCTGCGGGTGAAGGGGCAGTCGATGATCGAGGACGGCATCCACGACGGCGACTACCTGTTCGTGCGCAAGACGCCGACGGCGCAGCCCGGGGACATCGTCGTGGCGCTCATCGAGGACGAGGCGACGGTGAAGCGCTACTACCCGGAGGGGGAGCGGATCCGGTTCCAGCCGGCGAACGCGACGATGGCGCCCATCTACGTGAACAAGGTGGACTTCCGCTCGACGATGCTGCTGGGGATCGTCGTGGGCGTGTACCGCAAGCTGCCCGGCGGGCGGAACTGACGCGCGCCCGCAAGATCTGGACAGGGGCTCTGGCCCTCTCAGGCGGCGACTTGCTGAGCGGTACGCCACGCTCCGATCTTCTCCAGTCGCGACTGCAGTTCCGTGACGACCTGAGGCTCGCTCCACAACTCGGAGTAGAAGGCCTCGCAGCCCTTGTCGGCAAACCACCCCGCCATGTTGGACCAGGCGTACTCCTTGGGTCCTGCGGGTGAGCCCGAGGGGCGGCTCTGGATCCATTGCTCGACGGCCGTCGCGCGACCGGGCAGCGTTGCATTCAGCGCGGCGCACACGAGACGCTCGAGTGTGTGCTTCCAGGGCAACCCATCCGACTGAGGGTCGGGGGCCCACCAGACGACCACTGAGATCACGGTGCTCCCACCATCCAGCAGATAATCACCCTGCGGGTTGGTCGTGAATGCGGGATCGAAGCCCTGCAGGATCGATTGGACCGAGGCGTGAACCGACTCGACCCCCAGCCTGGCATCAGGCTCGGTCCTCGCGTCCGTGTCCGCGTCGTAGTTCACCACGAGGTTGCGGAGACCGTGGGTCGTCCTCGCCGCGAGCCTGTCCTTTAATACTCCCGGCACGAAGGTGTCCCCACCACACGGAATGATTCGGAGGAAGTTCCCCGCGGATGATTGGTACCCGAACTGGCCACCGCTGACTGTCCTCCCCCAGGGATCCTTCACGATCCGAGCCGAGAGAGCCTTGTTGTTCGCTTGAGGCACTCCGCACTTGAGGAACCTCAGCCAGCCGTCCCAGAACGCGCGGTCGTGGTAGCCCTCACAGAGGATGACCGACTCCTGTGTCATCGCAGATCTTCCTCAATCTGCCCACGGGCGAAGGCCATCCTCTCGCCATCGATCCGGCTCGACGCCAGCGTTCCCTCTTCGAGCTTGAGCCGATAGGTCGAAATGCGTGGGAGATCTTCCTGAGAGGCTTCGAGCAGGAGCGCGTCGATCAGCTCCAGGCTGTGAGTCGCGAGCACGATCTGGATGCCTCGACGCATGCCAGCGAGCAAAGCTCTGGCGCTCTGCTGAAGGGCCTTGGGGTGCTGATGAACTTCAGGTTCCTCGATGAGGACGAGCCCCTTACTCCTGGAGGCCAGTTCCAGACCGAGGCGCAACATGGTGCGCACACCGTCACCGGCCAGTGCGACAGGGACACTCTTGTCCGAGAAGACCAGGTGAAGAACAGGTTCCAGGCGGTGATTGACGAGGATCTCGAGGTTTCGCAACCCTGGGACAACGGCTCCGAGCAGCTCGCGCACGTCATCGCGTCGCCCTTGCGTGACAGATTCCGAGTAGAGCTGCGCGAGAGGAGTTCCCAACCCTACCCCCCTCATATCGATGAAGCTGACTCCAGGCTCAAATTTAAGCGGGGTGGGAAGAACCTCTGGAGACTGCTTGAACTCGTAGCTGTTATCGACTGCGAACGCTGTCCAGGCAGTTGCAGTGACACCCCTCAAAGCGCCGCGGCATCGGGTCTCGATACAGGAGAAAGGAGGCGCGCCGCCAACTTCGCGCAAGCGCGCCGTCAGTTCGCTCGGTACTTCTGAACTCCAAGAGAGAGTGCTGTATCTTGAATAATCAAACTCCGTTTCTACACCCACGGTCGTGGAGCCTTCCTGCCCTTGGCGCCACAGCAGCCAGCGCGCATCCGCGTCCCGTGTGCTCCTTCGACCAACTGCCCTCCCGACCGCATCCCCGGGTGAGGGACTGGCCCCGATCAGGAGTGCGTCGAGGATCGTGCTCTTCCCACTGCTGTTGGGGCCTACGAGCACCGTCAATGGAGTGAGCTTGTGGAGCGCTCCCTCTCGGATCCCGCGCAGGTTCTTGATCTCCACTGACTCGATCACATCTGCCAGTGTAGGAGCAGCAATGTCAGGAGGGAAAGTTTAGTGGACCTCCAACAGGGCACGGCTCGACGCTCATGAGCGTGCAGATCGCGGGCCTCGGCGCGGGGCGGCGAGTGGCCACTTCTAACTGGTTAGAAGTAGCGATCGGGCATGGCTCATGGATGCGCCGCCCACTTTCGCGGATGCTCCATGCCGTGCGCGACTGGAGCACACCCCTGTCAATTCAGAGGGTTACAGCGAGGACACCCTGGAGGCATTCAGGCAGGGCGGCGCGCTTTGCACGAACCTGTCTGCTTGTCCGACAGGTTCCCTCGGCATGCCTCAACGGGGCGCCCTCTCCAGGGCTCTGCCCTCAGGTAGGCGAGCAGCGCTGACAGGCGCACCTACGCTCGCCTACGGGCATGAGGTGACGCCGCCGCCATCGTGCCCGCTCACCCGGGCACACGCGGCCTTGACGGTGTCGGTGTCCTTCAGCTCTCTCGCGAGGCGGGCGGTGCGGAGCTGGAGGTCCACGTTCTGTGCGTTGTCCGGCTCGCCAGCGAGGTTGCTGAGGATGCGCAGCGCGTCCTGCTTGCGCCCGAAGGTGACGAGCAGCTCCGCCAGCTCGATCAGCTCTCGCAGGTCCGAGCCGGACACGCTCTCCAGCGCCTTGGCGAGCTCCTCCTCCGCGGCCTTCGAGTCCTCCTGGGCCAGGTGCAGCCGCGCGATCGCCACGTGGACGATGGCGCGGTCCTTCACCTTGAGGGACTCGCGGAAGGCGGCCAGGGCATCGGCCGTCTTTGCCTGACTGGCGTAGATCTCCCCGACGAGCTCCCACAAAGCGGGATCTCGCGGCGACTTGCCGGCGGCCTCGCGATAGGAGGCGATCGCCTCGTCGAGCTTGCCGGCGCGCACCTGCTCGTCGCCGAGCGCCGTGAGCACC
This sequence comes from Myxococcaceae bacterium, assembly GCA_016926755.1. Classification (GTDB taxonomy): domain Bacteria; phylum Myxococcota; class Myxococcia; order Myxococcales; family Myxococcaceae; genus Hyalangium. The sequence goes on along the minus strand of JAFGNZ010000238.1, from coordinate 7,584 downwards.
GCGGGCGCGCGGATGCCCTGCCCCGCTGCCTTCTGGAGAAGGGCCAGCGCCTCCGGGTGCCGGCTGTCCTGCTGGAGCACCTCCACCGCGCGCATCACGAGCTCCGGCTTGAGCTTGTCCGGGCTCACCTGGGAGGCAAGCGTGAAGTGCCGGATGGCCTCGTCCTTCTCGCCGCGCTTGAGGTGGATCTCCCCGAGCTGCTCCATCGCGTTGAAGTCATTCGGGTACAGCGCGAGCGCCTTGCGCAGCGAGGACTGCGCCTCCTCGTGCTTGCCGAGTTGAACCTGGATGAAGCCGATGCGGCTCCAGGTGGTGGACCGCTTCGCGTCGAGCGCGAGCGCGGCCTGGAACTCGGTGAGGGCCTCGTTGAACTTGCCCATGGAGAGGTAGACCTCGCCGACGGCCGCGGGCAGGCGCGGATCATTCGGGACGATCTGCTTCATCTCGTTGAACGAGGCGAGCGCCTGGTCGAAGTTGCCCTGGAGATACTCGGCCGTGCCCTTGATGTAGAGCCCCTCTGCCCGATCCGTGGGCTTGATCGTGGGGGTGTCCTCACACGCGGCGGCGGCGAGCAGGGCGAGCAGCGGGAGAGCGCGCAGGCACGATGGCATGGGGCGGGGAGCTCCGAACCTCAGAAGTGGTAGACGATGCCCGCGGTGAGATCGAGGTTGAGCCCATCACCGAGCCCGTTCTCGGCGAGGCCCAGCGTGGCCTGGGCGAGGTTGGTGCCAGCCTCGACGGTGATGCCGAGCTTGCCGGCGAAGACGTACTCGGCGCCGAAGAAGCCGATCACGGTGGGCAGCGGCCCCGTGGACTTGAAGATGCCGAAGTCCCCGAACGAGAGCTGCACGCCGAGCCCCAGCCCCCAGTAGGGCCGGAGGGAGTGCTCGATGCGGTAGTAGTGCCGCGCGCCCAGCACGCTCGGGAGCACCCGGAGCCGCCCCTCCTCGCCCTCCTGGGTGGAGCGGACGAAGGAGATGCCCACCTGCAGGAAGCCGACCCACTCCGGGTGGAAGGCATAGCCCAGCTCCACGTCCCCACCCGGGTTGAGCGCCGCCAGGTTGTCGATGAAGCTGTTGTTGATGCGCAGCCCCAGCACCATGCCGCCGCCAGGGGTCTCCTTGATGCTGCCGAGCAGGGGCCGGGCCGAAGCGCCAGGGGACTGGCCCTCGGGGGGCACCAGCTCGACGAGGAGCTGCTGGCCGATGGCATCCGCGATCTGCAGGAGGGCCTCGCCGCTGGAGGCCTCGGCGCGGGGCCGAGCCAGGCTGCGACCACTGAAGGTGTCCAGCAGGCTGACGGTGAGCAGGTACTTTTCCCCGAACTGGTCCAGGCGCCCCGTCACCATGTAGCGGGCACCGATCGCGTTCGACAGCTCCTCCAGACAGGGGCCCTGGCTGGCACAGGAGGCGGAGCCCAGGACCTGTCGCTGGCGCTCGGTGCTCAGCATGGTCTCGATGTCCCGCTGGGTGAGCACCTTGAGCTTGGGAGACTCGGCGAGCCGGCTCGCCACGAGCGAGGCGATCCCCGGCGCGGCCTCCTGGGCTGCCTTGTTCGCCTCCAGCGAGAGGACCGCCACCGTGGGCAGCTCATCGGGGGCCTTGTCCTGCTTCGCGGGAGCATTCGCCGGGGCGGGCTCCACCGCCGGAGCAGGCGTGGACGGAGCCTCGCCTGCCGCGGGGGGGGGCGCGGAGGTGGAAGGGCTCGCTTCGGCGGGGGCTGGTGCCTGGGCACGAGCAACCGTCGTGAGCAGCAGGACGAGGAACAGGGGGCTGAGGCGCTTCACCAGCGGCAGTCTAGGAGAATCGGCGCCAGAGGCCATCCCCCAGCCTGCTCAAGAGGACGGCAGGGGCCCCAGGTAGCGGAGCGGGTCCACCGGCTTGCCCTCCACGCGGACTTCGAAGTGAAGGTGGGGGCCCGAGGTGCGGCCGGACTCCCCCACCGTGGCGATGACCTGGGAGCGACGCACCGTTTGCCCGGTCTTCACTCGCAGATCGCGGTTGTGGGCATAGAGGGTGATGAGGCCATTGGGGTGCTGGACGATGACGATGAGCCCATAGCCCTGCTGCTCGCCCGCGTAGAGGACGGTCCCGTCCTGGGCCGTCTTGACCGGGGTGCCCGAGGGCGCCGCCAGATCGATCCCATCATGCGGCTCCCGGCCCTTCTTGCCGAAGCGGCCGTACAGCACGCCCCGGAGCGGCCAGTCGATCATCCCCTTGGTCGCCGGTTCGGCACGTGAGGCGCCCCTCCCCGCCCGAGAGTCCGCGGGCCGGCTCGATGCGCGGGGGCGTGGGGGCAGCTCCTCCCGCGCCGAGGCCACGCGGGGGGCCTCCTTCCCCGAGGCCGAGGCCAGCTCGGGCTCCAGGTGGGGCTCCGAGTCTTCCTCCTCGGGGGGCACGGCGGGGATGAGCAGCTCCTGACCGACGGAGAGGCTCCGCGGGTCCGTGATGCCGTTGGCCGCGGACAGATCCTCCACGGTGACGCCATACGTGCGAGCGATCCGGAACATCGTCTCCCCGGGCGCCACGCGGTGCCGGACGGTGAAGAGCTCCGGCTCAGGGTGCGCGGGCCCGAGCTGGATGGGCAGCGCGGAGGGAGGCTCCGCGGGCGCCGAGGCCATGGCGCCTGGGAGCTGCGCGGGGTTGGGAGGCGCCTCGGGCCCGGGCGGGCGGGCGGCGGCCCTGGTGCTCGAGCACCCGGCGGCCCCGAGCAGCAGGAGGAGCGCCAGGCCCGCTCGGCTGAGACAGGGCCCCCCCAACCTCAGGTACCCGACTCGGCGCGCCGGAAGCCATCAATCGTCCACCCCGCCAGCTCGGCCATCCGGTGATGATCCGTCAGATCCAGGTGCAACGGCGTGACCGACACCCGCTTGTCGAGGTGCACGGCGTTGCAGTCGCTGCCGGGGATGTCGTCGTGCCCGTACTCGCTGCCTCCAATCCAGTAGTACTTCCGGCCGCGCGGATCGCGGTTCTCCACCACCGCGTACCCATACGAGTGCCGCCCGAGCCGGGTGACGACATAGCCCTCCGGCTCCACGCCCCCGGGGATGTTGACGTTCAGCAGCATCCGCGGCGGCAGCGGCCGGGCGAGCGCTTCGGCCACCAACGCCCGAGCGAAGCGCGCCGCTGGCTTGAAGTCGAAGGGCGGGCTGGACGCGAGGCTGAAGGCAATGGAAGGCACCCCGAGCAGGGCCCCCTCCATCGCCGCGGCGACCGTCCCCGAGTAGGTGACGTCGTCCGCCAGGTTCGCGCCGTGGTTGATGCCGGACACCATGATCTGGGGGCGATCATCCTTGAGGAGGTGGTTGATCGCCAGATAAGCGCTGTCGGTGGGGGTGCCATCCACCGCGAACCAGCGCTCGCGGATCTCCTTGATGCGCAGGGGCCGGTGCAGGGAGATGGCGTGCGAGGCCGCGCTCTGCTCGCGGTCCGGCGCCACCACCCACACCTCGCCCAGCGGGCTGACCGCCTCCACGAGGGCCTGGATGCCCTCGGAGAAGTACCCGTCATCGTTGGAGACCAGGATGCGGGGGCGTCGTGACTGGGTCATCTCACTTCGCCTGGGTGGCCTTGATCGCCAGCCGCCCGGCGTAGCGCGCGGCGGTCCCCAGCTCCTGTTCGATCCGCAGCAACTGGTTGTACTTGGCCACGCGATCCGAGCGCGACGCCGAGCCCGTCTTGATCTGGCCGCAGTCGAGCGCCACCGCCAGATCGGCGATGGTGGTGTCCTCCGTCTCGCCCGAGCGGTGGCTCATGATGGAGGTGTACCCGGCGCGGTGGGCCATGCGCACCGCGTCGAAGGTCTCCGTCAGCGAGCCGATCTGGTTCACCTTCACCAGGATGGAGTTGGCGGTGCCGCCCTGGATGCCGCGGCTGAGCCGCTCCACGTTGGTGACGAAGAGATCGTCACCCACCAGCTGGATCTTCGAGCCCAGCGTGTCCGTCAGCTTCTTCCAGCCCTCCCAGTCGTCCTCGGCCATGCCGTCCTCGATGGAGACGATGGGGTAGCGCTCGCACAGCCCGCGGTAGTAGTCGATGATCCCCGCCGCGTCGTACTCCTTGCCCTCGCCCTTGAGGCGGTACTTCTTGGTGGCCTTGTCGAAGAACTCGCTGGCCGCCACGTCGAGCGCCAGGTACAGCTGCTCGCCCGCCTTGAAGCCGGCCGCGCTGATGGCCTCCATGATGAGCTTGAGGGCCTCCTCGTTGGCCGGCAGGTCCGGGGCGTAGCCGCCCTCGTCTCCCACGCCGGTGGCGAACTTGCGGGCCTTGAGGATCTTCTTCAGCGCGTGGAACACCTCGGCGCCCCAGCGCACGCCCTCGGCGAAGGAGGAGGCGCCGGCCGGCACCACCATGAACTCCTGCACGTCCACGCGCGTGTCCGCGTGCGCGCCGCCGTTGAGGATGTTCATCAGCGGCACCGGCAGCGTGCGCGCCTGCAGGCCGCCCACATAGCGGTACAGCGGCATGCCGAAGGCGTCCGCCGCCGCGCGCGCGGTGGCCATGGACACGGCGAGGATGGCGTTGGCGCCCAGCTTGCCCTTGTTGGGCGTGCCGTCCAGCTCGCGCATGCGCATGTCCACGGAGAACTGGTCCTCGGCGTCCATGCCCATCAGCTCGGGGGCGATCGTCTCCATCACGTTCGCCACGGCCTTGCGCACCCCCTTGCCCAGGTAGCGGTTCTTGTCGCCGTCCCTGAGCTCCAGCACCTCGTGTTCACCAGTGGAGGCCCCGGACGGCACGGCCGCACGGCCACGAGCCCCACCCGACAGATGGACCTCGGCCTCCACGGTGGGGTTGCCGCGGGAGTCGAGCACTTCACGCGCCAGAACTTGAGCAATCTCGGTCATGGCGCGGGTTCTAGAGGACGCTCCCCAGGCTCGCAAGCCTGCACACCCTTCTCGCTGCTACAGTGTCCACCTGTGAAGCTCTCTCCTGGCCCGTTCCTCCATGCCCCCGCCCCGTCGACGCCCCGCCCCGCAGGGGCCTGATCCCCTCCCTGGCCTCCGCGGCCGGGGCGCCCTGCTCGGCCTCGCCGTCGGAGATGCGCTCGGCGCTCCGCTGCGGGGCCGGAACCTCATTGCCCCGCTCTTCCCCCAGCTGGCGGACGGCCTGCGCCGCATGCCCACCGGCGGCAAGATCAAGCCTCGGCTCCCCACCAAGCCGGAGGATCTCCCGCCGGGCGACTACCCCGAGGGGATCCCGGAGGGCGCCGAGCTGGAGCCCCCCGTGGTGGAGCTGCGCAAGGGCCAGGTGACGGACGAGACGCAGATGGCCTGCTGCATCGCCTGGAGCCTGCGCGAGGTGAAGCGCTACACCCCCGCCGACGTGGCCCGCCGCTACCGTGCCTGGCGGACCCACGCCTTCGACATGAGCGAGACCATGTGGGAGGTGCTGGAGGAGATGGACTCCAGCATGGGCGTACTCAGCGCGGGGCGCCGCGTCTGGCTCCGGGGCTTCCGCCGCTCCCACACCAACGGCAGCCTCGCCCGCACGGCCCCCATTGGCGTCTACTTCGCCAGGGACGAACCGGCGCGGACGCAGGCCTCCTTCGACGACTCGGCGCTCACCCACTTCGATCCCCGCTGCCAGCTCGCCTGTGCCGCCTTCAACTCGGTCCTGGCGAAGGCGATCCTGGGGGGCTCGGAGCTGAAGGCCACGGACCTCATTGACGCCGCGCACACCGGGCTGTCCATTGGCGCCGCGGCCCTGGCACGCTCGGCCGCCGACTGCGTCGAGGAGGTGGCGGTCGCCAAGACCCTCCTCCTGGCGGATCTGGAGGCGGCCCAGCAGCCCAACCCGATGCTCTACGGCCCGGAGCTGCACCTGCACCGCCACCACGGCCACCTGCGCATCGCCTTCCGGCTCGCCTTCTGGGAGCTGCTCCATGCCCCCAGCTTCGAGGCCGCGCTGGTGGACGTGGTGAACCGCGGCGGGGATGCGGACGCCCACGGCGCCATTACCGGCGCGCTCCTGGGCGCCTTCTACGGCGAGGAGGCGATCCCGGCCGAGTGGAAGCGCCTCGTCCTCGAGTCCATGAGCAACGTGCGCGGGCCGCTGTGGAACGTGTACCACCCGCGGCACCTGCTCGCGCTGGTGGACTGAGGGGCCGCTCGCGGGGCCCCTGGAACGCACGAAGCCCGCGGAGGCCGTCCCTGGAGGGACACCTGCCGCGGGCTCGAGGCCACGGTATGGCCGGAAGGGCTCAGAGATCGATGACGATCACGCCGCGCTGCGGCTTCTCCTCGTCATCTGTCTCCGTCCGACGGTGCGGCCGCTCCGACGGCACCGGCAGCGGCAGCTCCACGGCAGGCCGCTCGCGGTCCTCGCGACTGCGCTCACGGCGCTTGATCTCTTCAATGATGAAGGCGTCCAGCATGGGTTCGCTCTCCCTACAGCCTACATACCCCGGTGTACGCCCGCCACCCCGCCCCGGTTCCAGTCTCTACCCCTTTTGATGCAAACCTAGTTCCCCTGTTCCTCTGGGGGTACATGCCTGCCGACTGGCCCGGTTGCTCGTTCACCGCCCGACAGCGAAGCCACACCTCTATGTCAGGGATGTCATGGTTGGCGCCCGATCCCGCAGCCTATGGGTACGTTGATTGTAATGCAGTCGTGGCGGCCCGCAAGCCGTCCAACGGCCGGCCCTGGCATGCTCCTTCCGTCAGGCAAGCCGCCCGAAGCAGGGCTTGACTGTCCGCCCGCTGACGGTCGTTCCAGCGAGGCAGGGTGGGGAGCGCTCCACTCCGGGGCCGCTCAGGTCGCCTCCGCCCGGCGCTTGAAGGCGTCCAGCATCTTGGGGAGCGAGGTCTCCACCAGGGCGTTGACGATGGTCTTCGGGACCAGGGCGCCGAGCGCCATCTCGACGGTATAGGTGGCCTTGGTCATCCCCTCGCCCGCGGGCTCGAGCACCCAACTGCCCTTGTTGTCCTTCATGAACTCGCCTTCGACGAAGCTCCAGGAGACGCGGTGGGGCCGCTCCTCCTTGGAGCGGATGGTGTACTTGATGGTCTTCATCACATCCACCTTGTAGTGGACGTTGACCTCGTTGCCCTGGCGCCCGGAGGTGCGGACCTCTTTCACCTCGGTGAGGAACTCCCGGTACTTCTCGTACTGGGTGATGATGTCGAAGACCTTCTCCACGGGGGCGTTGATGACGATCGAGCGGGTGGCGCCTGGCATGCGACTCTCCGGAGCAGGGCGAGGGTGGGGTTGGAAGCCTGCCGCTAGGGAGCGTACCCCGGCTTCTTGTCGAACTTGTGAACGGATTGCACGAAGCGCACGGTGCCCGTCTTGCTGCGCATGACGACCGAGTGCGTCTCGCAGCCGCCGCCGAAGAAGCGCACGCCCTTGAGGAAGTCGCCCGAGGTGACGCCGGTGGCGGCGAACATCACCTCGCCGGTGGCCAGCTCCTCGGCCGTGTAGATCTTGCTGATGTCGGTGATGCCCATCCGCCGGGCGCGCTCGATCTCGCCCTGGTTGCGGGGCACCAGGCGGCCCTGCATGTCTCCGCCCACGCAGCGGACGGCCGCCGCGGAGATGACGCCCTCGGGCGCGCCGCCGATGCCCATCAGCACGTCCACGCCCG
>JAFGNZ010000237.1 GCA_016926755.1 Myxococcaceae bacterium | reverse complement strand
GCTCATCAGCTCCGAGGAGGTGAGCCCGAACTTGGAGCGATCCCCGCCCGAGGCCTCCCACTTGCCCGCGCCGCGCGTGGACAGCCGCACCCGCACGCCCAGCCGCGGGGTGATGCCCGTCCGGCGCGCCACCTCCGCGATCAGCGGCAGCTCGCTGGGCTTCTCCACCACCAGGATCACCTTGCGGCCCAGCCGGGAGAAGTACAGCGCCGTCTCCACGTACTCCTCGTCCTTGTAGCCGTTGCAGATGACGAGCCCGTCGTCATTGTCCAGCAGCGCCATCACCGCCAGCAGCTCCGGCTTGCTGCCGGCCTCCAGGCCGTAGCCGTAGCTCTTGCCCGTCTCGACGATGGTCTCCACCACGTACCGGTGCTGGTTCACCTTGATGGGGTACACGCCCCGGTACTGGCCCTTGTAGTTGTGCTCGGAGATGGCCTTGCGGAACGCCTCGTTGAGGTGGACCACGCGGTTGCGCAGCACGTCCGTGAAGCGGATCAGCAGCGGCAGGCCGATCCCCCGGCGCCGCACCTCGTCCACCAGCTCCTTGAGGTCCATGCTGGAGGCCTGAGGCCCATCCGGATGGACGCACACATGGCCCTTGTCGTTGATGCCAAAGTAGGGGTTGCCCCAGTTACGGATGCCGTACGTCTCCAGGGCGTCGGCAAGGGTCCAGCGGTGCTGCGGCGAGGTGATGGCCATCGGTTTTTCGGGGCCTCCCGGGGGTGGGTGGGGTGTCAGCTGGAGTGCCTTCAACCCATGGAACGCGCGCAACTATAGGGAAAGCGCCCCGGCTTCAACAGCTGACTGATCGGGAAGCAGGCGGCCGGGCGATCCCTGGCCCGGAGCTCCGCCCGGGTGGGCCCCTCCCGGGTTCATTCCTACCCTACTGTCGAACGCCGGGAGGCCGCGTGGACCGAAGGGGAGGGCACATGGAGTCGTCCGCACGCCGGGAAGAGGGGCCGCTGCTGACGCCTCGGCAGATCTTCGAGCGGCTGGATCGCTACGTGATGGGCCAGGAGGAGGCCAAGCGCGCGGTGGCCATCGCCGCCCACAACCACCTCAAGCGCACCCAGGCGCGGCGCCAGCGCCGGGGCTCGCTGATCAAGAAGTCCAACATCCTGCTCATCGGGCCCACCGGGAGTGGGAAGACGCACCTCGCCCGCAACCTGGCGGAGATCCTCTCCGTCCCGTTCACCACCGTGGACGCCACCGAGTACACGGAGGCCGGCTACTACGGCAAGGACGTGGAGGTGATGGTGTCGGAGCTGCTCTTCAAGGCCCACCACTCCGTGGAGGAGACCCAGCGGGGCATCATCTTCATCGACGAGGTGGACAAGATCGCCCGGCGCTCGCAGGGGGCGCGCAACGGCGCGGGCAGCCGGGACATCGGCGGCGAGGGCGTGCAGCAGGCCCTGCTCAAGCTGCTGGAGGGCCGAGAGGTGTTCGTCCCCATGAACGTCACCCAGGCGTGGAACAAGAGCGACTTCGTGCAGATCGACACGCGCGACATCCTCTTCATCTGCGCGGGCACCTTCTCGGATCTGCACGCGTACGGCGAGGGCGGCGCGCGGCCGCTGGGCTTCGGGGCGGAGGAGGCCTCCCGGCGGGGGCGCCAGCGGATCACCCTCAGGCAGCTGGTGGACTTCGGGATGCTCGCCGAGTTCCTCGGGCGCCTGCCGGTGATGGTGCAGCTCCAGGCGCTGGGCGAGGCGGAGCTGCTGCGCGTGCTCACCGAGCCGCCGGACTCCCTCCTCCGCGAGTTCCGCGAGCTGCTCGCCTATGACGAGATCGAGCTCGAGTTCACCCAGGAGGCCCTGCGCGCGGTGGCGCGCTTCTCCGGGGAGCGGGGGCTGGGCGCGCGCGGCCTGCGCTCCATCCTGGAGCACGTGATGGCGGACGTGATGTTCGAGGCCCCCGAGCGCCGCCGCCGGCTGCTGCGGGTGGACGAGGACTTCGTGAGCGCGCGCCTGCTCGGGCTGGACTCGGCGCAGATCCACACTTGAGGCCCCTGGACCTGGGGGGGGGGGCTTCTGTAAGAACTCCGAGCCTGGGAAGCTCCTTCCCAGCGCGGCTGTGCCGGGGACGGCACCTGCGAGCGGAGGCGTCGACATGAGCGGCCCGGAGCAAGATCCCAAGGCGGGCCCGAGCTCGGGCTCGACAGGAGCGCTCCCCACGGTTGTGCAGGCCCCGGGCGCCGAAGAGGGGGACTGGGCGGCGCCCACCCGGGTGCGGCAGGGCGGCCCGCCGACGATCGAGGAGGGCGCGCCAGTCCTCTCGGCCGAGGAGCCCTCGGGGCTGCGGGATCTGCCACGCTCACTCCTCCCCGGGCACACTCTGGCCGGCCGCTACACGGTGCTGGACAAGCTGGGGCAGGGGGGGATGGGCGTGGTGCTCGCCGCGTACGACTCGCGGCTGGATCGGCGCGTGGCGCTCAAGCTGCTGCGGCCCAGCCTGAAGGTGGAGGGGGAGGAGGGCGAGGAGGCCCGGCTGGTGCGAGAGGCCCAGGCCATGGCGCGCCTGAGCCACCCGAACGTGGTGGCCGTCTACGACGCCGGTACCCTGGAGGACGGCTCGCTCTTCATCGCCATGGAGCACATCCAGGGCCAGACGCTGCGGCGCTGGAACAAGCGGGAGCCGCGGAGCTGGCGCCAGGTGCTGGAGGCGTACGTGGCCGCCGGGCGCGGGCTGGCCGCGGCGCACGCGGCGGGCCTCATCCACCGCGACTTCAAGGCGGACAACGTGCTGCTGGGCCAGGACGGGCGCGTCCGCGTCACGGACTTCGGCCTGGCCCGCGCCCAGGGCGCCATGGACTCCCAGGGGAAGGCCCCCGCTGCGGTGCAGCAGGAGCCCATCCCCCTGCCGGAGCCCTCCGCGGCCATGGATCTCATGGTGACCGCGCGCCCCTCCGGCTCGTGGTCCAGCGTCCTCACGCTGCCCGGCATGTTCATGGGCACCCCCGCCTATATGGCCCCGGAGCTCTTCCGGGGGCTCTCGGCGGACGTGCGCACGGATCTGTTCGCCTTCTGCGCCTCCCTGTACGAGGCCCTCTTCGGGCAGCTGCCGTTCCGGGGCTCCTCCCCCACGGAGCTCACGCGCGCCCAGCTCGAGGGCAAGGCGGTGTCGCCGCCGGACTCCGCCGACGTGCCCGCATGGGTGACGCGCACGGTGCTGTGGGGCCTCAACCCCGATCCCGACAAGCGCCCCGCCTCCATGGAGCCGCTGCTGGCGGCGCTGTCGGATGATCCGGAGGTGAAGCGCCGGGCCCTGCTGCGCCGCGGGGGCGTGGCGCTGGCGATGGCGGGCCTGGCGGGGCTGGCGCTCTGGGGGTGGGTTCGCCAGGAGGCGCCGGCGGCGGGGTGCTCCCAGGTTCAGCGGCAGCTCGACGGGGTGTGGGACTCGCAGGTGCGGGCGCGGGTGGAGCAGGCGCTGCTCGGCACGGAGCTGAGTTACGCGCGGGACACCTTCACGCGCGTGGCCGCGGTGCTGGATGGCTACGCGGGCGCCTGGGTGCGGCAGCGGACCGAGGTGTGCGAGCTCGTCCGGCAGCAGTCCGTCCAGCCCCAGGGGCTGGCGGTGCGCCGCGAGTACTGCCTGGAGCGGCGGCGCAGCCAGCTTCGCGCGCTCACGGAGCTGCTCGCCCGCGCGCCGGATCGCGAGCTGCTCCCCCGGGCCGTGCAGGTGGCCCAGTCGCTGCCGCCGCTGGAGTACTGCGCGGACGCCAAGGCGCTGACGGCGGCGGTGCCTCCGCCGGAGGAGCCCGCCCTCCGCGCGCGGGCCGAGGAGCTCCAGCAGCAGCTGGACACGCTGGAGGCCCTGCTCGATACGGGCAAGTACAAGGAGGGGCTGCTCCGCGCGGACGAGCTGCTGAAGCAGGCCGAGCAGGTGGGCCATGCGCCGCTGCACGCGCGCGCCCTGTTCCTGGGGGCCCTCGCGAGGGATGGGGCCGGGGACTACAAGGGCGCCGGGGAGATGGCGCGGCGGGCGGTGAGCATGGCCGCGCGCGGCAAGGAGCTGACGGTGGCGGCGCGCGCCTCGGGCCTCCTGTACTTCCTCGCCGGGTATCGCGAGGCCCGGCCCCAGGACGCGGCGCTCCTGGAGCTGGGCATGGAGCTGGCCGTGGAGCTGGCCGATGACGATCTCATCCGCGCCAACGCCTCCAACAGCCAGGGGATCGTCCTCTCGGAGCTGGGGCACTATGAGGAGGCACGCCAGAAGTACGAGCGCGCCCTGGCGCTGCGGGAGAAGGTGCTCGGGCTCGAGCACCCCCTCGTGACACCCTCGCTCAACAACCTGGCCACCATCCTGGGGGAGATGGGGAGGTACGAGGAGGCGCTGCGCATGCATGAGCGCGCCCTCGCCATCCGCGAGAAGGCGCTCGGGCCCCAGCACCCGGAGCTCGCCAGCGTGCTCGGCAACCTGGGAAACATGCTCAGCGTGCTCGGCCGGTATGAGGAGGCGCGCCAGAGCTACGAGCGCGCCCTGGCCATCCGGGAGCAGGCGCTGGGCGCCGAGCACCCCCTCGTCGCCAACACCCTCACCAACCTGGGCGATACCTTGAGGATCCTGGGACGGTACGAGGAGGCGGTGAAGCGGCTCGAGCAGGCCCTGGCCCTCCAGGAGAAGACGCTGGGGCTCGATCACCCTCGCCTGGCGGGGACGCACTTCTTCCTGGGGATCGCGCTCGAGGATCTCGGCCAGTACGCACAGGCGCGGCGGAGGTATGCGCGCTCCCTGGTCATCGAGGAGAAGGCGCTGGGCCAGGAGCATGCGAACCTGGCCGACTCGCTCAGCGGCCTGGGGCGGGTGGCGGAGGCCTCGGGGCAGTATGAGGAGGCCCGGAAGAAGTACGAGCGCTCGCTGGCCCTGAGGCAGAAGGCGCTCGGGCCGGAGCACCCCATCGTGGCCAGCTCGCTCAACGAGCTGGGCGCGGCGCTCACGGCGCTGGGGCGCCACGAGGAGGCGCGGCGGCTGATCGAGCGCGCGCTGGCGAGCCAGGAGAAGGCGCTCGGGCCAGCCAACCCGGAGCTCGCCGACGCGCTGCTGAACCTGGGCAACCTCCTGCTGGCAAGGGGGAAGCCCGCCGAGGCCATTCCGCCGCTCGAGCGGGCCCTGGCGATCGGCCAGCCACGGCTTCGCGCCCGCCTCCAGTTCCTGCTGGCCCGCGCGCTCTGGGACTCGGAGCAGGATCGCCCGCGCGCGCTGCGGCTGGCCGCCGAGGCCCGTGAGCGCTGGCAGCGGCTGAACCACCCGAGGCTCGCCGAGGCCTCACGGTGGCTCGCCGCGCACGCCTCGCGCTGAGCCGCCAGCGAGGGGCAGGCCCGCGCTCCGGAAGGAGGGTGGGGCTCAGCGCTCGGAGGCCTTCGCGGCGGCGCCCAGCCGGGCCGCGATGTCCGGATCCTGGATGAGCTGGAGGATCAGGTTGTTGCTCAGCAGCGCCCGCGTGTCTCCCTGCTCGAGCGCCCGGCGCAGGGACTCGTCCTTGAGCGCGCGCTGGAAGCGCGGATCCTGCCGCAGCGCCTTGTAGGCCGGATCGCTCTGGAGCTGCGCGGACTGCTGCGGATCCGTGCTGGCTCGCGCCACCCGGACGAAGTCCTTGATGGGCGCGAACTGCGTCAGCTCGAAGAGGTTGTGCCGCTGGGCGAAGGCGAAGGCCCGCGAGTCCTTGGGCGAGAGGCCCACCTTCTTGCCGGCCACCACCACGTGCTGCTCCACGAAGGTCAGCGCGCTCAGGATCACATAGGAGAGGACGGCCACCTTCACCCCGCCCAGCACCATGCCGATCACCCGGTCCGGCCCGCGGTTGTTCGGATCCTTGCCCGTCATCACCCGCTGGAGCAGGGCCCCCAGGGCGTAGCGCACCACCACCAGCACGAAGAGGAAGAGCAGCACCGTGCCGACCAGCACCCCGATGAACTGCGCCGAGCCGAGCGCGTCCGCCAGCCTCGGGCCCACCACGGGCCCCAGCCGCCGGGACACGGAGTAGGCCACCGCCAGCCCCACCAGGTGGGCCACCTGCTTCGCCGCCCCGGTGATGGCCCCCACCAGCGCGAAGAACACCACCGTGCAGAGGATGATGAGATCGATGACCATCGTGAGCCCCTCCTACCGCCGCCCGCGCCTCACTTGATCTTGAAGGACTCGCCCTTGCCCTTGGCCTCGTCGTTCAGCTTGCGCTGCGCCTCGGCGAGCTTCTCCTTGTAGCGCGGGTTCGAGGGCTCATAGGTCAGCGCCATCTTCAGGTTGCGCTCGGCCGAGGCCCACCGGCCCGCCTCCAGATCGCCGGCGCCGAGCTGGTAGAACTGGCGGCCCTTGGGGTGGGTGCCGATCTGCTCTTCCTGCTCCTTCTTCACCGCGGCCTTCGTCTCGGCCTCGGAGGCCTCGGTGAAGCGCAGCTTCTGGGCGCGCTCCGAGCCCGTCACGTCCGCCAGGTACTTCTTGCGCTTCGTGTCGTCACGCAGGACGTAGTAGGCCTCGGTGACGCGCTTGTAGAGCTCGTTCACCTGATCCTTGAGCGCCTTGGAGTCCAGCTGGTAGAAGCGATCCGGGTGGTAGGTGCGGCTCTCCCGGTAGAAGGCCTTCTTGATGTCCGCGGGGGTGGCCTCTCGGGGGATCTGCAGCACCTCGAAGTAGTCGAGCTGATCCAGCTTCGCGCAGCGCGTCTCCAGCTCGATCAGCTGGCTTGCCTCCATCGAGCCCTTCGTCGCGGCGGCCGGAGGTGGCGGCGGGGTGATGACAGCGGGCGGGCGCGCCATGGCCGGCGGGGGAGGAGGCGTCACCCTCGGGGCGGCGGGGGCCATGGGAGGCATCACGGGCGCCGCACCCGCGGCGGGAGGCCGGGGCATGCCCTGGGGCAGCACGGGAGCGCCCCCCTGCACCGGGCGCGGCGCCGCTGCCGCCGGCTGGATGGAGGGGATGCCCGAGCGTGAGGGAGTCCGCGGAGGCGGCGGGGGCTGCCCGGGAGCGGCCGCTTGGATGGTGGGGATGCCCGAGCGCGAGGGAGTCCGCGGTGCCATGGGAGGCTGCGCCGCCGCTGGCTGGACGGTGGGGATGCCCGAGCGTGAGGGCGTCCGCGGCGCCATGGGAGGCTGCGCCGCCGCTGGCTGGACGGTGGGGATGCCCGAGCGCGAGGGAGTCCGCGGCGCCATGGGAGGTTGCGCCGCCGCTGGCTGGACGGTGGGGATGCCCGAGCGCGAGGCAGGGCGCAGGGCCGAGGAGGGAACCGGCGCGGGAGTCGCTGGCTGGATGGTGGGGATGCCCGAGCGTGAGGGAGTCCGCTGGGCCGCCACGGGAGGCACTCCGGGCGCGGCGGGACGCTGGGCCGCGGGAGGAGCTCCGGCGATCCCGGGAGGCTGGCCCATGGGAGCGCCACCTGGGCCCCGAGCCGCCGCCGGAGGCGGAGGAGGCTGCATCCCGGGCGGCGGTCGCTGCGCGCTGGGAGCCGCCGGAGGCTGCCCCGCGGCAGGCGGTCGCTGAGCGCCGACGGCCGCGGGGGGAGGGCCGCCGAGAGGGCCCGGCGGCGGCGTGGCGCCGGTGCGGGTGACGGAGATGGGGACGATGCCTGAAAGGGTGGGCCGGTGCGCCGGGGCCGCGGGGGAGTTCGGCGTGGGCGTGTTCAGCGAGACGCCGGGGCCGGACTGCGGGGTGACCGAGATGGGCGTGATGCCCTGGACCGTCGGGCGGGTGGACACATCGGAGAGGGGCCTGGGCGCCGCGACGCCGGGCGAGTTCGGCGAGGCCGCAGGAGCGCCCGGCGGGTACGCCGCGGCAGGGATGGGGGGCATGCCCGGCACCGTGGGGCGCTCGGAGGGCGGAATGGCGGCCGAGCCCACCGCGATGACTCCCGACACGGTGGGACGCTCCCCGGGAGGGAGCATGGAGGGGTGCGTGGCAGCGGGAGCCGGTGCGGCGCCCGGGGGGCGTGGTGGCTGCGGCGTGCCGGGAGCTGGAGCACGTGGCGCGGCCGCGGTGGGCACCGGGGGCGCGGAGGGAATGGCTCCAGAGGACACCGTGCGCTGCGGCGGGCCCACCGCCGGGAGGGGCTGGGCGACGGGGACGGGCCCACCCGGACGCGGGGCTCCGGCTGGCGAGGCGGGGGCCCGAGGCGCGGGGGCGGCCGCGGGACGGGCAGGGGGCGCGCCGGTGGGGGGACCGGGGGGCTTGCCTGCGTTCTGGTCGGGGGGCTGGGACATCGGCGGTGCCTGGCCTCTCAGGCCACGGAGGGAAGGTCGGCGGTATGGCCGGCGAGTTGGATCTGGCGGGTGGCTTCCATGGACCGCTGGATGTCAGCCTCGGTCATGCCGGAGGAGAGCGTGAGGGTGGTGGTCGTCTTCTGGCCCGTCTCCACGTCACAGGCGGACACGTTCACCATGCCGTTGGTGTCGATCTCGAACGTCACCTCGATCTTCACCTCGCCGCGGTAGCCGATGCGGAAGCCGGAGAACTCGAACTCGCCGAGCATCTCGCACTCGTCGGCCCGGTTGGACTCGCCCTGGTACACGCGGATCTTCACCTTCTCCTGCCCGTCTCGGCTGGTGGTGAACGTCTTCGAGCGATCGATGGGCACCGGCGTGTTCTTGTCGATGATCTTCTCCGTGTAGCCGCCCACCGTGCCGATGCGCAGCGTCAGCGGGGTGACGTCCACCAGGAACGTCGAGCCCCCTGCCTCCAGGAGCGCGTGCGCCTGCAGCGAGGCGCCCATGGCCACCACCTGGTCCGGGTTGATGCCCTCCAGCGGCTCCCGCTGGAAGTAGTGCTTCACGGAGTTGCGGATGATGGGCAGGCGCGTGGGGCCGCCCACCAGGATGACCGCGTCGATGTCCGAGGCCGTCATCCGCGCCGACTGCAGCGCCTCGTCGCACACCTTGAAGGTGCGCTGCACCAGATCCATCACCATCCGGTTGAACTGATCCTGCGTGAGGTGGTTGCGCAGGTCCATCACGTTGCCGTTGGCGTCCTGGCAGATGCCCTGGCAGAGGATGTCCGCCACGCCGCTCTGGCCCACGTCGATCTTCGCCCGCTCCGCCGCGTCCTTGAGCATCTGCAGGCAGTACTTGTTCTGCCGCAGATCCAGCCGCGTCTTGGCCAGGAAGTCCTCCGCCATCCACGTCATGATGCGGTCGTCGAAGTCATCACCGCCCAGGTACGTGTCGCCCGCGGTGGAGAGCACCTCGAACACGTCCTTGCCGATCTCCAGGATGGACACGTCGAAGGTGCCGCCGCCGAGATCGTAGACCACCACGCGCTGGTTGACGTCCCGGCCGAAGCCGTAGGCGAGCGCCGCCGCGGTGGGCTCGTTGAGGATGCGCAGCACCTCCAGCCCGGCGATGCGGCCCGCGTCCTTGGTGGCCTGGCGCTGGTTGTCGTTGAAGTAGGCGGGCACGGTGATGACGGCCTTGTTCACCTCGCGGCCCAGGTACGTCTCCGCCACCGCCTTCATCTCCTTGAGCACCAGCGCGGAGATCTCCGGCAGCGAGTACGTGCTGCCGCGCACGGCGATGCGCACCGCGTTGTTCTCGCCCTCGACGATGTCGTACGGCATCACCGCCTGGGCCTTCTTCACCTCGTCCGAGAAGAAGTACCGGCCGATGAGCCGCTTGGCCGAGTACACCGTCGCCTCCGGCGCGGTGATGATGTTCTTCTTGGCCGCGTTGCCGACCAGCACCGAGCCGTCTTCCAGGAAGGACACGCACGAGGCGTGAGTCGTCTCTCCCCACTCATTGGGGATGACCACCGGCTGGCCGTCATGGACCACCGACACGCACGAGTACGAGGTGCCCAGGTCGATGCCGATCGCAATCTCGTCCGACATTCCTTCTCCGGTGAAGTCCTGCACGGATGCGCAGGGGCTCTCCAAGTGTCGAAAAGCGCGAGGATGTTAGACAGCGGATGGTGGACCTGTCAAACCCTCAGTCTGGTAAATCTCAGCCATTTCAAGGGTTTAGCGGGCGGAGAGGGGCCTGGGGAGCGTGGGTTGAGGGGGGGGCGGGGCATCATTATCTATCCAATGGGCCACAGGCTTCATCCGGGGGGTTCTCCATGTCGGTCGTCCTGGCGGTGCTCACGTCCGATCCGAACCTGTTGAGGTGCCAGCTGCGGCGCCTGGAGGGCCAGGTGGCCCTGCAGGCCGAGCCGAGGGCCAACGCGGTAGGGGTGGGGACATACGCGGATGGGGAGGTGCTGCTGCGGCGGCTCTCGAGTGATGCGGGGCTGACGCTGGACTCGCTGGCGCCGCCGCACGAGTCCGGGGCGCTCGTCTTCCATGAGGGGCGGCTGCCGGTGGGCCTGTCCCTGGAGGAGAACACGCAGCCGTTCCGGGTGCGCGGCTGGCTGTTTGCTCACCAGGGGGCCTTGAATGGGTTCGAGCGGCTGAGGGCCTCGCTGCTGGAGGAGCTGCCGGAGTTCCTGCGGTGGCAGGTGAAGGGGGCGACGGACAGCGAGGTGGCGTTCGCGCACTTCCTGCGGCGGCTGCGGGACAGGGGGCGCATGGAGGATCCGCGGCTGGAGGCGGAGGTGGCGGGGGCGCTGCTGGCGGAGACGGCGCGGGAGCTGGAGCGCGCGGCGGCGCGGGAGGGGGCGGTGCGCACCTCCCAGCTGAACTTCGTGGCGACCAACGGGCGGATCCTCGCGGCCACGCGCTCGGGCGAGGCGCCGCTCTACTACACGCGGCTGGAGGGCACGGATCGCTGCGAGGCGTGTGGGATCAGCCCGGCGACGCCGGAGACGCAGCCGGCGGTGATGGCCCACCGGCGCCAGCGCGCGGTGGTGGTGGCCAGCCACGTGAAGCGGACGCAGGGCTGGGTGGAGCTGGCGCAGGGGACGGCGCTGGCGGTGAGCGAGGAGCTGCAGGTGCGCCACCTCCCGGAGGCCCGCTAGCCGCGTGCCAGGAGACGCCCAGCAGCCTCACTCAGCCCGGAGTCACGCGCCCGCCAATCTCCGGGAAGCGCTCATACGCGCG
>JAFGNZ010000236.1 GCA_016926755.1 Myxococcaceae bacterium | reverse complement strand
GGCGTCCAGCGCGACATCCTCCCCATCGTCGAGGGCTCCACCGTCAACACCAAGTACGGCCAGGTGAAGACGGACCACATGCTCTTCATCGCCGCGGGCGCCTTCCATGTCTCCAAGCCCAGCGATCTCATCCCCGAGCTCCAGGGCCGCTTCCCCATCCGCGTGGAGCTGGAGCCGCTGAGCGGCCAGGATCTGGTGCGCATCCTCCGCGAGCCGAAGAACTCGCTGCTGCGCCAGTACACCGCGCTGCTGGCCACCGAGGGCGTGGAGCTGAGCTTCTCCGACGACGCGGTGGCGGAGATCGCCCGCATCGCCCAGGTCGCCAACGAGCGCACCCAGAACATCGGCGCCCGCCGGCTCCACACCGTCCTCGAGCGGCTGCTGGACGAGGTGTCCTTCGGCGCCAGCGAGATGGGGCCCAAGAGCCTGGCGGTTGACGCCGCCTACGTCCAGGAGCGCCTGTCCCCCATCATCCAGGACGAGGATCTCTCCCGCTACATCCTGTAGCCTTACCCCGGGCCGCCTCCACTGGGGCGGCCTCCGCGGCCTCGCGCCGCACCACGAGAGGAACCCGCCGTGCCGACGTCGACTACGCCCACCAGCCCCACCAAGCCCGAGCCCACCCCCTCCGCCCCTCGCAGCCAGAACGAGCTGTGGATGGAGAAGGCCAAGGCCCACCTGCTGCAGAACTACAAGCAGCAGCCCATCGTCCTGGTGCGCGGCAAGGGCTCGCGCGTGTGGGACGCGGACGGCCGGGAGTACCTGGATCTGCTCGGGGGGATCGCCACCTGCGCGCTCGGCCACTGCCACCCCGAGGTGGTCGCCGCCGTGAAGGCCCAGGTGGACACGCTCTGGCACGTGTCCAACGTCTTCTACTCGGAGCCGCAGATCGAGCTGGCCGCCCAGCTCACCGCGCTCTCCGGCCTGCCGCGCGCCTTCTTCTGCAACTCGGGCGCGGAGGCCAACGAGGCCCTCCTCAAGCTGGCGCGCAAGGTGATGAAGGATCGCGGCACGCCCGAGCGCTTCGAGATCATCACCTTCGAGAACTCGTTCCACGGCCGCACCCTGGCCACCGTCACCGCCACCGGCCAGCCCAAGTACCAGAAGGGCTTCGAGCCGCTGCCCGCCGGCTTCGTCCACGTGCCCTATGGGGACCTGGAGGCGGTGCGCAAGGCGGTGGGCCCCAGCACCGCCGCCATCCTGGTGGAGCCCATCCAGGGCGAGGGTGGGGTGCGCGTGGCGCCCCAGGGCTTCCTCAAGGCCCTGCGCGAGCTGTGTGATGAGCACGGGCTGCTGCTGCTGGTGGACGAGGTGCAGACGGGCATGGGCCGCACCGGCAAGCTCTTCGGCTTCCAGCACGAGGGCATCCAGCCGGACGGCATCAGCCTGGCCAAGTCGCTCGGCAACGGCCTGCCCATTGGCGCCATGCTCTGCTCCGAGGCGGCCGGAAAGAGCCTGCCCTCGGGCACGCACGGCTCCACCTTCGGAGGCAACCTGGTGACCGCCGCCGCCGCCAACGTGGTGGTCCGCTACGTCCGCGATCCGCAGATGCTCCGGGAGATCCAGGAGAAGGGCGAGCACTTCATCGCCCGGGCGCGCGAGCTCCAGGCCCGGCTGCCCACCCTCATCAAGGATGTGCGGGGCCGCGGCCTGCTGCTGGGCATCGAGCTGCAGCAGGAGGCCGCCCCGGTGATCGCCCGCTGCCGGGAGCAGGGCCTGCTGGTCAACACGGCGGGGGAGAAGACCGTCCGCTTCGCGCCCGCGTACACCGTCACCCGTGAGGAGCTGGAAGAGGGCCTGCGCATCCTCGAGCGCGTCCTCACTCCCGTGTGAGGAGGGCCGCCATGCCTGAGCTGGTGGATCTCTCGCCCGAGCAGCAGAAAGAGCTCGCCGATCTGGAGAAGCGGCAGGAGGGCAAGGACTACTTCGCCCTGCTGGGGCTGCAGCCCGGAGCGCCCATCGAGGAGGTGAAGCAGGCGTTCGTCCACGCGGCGCTGCGCTATCACCCGGATCGCTTCGCCGGGTTCAACCTGGGCAGCTTCCGTGCGCGCATCGAGCGCATCTTCCGCCGCATCTCGGAGGCGCACTCCGTCCTGTCACAGCCCGAGAAGCGGGAGGCCTACCTGCGGGCCAACCCGCGCCTGAGGAGCGCCTCGCCGGCTCCCGCCGCCGCCGCCGCGGAGCCCCTGGTGGGTGATGAAGAGCGGCGGAACGAGCGCCAGGCGCGCCTCTCCCGCCACCCCTACCTGGCGCGCACCCACCGCCTCACCGAGCTGATGACTCGCAGCAAGGCGGCCATCGCGCGCGGGGACTTCGAGCACGCCTACACGGATCTGAACCAGGTGATGAGCCTGGATCCGAAGAACCGCGAGGCCTCCACCCTGCTGGCCGAGGTCCGCAAGAAGCACGACGAGCAGCGCGGCAAGCTGGAGCTGCAGCGGGGCCTGGAGCTGGAGAAGCAGCAGGATCTCCCCAAGGCCCTGGAGAGCTACCGCAAGGCGAGCGGGCTGGACTCGCAGAACGCGGAGGCCGCCTTCCGGGCCGCGAAGATCGCTCGGGCGCTCGGCATGGACTGGAACGAGGTGCGCGTGCACGCCCAGCGCGCCGTGGATGTCTCGCCGGACAAGGTGCCCTACCGGCTCTTGCTGGCCCAGGTGCTGCTGGATGGCAAGGCCAACAACCTGGCCAAGCGGCACCTGGAGGCGGTGCTCAAGCAGGAGCCGAAGAACGCCGAGGCCTCCGCCCTGCTGCGCAAGTTCCGCTGGCCCTTCTGACACGCCCCAAAAGAAGAGGGGCGACCCGGAGGCCGCCCCTCGATCAACCGCGGGGTGTGGCGGAGGCTAGCTGAGCAGGCCGCGGCGGCGAGACAGCAGCACGCCCGCCAGGAGCGCCAGCAGCATCGCGCCGGAGCTGGAGCCGGTGCTGGAGCAGCCACCGTCGGGCTTCGGAGTCACCTCCACCTCCAGCGTCTGCTCGGCCGTG
Organism: Myxococcaceae bacterium; assembly: GCA_016926755.1. Lineage (GTDB taxonomy): Bacteria > Myxococcota > Myxococcia > Myxococcales > Myxococcaceae > Hyalangium. Next base: position 21,569 of record JAFGNZ010000236.1, on the reverse strand, counting down.
GCACCCTTGGCATCGGTGACGGTGAGCTTGAAGCTGAGCTGCGCGTTGGCCTCGGTCTCCGGGGCCTGGAAGGTGACGGTGGCCTCCGCGGTGGAGGACAGGGACACCTGGGGACCGGCCGTCTGCTCCCACTTGTAGCTGAGCGCATCGCCGTCCGGATCCTTGGAGCCGAGCGCGTCCAGGGTGATCGTCTCCCCGGAGACGCTCCCGGACACCTTGCGGGCCAGCGCGGTGGGCGCCTTGTTGACGTTGAGCACCTTGACGGTGACGGGGACGACCGACTCGGCGGCGTCCGTGTCCTTCACGGTGAGGTTGAACGTCACCAGCGTGTCGGCGTTGACCTCCGGGGTGGTGAACTGGAGGGTGGCGGAGTTCTCGCCCGTCACCTGCACCAGCGGGCCACCGGTCTGCACCCACTGGAACGTCAGCGCGTCCTCATCCGGATCCGAGCTCTGGGTCGCGTCGAAGGTGACGGCGGTGCCCTCATTGGCCTCGAAGGCCGCCGGGCCGCGGCCCACCGGGTGACGGTTGTTCTTCTTCAACGTCACGCTCACCGTGTCCGGATCGCTCGACAGGCCCTTGGCGCTGGCCACCAGCTGGAAGCGCAGCACCGTGTCCTCCTTCACGTCCGGCGCCGTGAAGACCGGCGTCGCGGTGTCCCCGTCCGCCAGGGTCACCTCGGGGCCCTCAAGCTGGGTCCAGGCGTAGGTGACGGCGTCCTCATCCGGATCCGTGGCGGAGCCCCGGATCGTCACGCTCTCGCGCGACAGCCCCTCGAGATCCGCGCCCGCGTCGGCGATGGGCGCGCGATCCACGTTCGTCACCGTGACGGAGAGGGTCTTCGGATCGCTGGGCGCGATGCCGTCGCTGGCCACGACCTGGAACGTGAACTGCGTGTCCGCGATCACCTCGGGCACCGGGAACGTCGTCGTCGGGCCGCTCGCGGAGCTCAGCTCCACCGGCGGTCCGTCCACCTGGATCCAGTCGTAGACGAGAGGCTCGCCGTCCTCGTCGCTGGAGGCAGAGGCGTCCAGCGTGATGACGCCCGGGGTGCGCTCCGCCACCGTGGCAGGCGCGGAGACCGTGGCCACCGGCTTGCGGTTGACGTTGAGGACAGCGACCTGCGCCTGCTTCGGGAGGCTGCTGTCCGAGGCGTCCTTCACGACGAGCTGGAACGTATAGAGGGTGTTCGCCGTGACGTCCGCGGTGAAGGAAGGCGTGGCCGTGGTGGCGTCGGTCAGCGTGATGGCCGGGCCCGCCACCTGCGTCCACTCGTAGGTGAGCGGCTCGCCATCCGGATCGAAGCTCGCGCTGCCATTGAGGACCACCAGCGTGCGCGCCATGGTGTCGTCGAACTCGCTGACCGTACGCGAGCTCACGCCCACGTCCCCGACCGGGCGGCGGTTGCAGGTGAGGCCATTGCTCTCCTCCACCGCCAGGGTGCTGAACGGCGCGTCCGAGAGGCTGGTGAACTGCACGTCATCCAGGTCGAAGCCGTACGCCCCCACCGCGCTGTCGGTGCCCATCCGGAAGCGGACGCGGAGGGACTCCCCGGCGACCATCTGGCCGAGGTTGACGGTGGCCGTGGACCAGCCCGGGAAGCCCGTGCTCATGCCCGCGTAGGCCGGCAGATCGGACAGCGGGTTGTCACCCGTCGCGAGGAACGCGGTGTAGCCCGGGTCCTGTCCGAGATCGAAGGCGTTGTACCACTCGATGCCGTCCACGGAGAACTCCAGGACGACGCCGTCGTAGAAGGGCCCCACCATGCCGGCGGTGCTCACGGTCCCCTCGAGGGAGTGGCGGTACTTGAAGGTCATGACGAATTCACCCGTCTCACTCACCTTCATCCACGGCGAGGTGAGGGCCACCTCCGAGAGGACGGACAGATCCGGCACGTGCAGGTAGCGGCTGCTCGTCCCGTCCGGGTTCTTCTCGGTCTCGGGCTGCCAACCGGGGCGGCTGCCGATGAACGAGGACGTCCAGCTGCTCAGCTCGCCCTCGAAGCTGTCCGAGGTGGCGCCGCTCAGCATCGCGTCATAGTGGACGCGGCCATCGTAGATCGCCGTCTTCGCGGAGGCCGGGAGCGAGGGCTCGTCGAAGGTGATGGTCAGGCCCGCGCTGGCCGGGGCGTTGGCCGCCGTCAGCTGGACGCGCAGGGTGGCGGTGGCGGTGGCGTTGCGCTGCAGCGCTGGCAAGTTGAGGGTGTTGCCGTTGGGGAACGCGATCGTCGCCGAGGCGCCGCTGGCGGCCACGGTGGCGGTGGAGGCCGGCAGGGCCCCCACGCCGTTGTTGCGCACCGTCACGGAGAGGGTGCCCGTCTCGCCCACGTCCAGCACGCCGTCCCGGTCGCAGCCGGTGACGCTGTCATCCAGCCGGATGCTGACGACCTCGAGGTTGTTGCCGGCCACGTAGCTCTCCACCACGCCCACGTTGTCCGCGGACTCGCGATCCGGGCCCTTGGCGCCGAAGCCGGCGCCGCGCTTGGCGAAGGCCTGGGCGAAGCGGGTGTAGTCCGCGGGGGCCGCGGCGGCCACCGCGGCCAGCAGCGCGTCGCGCGCCTCCAGGATGGTCGGCGAGTTGGGGGTCAGCTTGTAGCCGGCCACCAGGTACGCCTTCATCCGGCGCTGCGCCTCCTGGAAGGGGTAGACGTTGAGCAGCGAGGCGTAGCACTCCCACAGCATGGTGCTCCACACCTCACCACTGTTGTGCACCTGGGAGTTGCCCAGTCCGCTGGCGCCGCCGCTGACGGGGTGGTTGGGCAGCGCGTTGCCATTGGAGATGTGCTTGTAGGTGAGCCCGTTCTTCGTCATGTCCGTCGAGTAGGGGACGCGGCGGATGCCGAAGTAGTGGCCGTTGTTGGTGCCACCGCTCTGGGTGTAGCCGGCGATGGCGTAGACGCCCTGGAACTGGTCGTTGCCCGGTTTGGTGCGGTCCTCGTCGCGCACCATCATGAGCATGGCGTGGAAGTCGGCCCAGCCCTCGCCCATGGCGCGGCCCTGGCTGTTGATCAGGCCGTTGGCGTTACCGATCAGGCGGTTGCTGATGTAGTGGCCCCACTCGTGGGCGACGATGGCGTTGTCGATGGTGCCATCGCGATCGAGGTCGGGGCTGCGGTGCATGCGCACCTTGACGGTGGAGCCGGCGGCGACCGCGGCCTTCCACGCATCGGCCGTCTCCTTGGTGGTGGAGACGACGGGCACGGTGATGGCCGGATCGGCCCCCGCCATGCCGGGGGCGCCCTGGCCCGCGGTGTGGTTGGCGATGATCACGGCGATGGCGCCGGCCTGCTGGGCGTTGAGGGCCTTGGCGGTGAAGCTGCAGGCGGCGCCCGGCGGCAGCGGGCCGCGATCGACGACGGCGATCTTCCCGTTGAAGGTGTCCGGAGGGAAGGGCGCGCAGGCGTAGGTGGCACCGTTTGGATCGAGGATCTGCAGCTCGCCGTCGATATTGTAGTCGCTGCTGCCGAAGGCGCCGGTGCCGACCGTGAAGCCGCCGGCGATGTTGGCCGGCTCCGTCGTCAGCATGTTCGGCACACCGTTGAAGACGTACATCTGCATGCGGGGCCGCGCGCCGTCGGCCGGGGTGGTCATGTTGGCGTTGTTGCGCCCGCCGTAGTCCTGGGCCTCGGCCTTGATGGCGTCACCCTCGATGCCCCCGCGGCCGTAGTTGGAGGCCTGCGCGTTGCCGGCGAGCTCGTCGAAGCCGGAGTCGTAGTAGGCGTCGTGCAGGTAGTTGTTGAGATAGAAGAGGTGGGCCACGGCCGCCTTGCGCTGGTCCACGCTGGAGCCCGGGGCCTTGGTCACGTCATAGGTGTAGTCGAAGGCCCCAGGCGCGGTGGTGTTGGCGCGCAGGTCCATCCCCCCTGGCTGGAAGCCGTCCGGAGCGACGAGGTCCGCGTACGCGTCCACGTTGTTGCCCGTGGTCTGCGTGGCGTTGGCCGGCAGCCAGGGATCATTGCGGCTGAACGGGAAGTTCTGGAGGGTGATGAGGTTGGGCGGGATGAAGGGCGCCTGGTAGCGGTCCGGGGTGCCCGTGGGGTGCGGGGTGGCGTCAGCGCCGTGGGGGCCGTCGAAGGGGATGAAGGAGGTGGTGTCCGCCCACACGCGGTAGGTGAAGGAGTCCTCCACCGTGAGGTTGTTGCGGAACAGCAGCGAGCCGTCCTTGGCGGAGACGACGTAGGAGTAGGAGTCCGAGTCGTCGCTGCCCTTGGTGCCGACGTTCAGCTCCACGTACCAGGCCGGCTCCAGGCCGCTGGGGAGGGTGAAGTAGACCTGCCTGGCGCGGGCGGGGGCGGACATGGCGTGGGGCATCACGGTGCCCACGCCCGGCTCGAAGGCGAACTGCGCGAAGTCACCCTTGGAGCCGGTGCCCACCAGGGAGCGGCCGCTGATGGCGGTGTCGGTCAGATCCGTGAAGGCGCGGGCGACGGCGTCCGCCGCGGCGAGCCGGAAGTCGGTGCCCACGGTGCTGCGGCGCGCGGCCACCGCGTCATGCGGGGCCAGGTAGCCGGTGATGGCGACCAGGTTGTTGTCTTGGTCCATGGCGACGTTGACGCCGCTGCGGAAGATCTCGATGCCCTCGATCTTCTGGCCGAAGCGGGCCACCACCGGGCCGCGCTCCGTCTTGTGGACGAACTGGAGGCTGGCGCTGGAGATGTCCTCGCGGGTCAGCCGGTAGAGATCGGCGAAGCGCTTCAGGTGGGTCCGCGCGGCCTGATCGGGGCGGAGGGTCGCCATGGAGCTGGTGCGCTCGGTGTCGTGACGGGCGTTCCACAGGACGGTGGGAACTCCGAGCCGCTCCTCGATGAACTCGACCCGGGCGCCGCGCACCTGGAGATCACCATCGGTTGCGGGCAGGCTCTTGGCCTCCTGGCTGACGAGGAACGCGTCGAAGTTGGCGCGCTCCTTCGCCCAGGCACTGGTGCCAGCGAGTGGCATCAGCAGCAGACTGGTCAACAGCTTTTCCTTCAAGCGCATGCGTCTTCCTTCTCGGGACTGCTCGTGGGGACCACTACGGGACAGCAACGGCACAGGGGGCCCGGGACTCAGGGCGGTTCTAGGAATTCCCAGGAGAGCGGGGACAGGCTGAAGAGGGTACGGCCCCGGGCGCTGAGCCCGGCGCGCATGATCGACACAGGGAGGCGGCAGCGGGTGGGCGCGCGCGGGGCCTCAGGGGCCGACTGTCAACGGTCTTCGGCACGCGCTGCGCTCCAGCACACGAGCCTCGTGGCGAGCCTGTGGACTGCCCCCGGCTTGTGCGAAGCGGCATGGTAACCAGGGGACAGTCACCCTGAAAAGAGCCCCCCTCTTTTCTGGCTGTCTCAGAAAAGAAGAGGGGCGGCCGGCAGGCTGCCCCTCGGTCAACCGCGAGGTAGCGAACTCGAGGCGCGCCGCTCAGTTCGCGAAGAGCTTGAAGGCGTAGCTGCCTTCTTCGCCCTGGGGTGCGTAGAGGACGATGAAGAAGGTGCGGCTGGCCGGCACGGAGAAGCTGAGCTCGGCGTTGCGATCGGTGAAGAGCGGCTGGCGCAGGTTGCTGCCGTCGTAGACGGCCACCACGGGCAGCATGAGGCTGGGATCGAAGGAGAGCGAGTAGCTGCGCCCCTGGGTGCCGCTGAAGGAGAACCAGTCCTCGTCGTACGGGTACTCGAAGCGGCCGTAGTTGGGGTCCGGGTTCGAGGTGTACGGATCCGTGGCGGGCGTGGCGTCCTCGGCGAAGTTGCCGTGGAAGTCCTCGCCGCGCGGGGTGAGGCTCAGCGTGTAGCCACCCACGGCCACGGAGGGATCCTGCGGAGAGTGGCTGAGGCGGGCGAAGTACGGGGCGGAGGTGCGGGCCCGGAAGTAGAGCTCCACCTGGCCCGGCGCCTCGGCGGAGCTGAGCCACAGGCCCCCCTGATCGAACACGTCCACTCGGGGCATCAGCGGTGCATCGGCCTTCACGGAGAGCTTGTAGACGCCACGGGCCGTGGCGGTGAACTGGAAGAAGTCGTAGTCCCCGATGGGCTCGATCGTCTGCTGGCGCGCGCCTCCGCTCCCCTCGGAGAGCGGGCGGGCGCTGAGCAGGCAGTCATCCGGCTCGGACGCGTCTCCGGCGTGCTCGGCGCAGTTGCTCGGGCCCACGGGCTCGCAGGCGCCGTTGGGGCGCGCGATGAAGCCGCGATCACAGAGGCAGCGCGCCTCGCCGGCCTCTTCGACGCACACGGTGCGGTTGGCGGTGGCGCACGGGTTGGGATCGCACGGGGTGTCGTCGGTGGTGTCGACGATGCAGGCGGTGCCGTGGAGCGCCGCGAGGACGAGGAGCGCGCGGAGGGAGGAGTTCATGGCTGGCGGGAGGAGCGGGAGGGCGGCGGGGCCTCTTCACTGCCGGGCGCGGGGGAGAGATCCAGCGGATCCTCCACCTCGAGGCTCTCGCGGCGCTTGCGGTACTGCTCGCGCACGTAGGCGACGAGCTGATCCAGGTAGGAGCCCAGCGGCGGGCAGCGGATGCCGGTGCCGTCCAGCAGCTCCAGGGTGTTGTGGCAGTTGTAGATGGCCAGGTGGTTGACGTAGCTGATGGCGGCGCGCTGGGGCCGGGCCAGCTTCTCCAGCACCGGCAGGCGCAGCATCACGTCCGCCGCCCGGGCGGAGAGGTTGAAGCGCGGCAGCTTCCGGTTCGCCTTCTCCGCGATCAGCTCGTACACGCGCCGGGCGCTCATCGGGTTGGGATCCACCAGGTGGAAGGTGCGGCCCACGCCGCGCGGATCGCGGGAGATGTGCCACACGGCGGACACCACGTAGTCCACCGGCACCACGTTGAGCGGCGCCACCCCGTTGCCGGGCAGCGGCAGTGGCACCACCATGGGGGACGTCACCAGGAGGATGCCCAGGTAGTAGGGGCCCTCGAAGCGATCGATCTCCCCGGTGCGCGAGTCCCCCACCACCGAGCACGGGCGGAAGATGGTGACGGGCACGGTGGAGCTGGCGCGCAGGACGAGCTTCTCCGCCTGGAACTTCGTCTCCTCGTACGGGTTGCGGAAGCCCTGGCCGCGATCCAGCTCGTCCTCGGCGATGACGCCCAGCCGATCTCCGGACACGTAGCAGCTGGAGAAGGAGTTGAAGCGCCGCAGCCGCGCGCAGTCTCGCGCCAGCTCCAGCATGTTGCGCGTGCCGTCCACGTTCACCCGCCAGGCCGTCTCCTTGGGGGTGCTCAGGTTGGAGACGGCCGCCAGGTGGAAGATGTCCGTCACCCGCTCGCACAGCCGCTGGTACTCCTCGCCGGACAGGCCCAGGTGCATGTCCACGATGTCCCCGGTGAGCAGCTCCAGCCGGGCCCCCTCCAGCCGGGCCGCGTGCTTCTGCGCGTCCTTGAGCATCTTGGGCTGCACCAGGGCGTAGATCTGCGCCTGGGGATCCTCGCGGGCGATGTGCTCCACCAGCCGCTTGCCGATGAACCCCGGGTACCCCGTGATGAAGTACGTCCCAGGGCCGGTGGCCTCTGCCTTCTTCCGCGTGTCGCTCATGGGCGCCGGAGCATACCCGGCGCTCAGCCGCGCGCGAGCATCGCTTGCCACACCCGCTCCACCTGGGCTCGCGTGGAAGCCAGCTCTCCCGAGTTGTCAACGAGCCAGGTGGCGTACTGGCGCTTCTCGTCCAGGGGGAGCTGGGAGGCCAGCCGGGCCTCCGCCGCCTGCTCGTCCAGCCCGTCCCGGCCCATCAGCCGGGCCTTCTGGAGGGCGCGGGGCACCCAGACCAGCACCACCCCCTCCATGCCGGCGTGCAGCCCGTTCTCGATCAGCAGCGGCGCGTCATAGATGACGCGCTCCACGCCCCGCTCGGCGAGCGCCTGGGTCTTCTCGAGGACCGCCTGGGAGATGAGGGGGTGGATGATGCGGTTGAGGGCGGCGCGCTCGGCGGCGTCCGCGAAGACGCGAGCCCCCAGCTTCGCGCGATCCAGCCGGCCGTCCGGCCCCACCACGCCGGGGAAGCGGGCGGCGACCGCGGCCAGCCCGGGGGTGCCGGGCTCCACCACCTCGCGGGCGACGAGGTCCGCGTCCAGCACCTCCGCGCCCAGCTCCCGGAGCATGCGGCTCACGGTGCTCTTGCCGGAGGCGATCCCGCCGGTCAGCCCGTACAGGTGCACGCGGCCTACTTCGCCGCCTTCTGCGTGGTGAAGATCAGGGAGTGCACCGTCTTGCCATCCTCGTTGAAGAAGATGGCCAGCCCCAGCTTGGGGTAGAGGTAGTAGGTGCGGAACTCGTCCGTCATCTTCTTGAGGAAGCAGGGGGCGGCGGGCGGCGGGCCGTTGGGGCAGGCCTCGCCGTAGCTGTTCTCGATCGTCTCCTTGTCGATCACCGGCCCGGGGAAGACGTCGATGCGCTCGATCACCTTGCTGGTGGGGTCCACCTTGAACTGGGCCTGGGAGGTGCCCTTGATGGCCTCCTTGCCGAAGTAGGCGATGATCTCCTTGCCGTCCGCGGTGACGACGCGGGAGGGCTCGCCGAACTTCTGCGTGACTTCGTCCCGCTTGGAGACTCCCGGTTCGATACCCTGCCATTTCTTGGCGCCAACGGCGGCTGCGGGCAGGGCGGCGAAGAGCATGGCGACGACGGCGAGGGTGCGCATCACATATCTCCTGACGTGTCGAGCTACCCTCCTCACTAACGGATCCCCCGGGTCGGGCTCAAGGTTCCTTCTATAGAACGCTGCCTTTCCCCGCGGAATCAAGATGCCTTGCCCCTCCTGGGGGCCTCTGCTAGTTCCGATCCCGATGCGCACATCCGGTCTCTGGCCATTGCCCCTGCTCCTGCTCGTGTCCGCCGCGGCCGGGGCGGCCGACTTCGTCGGTCCGGAGAGCTGCAAGGGCTGCCACCCCGCCGCCTACACCGCCTGGCAGCAGTCCAAGCATGCCCGCGCCCTGGACTCGCTCTCCGAGGCCCAGAAGAAGGACGCGCGGTGCCTGACCTGCCACGCCCCGGACCAGGCCCAGGGGGTGTCCCACGTCACCTGTGAGACATGCCATGGTGGGGGCCAGTACTACTCGCCCACCTACGTAATGAAGGATCCGGAGCTGGCCCGGCTGGTGGGCCTGGTGGATCCCTCCGAGAAGCTGTGCCGCACCTGCCACGACGCCTCCTCACCCTCCCTGCGGCCGTTCAACTTCGTGGAGTCGCTCAAGGCCATTGACCACTGGTCCGCCGAGCGCGCGAAGAAGTCGGCGCGCGCGCAGGCCACCCCGCCCGAGCCGGCGAAGAAGAAGTAGCGCGTGATCAAGCTCCTCGACGCCCGCTTCGTGACCACCGCCGTGGACCCCCAGGGCTACCCGCCCGGGCACGCCGTGGAGGTGGCCTTCGTCGGCCGCTCCAACGTGGGCAAGTCCTCCATGATCAACGCCCTGACGGGGCGGCGGAAGCTGGTGCGCGTCTCCAACACCCCGGGGCGCACGCGCACGCTCAACTTCTTCGACATCGATCTGGAGCGTGAAGGGGAGCGCTACCGGGTGCGGCTGGCGGACCTGCCGGGCTACGGCTTCGCCAAGGCCAGCAAGGCCGAGCGCGCCCAGTGGGAGAAGATGATCACCACCTACCTGGAGAAGCGGGACCGCCTGGAGGTGGTGGTGAGCATCATCGACGCGGAGGTGGGGCCCACCTCCGAGGATCATCTCACACTGGACTACCTGCAGGACAAGGGGCGGCGCATCCTCGTCGTCGCCACGAAGATCGACCGGTTGCCCAAGGCCCGTCGCAAGCCCCGCTTGCAGGCACTCGCGCAGGAGCTGTCCCTGCCGCTCGAGGCCCTCGTCGCTTTTTCAGCGACGGAGAAGCTCGGAGTGGAGGAAGTGTGGGATGCGCTGCTCGGCGCGTTCGGCGACGCGGCCCGCCTTTGAGTTGACCGGATCCGTCCTTTCCATATTTCCTGGATCTATTGAAGTGTCATGCGCCCCGGTCTCCGGGTGCTGGAGGCATCGGAATGCGTCAATCATTGATCTTCATGGCCTTCGCCGCAGCCGTCATCGCTGGATGCAAGTGCGGGGATCCACCGGGAGTGAAGCCGCCCTTCGACGATGGGCAGAGTGGCCTCGACGGAGGCCGGGATGGAGGGGGCGGCAACACGGGCGACGGCGGCACCACCTTTGATCCGGATGCGGGGACCACGCTGGGCGGGCGCCCGGACGGCGGCTTCAGCCTGGATGGGGGCACCAGCGCCACCAGCGGCGGCGAGAACGTCCAGGTGGATCCGGAAGGCAACATCGTGCTCGGCGGCGGCAAGACGGAGCTGGCCTTCGCGTGGATCGCCAACAACGCGCAGGGCACCGTGTCCAAGTATGACACCCGTACGGGCAAGGAGGTGGGGCGCTACCACGCGGCCATCCCCATCGACGGGCGCCCGAAGTCGGACGGCACCATCGGCTACCCCAACGGCCTGCGCGGAAACGACGGCAACAACCCCAGCCGCACCGCGGTGGATCTCCACGGGGATGTGTGGGTGGCCAACCGCGCCTCGAACATCCAGGGCTCGGTGACGAAGATCGCCAACAGCAAGGCGTTCTGCGTGGATCGCAACAACAACAACAAGATCGACACCAGCGAGGACAAGAACGGCGACGGCGCGATCAGCACCGTCGCGGCGGACGGGGAGATGATCATCCCCACCGACTGGCTGGATCCCACCCAATACGACGAGTGCATCCTCTTCAGCACGCCGGTGGGCGCGCCGGGCAGCGGCGTCAAGGCGCGCGCCATGGCCATCTCCGCGGGCATCGAGGGCACGGCCGGCGACATCTGGGTCGGCCTGTGGAACGACAAGGCCGTCATCAAGCTGGATCCGGTGACGGGGCAGCAGGTCCCGGTGAACAGCGCGGGGGCGCTGAAGATCGACATCCCGTTCCCCAGCGGCCAGGGCCCCTACGGCGCTGTCATCGACAGCAAGCAGCGGCTGTGGGTCGTGTCCTCTGGCCTGTCTCCGGCGCGGCTGGCGCTCATCGACACCGTGGAGGGGCGGCTGGTGGAGGGCAACCTCCTGCCCCCGTCGGGGCTGGGCACCTCCGGCGCCTACGGCATCGCGATCGACGGCAAGAACCGCGTGTGGCTGGCCGGGTGGAGCTCGGGCGCGAAGGCCTGGCGGTACAACCACGACGCGGTGTCGCCGGAGGAGCCATGGAGGATGTTCGACTTCTCCGGCGCCAACAGCCAGGCGTCCACGAAGATGCGGCGCGGGCGTGGCATCGCCGCGGACGAGCAGGGCTACATCTGGATGAGCTCGGACCTCAACGCCGCCGGCAATGCCTCGCAGCTCATCGCCTTCCACGGGGACACCGGTGAGCTCAAGATGTTCAACTACCCGGGGGTGGGGATGGTGGACTTCGTCGACGCGACGAACACCCTGACGAACCGGGCCATCGGCGTGGGGCTCGACGCGGACGGCCACGTCTGGGTGAACAACCTCTCCGGCAACGTCGTGCGCATCCACCGCGACACCGGAGAGATCCTGCGCACCGCCCAGCAGCCGGAGGGCCTCTACACGTACTCGGACTTCACCGGCTACCAGCTGCGCAACTTCACCGCGCCGCAGGGCTCCTTCCGCCAGACCTTCACCGCGCCCGAGTGCGGCACCGAGACGATCTGGCGCTACCTGATCTGGGACGCGGTCGTCCCGCCGAGGACGTCGATCCAGGCCTACGTCACGGTCAGCAACGAGCTGAGCGAGCTGACCAACGATGCGCTGCGCAAGGGGCCGTTCACCAGCTCGCCGGCGGATCTGCGCGCCGCGGGCGTGCCCAAGGGCCGGTACCTGCGCGTGGAGTTCGTCCTCAAGTCCGACGACCGCCAGCTCTCGCCGAAGCTCAAGTCGTTCGACGTGAACTACGAGTGCGAGATCATCATCCAGTAGCGAGCCCTCCCCGGCGCGATCCCCTCCCTGCCCGGGAGGGGGTGTGGTAGGCACGCGCCGTGTCCGAGAACGGCAAGGGAAATGGAAAGGATGCGCAGCTGGCTCGCCAGCAGCTGCGCCGGCAGCTCTCCCGGCTTGCGCCCCGGCAGAGGATGGATGCCCTGGTGGAGTCCCCGGAGGCGCGCGCCCTGGTGCGCTCGCTGCCCGCGGAGGAGCTCTACGCGACGATCCAGGAGGTGGGGCTGGCGGACTCCACCGAGCTCGTCCAGCTCGCCTCGCCGGCCCAGTTCCGCGCCTTCGTGGATCTGGGCGGGTGGAAGCGGGACCGGATCGAGCCGCACGCGGTGCTCACCTGGCTGCGCGCCGCGCGCGGTGACGACCCAGAGGAGCTCCTGCGCAAGCTCCACGGCATGGATCTCGAGGTGTTCGAGTTCCTGCTGCGCGAGTTCACCCAGATCCACGATCTGGAGGAGAACCCGGACGTCAACCCGGAGGGGGTGACGATGGAGACGCCCGAGGGGCGCTACCTGGTGGAGCTCAAGCTGGAGGGGGTGGAGCAGGCCGCGCTGCGCGCGATCCTCAACGATCTGATCGCGGAGAACCCCTTCGAGTCGGTGCGCATGATGGAGGCCACGCGCTGGGAGATCCCCAGCGAGCTGGAGGAGGCGGCCTACCGCTTCCGCAGCGCGCGGCTGCAGGATCTGGGCTTCCCCACGCTGGAGTCCGCCATGAGGCTCTTCGGCCGGGTGGACACCGGGCCGGCGCCCGCCCGGAGCGCGCAGACGGCGCTGGTGCCCGCCCAGGGCCACGTGGACTACCTGGAGGCCGCCGTCCGCGAGCTGAACGGGGTGGAGCTGGAGAACCTCGAGGACGAGCTGCGCGGAGTGGCCAACGCGGCCCTGGTGGCGGAGCTGGCGGATCCGGGAGATCTGGAGGCCGTGCGCCGGGTGGGCGAGATGGTGCGCGACTACCTGTCGCTGGGGCTGGAGCACCTCACCGGCGCCGAGCCCACGCGCGCCGCGCAGGTGGTGCGCGACACGCCGCTGGAGCGCGTCTTCCAGGTGGGCTTCTCGCTGACGCTGGCGCTGAAGTTCCGGGCGGATCGGATGGTGAAGGGGCCGCTGGCCCGGCTGGACGACACGCTGCTGGTGTTCCCGGAGGAGGCGGCGGCCATCGAGGCGCTGCGCCTCAAGCGCCCACGCCGCGCGCTGCGCGTGCCGGGGGCCGAGCCGGTGCCGTTCCGGTCGCTGAGGGAGATCGCCGCCAGCGAGGCGCTGCTGGCGAGGGCGGAGGCGCAGCTGCAGGTGTTCCGCGGGCTGCTGGGCGGGGCGGAGGAAGGGGCGCGCCAGGTGCTGGCCCGCTTCGGCGTGGCGCTGTCCGTGCTGGGCGTGGAGCGGCTCTTCGCCGCCGCGGTGGCAGAGGCGGTGCTCTACAGCCGGGTGGGCCCGCGGCCCGTGCCCCAGGGGGATGTGGTGAGGCTGGGCGAGCAGCTCTTCGAGGGGACGCCCCAGGCGCCGCGCCTGCGCTCCGGCGTCGCCGAGCACGTGCGCCGCACACTGGAGGCCGCCGTCACCCCGGAGGCCCGGCCGGAGCTGCGTCGGCTGGTGGACATCACCCTGGAGCGGCTGCGCGGGGAGCTGGCCGCCCCCTTTCTGCAGGAGGGCCGGCTGGATCCCACCCTCTCGGCGGTCCTTCCCATGGAGGGGGTCCCCACAGGGTAATTCTTTCAGCCTCCCGCCCCCCGACTGCCCGGTTTCCATCGCAAGGCTTTGGATCCACGGGACTTTGCCCAGCGGGATGACTGGCATGTTGCCTGCTAAGGCCCTGAGCGCACGCGTCTGTTCCGGCGCGGGAGTCGCCAGGAGGAAGGCATGGGTGTTGGGGAGCAGGGCCACCAGCGGGATGTCCTGGCGTTCTATGCGCTGATGGGCTTCGTGGTGGTGATGTACGCGGTGCCCGGTGAGTGGATCCCGGCCCTGGAGCCGCTGCGGCTCGCGCTGCTCACCTCGGGGATCGCCGCCGGGCTGATGGCGCTGCGCCGGCTGGGCCGGGCCGAGCCGCTCTATTTCGATGGGGTGCGCGGGGTGGCGCTGCTGGCGTTCTCGGGGCTGGCCTTCTGCTCCGTGGCCTGGTCGGTGAACCCGGAGGTGACGCGCTTCACGGGCCTGGAGCTGCTCAAGCTCACCGCCATCTACCTGACGATCATCAACGTCGTCACCACGGCCCGGCGCCTGGCGCTGCTGTGCGGCGCGATGGTGCTGGCCTCGGTGGTGACGTCCCTCAGCGTCATCGACTGGCACCGGGCCGGAGTGGATCTGGTGGAGGGCTTCCGAGCTCGCTGGGTGGGCGTGTACGCGGACCCCAACCACATGGCCATGAACATGGGGCTGGTGGTGCCGCTGGCGGTGGCCTTCCTGGCGCGCAGGGAGTCAGGCTGGGGGCTGCGCCTGGCGTGCGGGGCGGCGGCGGGGCTGGCGGTGGTGTCCATCGTGCTGAGCCACTCGCGCGGTGGCTTCATCGGCCTGTCCGTGGCGATGGCGGTGTGGGCCATCCGCGAGAAGCGGCGGCTGCAGGCCACCTTGGTGGGCGCGCTGCTGGTGCTGGGGCTGGTGATGTTCGCGCCGAGCAGCTTCTGGCAGCGCAACGAGACGGTCACCTCCTTCCAGGAGGACGCCTCGGCCATGGGCCGCGTCCACGCGTGGCAGGTGGCCTCGCGCATCAGCCTGGACAAGCCGCTGCTCGGCGTGGGCGCGGGGGGCTTCCGCTACGCGTGGCCCCTGTACGCGCCCCCGGAGGCCACGCAGGCCTACGTGGCGCACAACATCTTCCTGGACGTGATTGGCGAGCTGGGCTTCGTCGGCCTGCTGTGCTTCCTCGTGTTCGCCGGAGGCGCCACCGGCGGCGCCTTCGAGGCGTCGCGAGATGAGCACCTGGGCTGGCTGGCGCGGGCCCTGTCGGCCTCGATGGCGGGCTACCTCATGTGTGATCTCTTCTCGGGCTACATCCTGTCGGCGCACCTCTACGTGCTGTTCGGCCTGGCGGCGAGCGCGCACCGGATCGCGCGGGCCCGAGCGTCAGCGGCAATGGTGGTGCGACAGGTGCCGACGGCGGGCAGGGGCTCGTCGTCGGCCTGGGAGGGCTCAGGGCATGCGGCGTGAGGCGGAGGCGATGGGCGAGGAGCCCATCCGCCTGGTGCAGTTCGTCCGGTCGTTCTACATCGGAGGGACAGAAGTCCAGGTGCTGGAGCTGCTGCGAGGGCTGCCGTCCCGCTACCGGCTCCAGGTCGGCCTGCTGGAGCGGGCGGGGCCGCTGCTGGGCTCGCTGCGGCAGCTGGGCTTCGAGCCGGAGGAGTTCCCACTCGACGGCTCGCTGGCGCGGACCCACACGGTCTGGCAGATCCTCCGGCTGGCCCGCTGGTTCCAGCGCCGCCGCGTGGAGCTGGTGCACGTGCACGACTTCTACGCGACCCTGGTGGCGGTGCCCGCGGCGAAGCTGGCGGGGGCGAAGGTCATCGTCGGCCGGCTGGATCTGGCCCACTGGCATGGGCCTGGGCGCCGGGCGGTGTACACGCAGGTGACGCGCCTGGCCGATCACGTGGTGGCCAACGCGGAGGCCATCCGCCGCATGCTGGTGCGGGAGGAGGGGCTCCCGGCCTCGCGCGTGAGCGTCATCCACAACGGCCTGGAGCTGCCGCGCTTCGACGCCCGGGCTCGCCAGGGCCTCCAGGGGCCCGTGCCGGACACGGGCGGCGCGCCGGTGGTGGTGCACGTGGCCAACATGAACCACCCGGTGAAGCGGCAGGAGGATCTGCTGCGGGCGCTCGCCCTGCTGCGGCGCGAGGGGCTGGCGCTGCACGCCTTCCTCGTGGGAGATGGCCCGCGCCGGCCCGAGCTGGAGCGCACGGCGGCGGCGCTGGGCGTGGCGGACCTCGCTCACTTCCTGGGCCACCGCGCGGATGTCCCGGCGCTCTACACCCGGGCGACGATGGGGGTGCTCTGCTCCACGGCGGAGGGCATGTCCAACGCCGTGATGGAGGGCATGGCCGCGGGGCTGCCCATGGTGGTGACGGCCGTGGGGGCCAACCCGGATCTCATCGTCGACGGCGAGCGCGGGCGGGTGGTGCGGCCCGAGCAGCCCGCGGAGCTCGCCCAGGCCCTCCGGTGGACGCTCGAGCACCCGGAGCAGGCGCGGGAGCTCGGCGCCGCCGCGCGGGACTTCGTGCGGCGGGAGCTGTCCCTGGAGCGCCTGGTGCAGCGGCATGACGCGCTGTACCAGCGCGTGGCCCGGCCCACGCCGTCGCAATAGGACACCGGCGCGGGCGTAGAGCGGGCACATACTCCGATGGCACTCCGGAGATCAGGATTTCAAATCTTGAAGGCGAAATCTTGATAAAAGGGATTGACGGGAATACTGTTTTTTTTGAAGTATTGCAGGAAGGGAGCGAGGCAGCGCGGAACCGGTCTCCGGTGGAGGTCGTCCAGCAGGGCGACGTGGTGAAGGCGCGGGTGTGCTGCGGTCCCTGCGCGCAGAAGCGCAGAGCGTGCGGTGAGGTGGTGGTGACGCGCTTCCGGGTGAAGGTGCCTCGGGGAGCAGAGCTGAACTTGAGCTCTGTCGAGGCGGAGGTAAAGGTAGCGGGAGTGGAAGGGGAGCAGGAGATCTCCACGGTGAGTGCCGAGGTGGTGCTGGTGCCCCGGTCGGTGGGGGATCCACGAGATTGCAGTGAGCACCGTGAGCGGTGAGCTCCGGGTGCAACAGGACTGACGTTCAGGGAATCGGCACCATCGGAGCCGACGCCCAGGGCGCTCGCCGGTCAAACTCCAAGGGGCCGGCGGGCGCCCTCATTTTTTGCGGGAGAGGCGCTACACCGGGGCGGGCGTGCCGGCCTCGTTCGGAGAGCGCGGCGTGGGCGCACGGTGGTCGGCGCCCACCGCCTCACGGACGGAGCGGAAGCCGTCTCGGGCGAGCAGGGGGCCCAGCTCCCGGACGATCCGGCGCACCATGCCCGGGCCCTCGTAGATGAAGCCGGTATAGACTTGGACCACGGAGGCGCCGGCGCGCAGCTTCTCGTAGACGTCCTGGGCCGTGAAGACGCCGCCCACGCCGATGATGGGCAGCTTGCCCCCGCTGCGCTGCCAGGCCCGGCGGATGACGGCGTTGGCCAGCTCCCGCACCGGGGCGCCGGACAGGCCGCCCGCCTCCTTCGCCAGCGGGTGCTCGAAGGGGCGGGCCACCGTCGTGTTGGTGGCGATGAGCCCCGCCACGCCACACTCGAGGGCGACGTCCACCACCTCGTCCACGGCCTCGGGCGCCAGGTCCGGGGCGATCTTGAGGAACAGCGGCTTGCTCGAGGCCACCTCGGAGAGCCGGTGCGTCAGCGAGTGCAGCAGCCCTCGGAGCAGGGTGGGCTCCTGCAGCTGGCGCAGGCCGGGCGTGTTGGGCGAGCTGGCGTTGATGACGACGTAGTCTCCCCGGGGCGCCAGGATGTCGACGCCATGGATGTAGTCCTCGTGCGCTACCTGCAGCGAGGTGTCCTTGTTCTTTCCCAGGTTGACGCCCACGGGCGCGGGGTGCCACTTGCGTCGGCTCAGGCGCCGGGAGGACTCCAGGGCGCCGTGGTTGTTGAAGCCCATGCGGTTGATGAGGGCGCGGTGCTCGGGGAGGCGGAACAGGCGCGGGGGCGGGTTGCCGGGCTGTGGGCGGGGCGTGACGGTGCCGATCTCCACCGCGGAGAAGCCGCAGGCGAACAGGCCGTCCACGGCCTCGGCGTCCTTGTCCAGGCCGGCGGCCAGCGCGAGCGGGTGCTCGAAGCGCAGGCCCGCCACCTCGACGGAGAGATCCATCGTGGCGCCCCGCAGGGCTCGGGCCCGCAGGCGCTGGCACAGCGCTGGCCAGCGCCCGAGCAGCCGCAGCGCGAACATGCCCAGGCGGTGCGCGCTCTCCGGTGCCAGCAGGAAGAGCAACGCGCGGAGGAGTCGGTACATGGGGCTCCGTCCGCCAGCTCAGGCTGGGATGAACGAGTACTGCCGCGCCCAGGCCAGCGTCTGATCCACCTGCTCGGGCGTGAGGATGGCGTTCTTCTCCACCAGCTCGATCTCCCGGCGCATGTCCGTCTCCAGGAGGTAGGGGCCGTCCGTGTTGATGGTGAACTTCACCCGCCGGTCCCAGAACGTCTGGACGATGTGGCGCAGCTCGTCCAGGCCCTCCACCGCCTGGGTGTGCAGGTTGGAGGTGGGGCACAGCTCCAGCACCACGTCCCGCTCCCGGAGGAGCTTCATCGCCGCCTCGTCATAGGCGGCGCGGATGCCGTGGCCGATGCGGTGCGGCTTGAGGCGCTCGACGACGGCCATCACGCCCTCGGCGCCGGTGCCCTTCGTCTCCCCGGTGTGCACGGTGCACTTGAGGCCCGCGCGCCGCGCCCGCTCGAAGAGATCCTCGTACTGGGGCACCACCTCGGGCCGCAGCTCCAGCGCGTTCTTCTCCGTGCCCGCCAGATCAATCCCGTACACGCCGCGCGTGCGGTACTTGATGGCCTTCTCCACCAGGATGGAGTTGAGCGCGTGATCGAACTCGCGCGCCAGGCAGAAGATGAGGCCCACCTTCACCCCGTACTCCAGCGTGGCCCGATCCATGCCGCGCAGCGCCGCGTGGATGATGTGATCCAGATCCAGCTCGGAGTTGAGGTTGCGCTTCATCGGGTTGAAGCGCAGCTCGATCTGCGTCACCCGGCTGCCTCGGTACTCCTTGCCGATCACCTCGTACACCGAGCGCTCGATGGCGCTGGGGGACGACTGGATCTTCTCCGTCCAGGTGTGGAGGATCTTCAGGTAGTCCTCCAGGCTGCCCACCTTGCCGGGGCGGGAGGTGATCAGCTCCACGAAGTCGAAGTAGTTCTTGACCGGGAGCTTGAAGCCCTGCTGGTGCGCGATGGACCAGAGGATGTGAGGCGCCACGGCGCCGCCAACATGGATATGCAGGTCGATGAGGTCGCGAGGCATGGTGGCATGTATGCACAGAGCCGCCCGGGCGTCCAGCTACCTTCTGAGCAGCACGTAGACGGCGCCCGCCCCCCCGTCATGGGGACGGGCGGTGGCGAACGCCAGCACCACCTTCCCGATGCGCTTCTGGCTCAGCCACACCCTCAGCCGCTCCTTGAGCACCGGGATCTGATCCTTGGAGTGGAGGCCCCGGCCGTGGACGATGAGGACGCACCGCTTGCCGGTGCGGCGGCTGTCGGTCAGGAAGCGCTCCACGGCGTCCTTGGCCTCCGCCTGCGTCATGCCGTGCAGATCCAGGTGCCCCTGGAGGGCGAAGTCGCCGCGGCGCAGCGCGCGCAGCAGGTTGCGGTCGATGCCGGGGCCGGCCCCTTCGATGAACTCGTCCGAGTCGGAGATGTCGAACTCGCCCTGGCCGGCGACGAGCTCCGAGAGCTGGGCGAGCGCCTCGGCGTTCTCGTCGATGAGCTCCGGCAGGCGCGGGTTGGGCACGGGCACCTCGCCGCGGCCGGTGAGCTGCTGGACGCCGTCCATGGCCGCGTAGAAGAGGGAGGCGTCGTCCTCCTCGGGGGCGGGCTTCTTCTTGGGGGGCGGCGGCGGGGCCTTGGGCCTCGCGGGCTCCGGCTCCTTCTTCTTCTGGAGGGCCTTGAGCGCGTCCTTGAAGGGGTTGTTGTTGAAGCTCTCTTCTTTCTTCTTCGGGGGGCCGTTGCGGGAGCTCATCGGGGCCAGTCTCTCCTGGGCGGTGCCGGATTCAGGGTTTAACCGCTCGCTAGAGTCCGCGCAGGCGCCGGATCTCCGCGTAGGCGTCCTGGATCTCCTGGAAGCGGCGGGTGGCCTGCTCGACTGCCCCGCGCCCGAGGTGGGAGACGCGGTCCGGGTGGTGCGCGGCGGCGAGCTGGCGGTAGGCGCGCTTCACCTCGGCGTCCGAGGCCTCCGGGCCGAGGCCGAGCCGCGTGTAGTGGGCGTCGCCCGTCCCCAGGTGGCGCTCGGCCACGGCGCGCCGGTCCTCCTCGGAGAAGCCCAGCCCCCGGGCGATCTGGCGGAGGGCTTCCTGCTCGGAGCGCTGGAGCGCGCCGTCCACCAGCGCGAGTTGGTAGAGCGTGTCGATCACGAGCAGGCGATCGGCGGTGGGCAGCTCGTCCCGGCACGCCGCGACGGACTCCTCCAGCGAGGGGGGCTTCTGGAGGAACTCCTTGAGGTAGAGGCGGACGGTGTCCAGGGCCTCGGGGCCGTACTTCAGCTCGTTCTGGAAGTACTCGCGCACCACGCGCACCTCGCCCCGGGCCACCTCGCCATCCGCTCGGGCCACCTCGATGAAGAGGGCGCAGAGGTGCCGGGCGAAGTGATCCTGCGCCTGCTCGTCGAGCGCCTCCCGCGTCACGGGCTCCGACACCTCAGGGGAGGGAAGGCGGCCCTCGAGCGCCTCGGCGAGATCCTCGGGGGGCGCGGCCTGGGTGGCGTCATAGCGGTGGCCGAGCACCCCCCCTGCGAAGGTGAACAGGATGATGGCCAGGGGGCCTCCGATCCAGAGCCCCACCATCAACCCAAGCATCGCACCGAGAACCTTTCCGGACGCCACGACCGCGTTCACCCCCTGCGTGGGCGTAGTTTCGCATAGAGTCCGCCGGCCTATGGCCCAGTTGATTGACGGCAAGGCGATTGCGGCGAAGGTGCGGGCAGAGGTGAAGGCGGAGGTCGAGCGCCTGAAGGCGGAGCGGGGGCTCATCCCCGGGCTCGCCGTGGTCCGCGTGGGGGAGGATCCCGCCTCGAAGATCTACGTGACCGGGAAGAAGAAGGCGGCCGAGGAGGTCGGCTTCAGCTCCTGGGAGCACCACCGGGACGCGAGCATCTCCCAGGACGAGCTGCTGGCCCTGGTGCGCCAGCTCAATGAGGATCCGGCGGTCCACGGCATCCTCGTCCAGCTCCCCCTGCCGAAGCACATCGACGCCGAGCTGGTCATCTCCACGGTGAAGCCCGAGAAGGACGTGGACGGCTTCCACCCGATGAACGCGGGGCGCCTGTCGCTGGGCCGGCCAGGGCTGAGGCCCTGCACGCCGTTCGGAGTGATGCGGCTGCTGGAGGAGACGGGGTGCACCCTGTCCGGCAAGCGGGCCGTGGTGGTGGGGCGCAGCAACATCGTCGGCAAGCCCATGGCGCTGATGCTGCTGCAGGCGGACGCCACGGTGACGATCTGCCACCGCAAGAGCGATCTGGCCCGCGAGGTGGGCATGGCGGACATCCTCGTCGTCGCGGTGGGCGTGCAGGAGCTCGTCAAGGGCGAGTGGATCAAGCCCGGCGCGGTCGTCATCGACGTGGGGATGAACCGGAAGCCGGATGGGAAGCTCACGGGAGACGTGGAGTTCCAGGCCGCCTCCCAGCGCGCGTCCGCGATCACCCCGGTTCCCGGTGGCGTGGGGCCGATGACCATTGCGATGCTGATGCGCAACACCCTCCTCGCCGCCAAGGGGGGCGTCTAATTTAGGTTGGGTCGAGGGTGTTGAGCCGAGGCAGGTAGGCACAACACAAGAGGGGGGCTCACCCGGCGCAGCGCCAGGCCCCCCTGCGCCCCGGAGTACAGCGCGGACTGCCTACCTGCCATGTCGGACCGGGCTGATGTGATGGCCGCCACCTGAAACGAGGAGGGTGGCGGACATGGAACGGTTGGGACTCGTCTTTCAAGTCGAGCAGGAGCTGGAGCGCGTTATCTCGTTGGGCC
>JAFGNZ010000235.1 GCA_016926755.1 Myxococcaceae bacterium | reverse complement strand
CCGACCTTCTCCATCGCCTCGGCGATGATGTTGCCGATCGTCTCGTCGCCGTTGGCGGAGATGGTGCCGACCTGGGCGATCTCCTTCTTGTCCTTGGTCGGCTTGGCCTGCTTCTTCAGCTCGGCCACGATGGTCGTCACGGCCTTGTCGATGCCGCGCTTGATGTCCATCGGGTTGTGGCCGGCGGCCACCAGCTTGGCGCCCTCGCGGAAGATGGCCTGCGCCAGCACGGTCGCGGTGGTGGTGCCGTCGCCGGCCACGTCGGAGGTCTTGCTGGCCACCTCCTTCACCATCTGCGCGCCCATGTTCTCGAACCTGTTCTCCAGCTCGATCTCCTTGGCCACCGTCACGCCGTCCTTCGTGATGGTGGGCGAGCCGAAGCTCTTCTCGATGACGACATTGCGGCCCTTGGGGCCCAGGGTGACCTTGACCGCGTCGGCCAGGATGTTCACGCCGCGGAGGATGGCCTCACGCGCGCGTACGTCGAAAACGATGTCTTTCGCCATGGTGTGTTCCTTGGAAAGGGGTGGAAAGCGGGGGGACTACTTCTCGATCACGCCCAGCACATCCTCCTCACGGAGGATCAGGTGCTCCTCACCGTCGATCTTGATCTCGGTGCCCGCGTACTTGCTGAAGAGGATGGTGTCGCCGGCCTTGATGTCCATGGGCCGGACCTTGCCGTCCTCCAGGACCTTGCCGTTGCCCACGGCCACCACCTTGCCCTCCAGGGGCTTCTCCTTGGCCGTGTCGGGGATGAACAGGCCGCCCTTGGTCTTGTTCTCCTCGGCGACGCGCTTGACGATGAGGCGATCCTGCAAGGGACGAATCTTCATGGTGGGTCTCCTTCTAGTGACTGGGGGCGCCCGGAAAGATCCGTGCGCCCGGGGTAGATTGGGCCGCTTGGACCCAGGGGGCGTTAGCACTCGATGCTGCCGAGTGCTAATGCCTAAGCGCGGCGGATAATAACCAGCGAAGTCACCCCGTCAAGCGACCAGGGCCCAGGTCCTTGTGTCCCGCTAAACAGCCGTCCTGACAGCCCTTTTCCGGGCTGCTCCCGCTCTGGGCGGCTGCGACTCCAGGGCCATCACAAGTCACGGAATTAGCACTCTCTCCGTGAGAGTGCCAGCGTAAGCGCCTGAAAAGACTGGCCTTGCCTTTGCCACTGAAAATGTTCGTTGGTAACATTTCGGGTGTTGCCCACGACAATTGGGTAACGGAGGTCAAAGCGCATGAGTGAACTTGTGACCGGTTCTTCTTTGAAGGAGTTCTTCAAGTCGGTCCTGGACGAGGTCATTCGGCGCCAGCGGGTCGTCATCGCTGAGCTGACCGAGTTCTACCTGGTCAACCTGCTCACCGAGTTCGCTGCCAGCGACAAGCTCTTCAGCCAGGAGCAGGAGGGGCGCAAGGACCACGAGCCCCTGGCGGTGCTCTACCACCGCGCCCTCCTGCAGGAGCGGGAGGAGCGCATCCGGACGCTGCGCCGCCTGGGCGACGTGTCGCTGTACAAGGCCGGCTTCTTCGCGGGCGCGCTGCAGAGCAGCGCCGTGGGGCCGGACTACTACATCCAGATGGGCGGGACGGCGTACGGGCAGGTGGCGGACCTGTCGCCCGGGGCGGGGTTCGCGCAGGTGTACCGGGAGCTGTGCTCGAAGTTCCGGGCGCTGGTGGAGGTGCTGGAGGAGATCTCCGCGCGCGGCATGGTCCAGGGTGGCCCCACCGGCACGCTCAAGGTGTACGAGACCTGGGTGCGCACCGGCAGCAACAAGCTGGAGCGGGTGTTGGTGGACGCAGGAATGCTGACGACCAAGGGGCACCTGCCCAACTAGCTGGGAGGCTGCATGATCGGGCGTGTCCAGGATCACCTGGAGGCCATCTACGGCATCACCTGCGAGGCGCGGGCGGAGACCTTCGTGGTGGACACGGAGGTGGCGGTGCAGCTGGGCGCCACGGGGCGGGCGGAGGAGGAGCTGCTGGTGAGCGAGGGGGAGGGCGAGCTGGAGCTGGCCCTGTACCTGGCGCCCTCGCTGCTGGATCGGCTCAAGCCCTACGAGGCCGGCCCGGTGGGGCACATCCTGGATGGGGACCTGGACGGCTACTGCCAGCTGGCCGAGGGCGTCTCCCACTTCCTCTACGTGGCGCACACCGCGGCACACGGGCGGGCCCTCTCGCTGCTGGAGCTGGAGGCCCAGGCGGAGGTGGACAAGTTCGCCGTGTGCCTGCTGCACCGCTGGGGCGAGGGGGTGAAGGGCTGGGCGGAGGAGCTGCTGCGCCGGCTCTTCGAGCGCATCTCCTACCGGGCGCGCCTGTCCTCACAGGAGCGCTGGCGGTACGAGGAGGCCAACCGCCTGTCGCGCACCTTCTGTACGCGGCTCATGGGCCATGTCTCCGAGCGGCGGCTGGATCGGCTGCTGTCCGAGCTGCGCTACGCCTACCGGCTGGGCGCGGAGGCCAAGCTGCGCCACCTGGCGCAAGGGATGTGAGCCACGGGCGCCCGCTTCGGGGTAGGGTGCGCCCCGTATGCCGCGCGAAGCGTCCGCCGGGGGAGTCGTCATCCGCGAGAACGCGGGGAGCTGGGAGGTCGCCGTGATCCGCCCCCACGGGCGCAACCTGTGGGCGCTGCCCAAGGGGCACGTGGATCCCGGAGAGACGCCCGAGCAGACCGCCACGCGCGAGGTGCGCGAGGAGACAGGCCTCACCGTGAGCCTGGTCGCCCCGCTGGGGGAGATCCGCTACGTCTACCAGTTCCGGGGGCAGCGCATCTTCAAGCGCGTCCACTTCTTCCTGTTCCGCTATCAGGCGGGGGAGCTGGGCGTGCTCCCACCCGGCCCGCGGGTGGAGGTGGACGAGGCGCGCTGGGTGCCGCTGGCACAGCTGGTCCCAGCGCTGGGCTACAAGGGGGAGAAGTCCATCGCCGCGCGCGCGGTGAGGCTGCTGCGCTCGGAGGCCTCCACTCCCCCGGGTGAGCTCCCAAAGGGAGCCCGCGGCTAGAGGATCGGCGCGGAGGGGCCGCCCTTGGCGCCCTCCTCGGTGGCGTACTTGCCGGACAGCGCCTCGCGCACGTCCCGGTCGAACTTCACGCGGCCGGTGGCGATCTCCCGGAGGGAGAGCACGGGCGGCTTGTTCTTGGAGATCTCGATGATGGGGCGAGCGCCGGCCATCAGCTGGCGAGCGCGCTTGGCGCCGAGCAGCACCAGGGCAAAGCGGTTGTCGACCAGGGGGAGGCAGTCTTCGACGGTAATGCGGGCCATGGAATCCCTTCAGGCTTCTCTTCGGAGTGCCGGAACCTAAAGAGCACGCCCGGTCGAGTCAAGGAAGGAGAGCAAGCGGGGCAGGCGGGCGGACAGAGGCCCGACCTGCCCCACGAGCCCGAAGCAACTACTCCTTCGGCTTCAGGTCGCCGCGGATCTCACCCGCACCGAAGCTCGAGGTGTGGATGTTGATGTAGAACTTGCCGGCCTTGAAGTCCTCCACGTTCGCGTCGGACAGCGTCTTGCTGCTGCAGGCATTGGCGCCCGTGCCGCCGCCGATCGTGCCGCTGAGGCCCGCGTCCACGCTGAGATCGCAGAAGATATCTCCGGTCCCGTCCGCCTTGATCGGCCCGTGGATGTGGGCAGCGTTGGCGGTGCCCTGCAGGTCCTTGAAGCTGCCGGAGACCTCCAGCGAGTCACCGTCGATGGTGACCGTCGCGGTGCCGCTGCCGGTGCTGGTGACCGCGGTGGGCTTCTCCGCCGCGCCGGACAGCGTGGTGGTGAGCTCCGTGGTGTCGCCGCACGCCGCCAGGGCCAGGGTTGCCACGCACGCGATGAACAGACGATTCGTCTTCATTGTGTAGGACCTCCGTGAGGTGAGAACCCACCTCGCCGCCGGAGCTCCGAAGGATGAGGGGCCTGAGGCTCCAGGCCCGGGTTCTGGGGATACAGACTGGGAGCCGGCCGGGTGGGGTTGCCTGCCTAACAAGCCCCCCTGACATCGGCCAATTTTTCGCGCAGGCACGCTGCGTTAAAGCTCACTCTTCGAAACCCGAGACGTCCGGACAGTCGCTGGCCAGACCGATCCCGAACAGCTCCCAGCTCTTCTTGGCGAAGCTGACTCTTCCCTCGGCGTTCCAGCACTCGCGGTAGCTGGCGCCCTTCAGGTCTCCCTCGAGGATGACGAAGGTCCCCACGCCCCCGCGGTCCGGGGTCCACCGGCTGGTGATCTCCACGTCCTCGAGGAGCCCTCCCGGCACCGCGTCCGTGCTCTTCACGAGGAAGCGCATCTCCCCGAAGCCTCCGGGCAGCTCCCGGTAGGTGTAGCGGAGCTCCGGGGTGGCGCTGGGCGGAGGCGCGGTGAAGATCATCTCCACCCGTGAGGGCAGGGCCTTGTTCTGGTAGCCGACATCGAGCTGGGTGAGCCCGCGCAGGCCGCCCACGTTGATCCCCTTGGCCACCGCGTCGTCGACGAAGAGGTGCAGCTCGCCCTCGCCCTTGCGGATGCCGGCGTCCGCCTTGAAGGAGCCCTCCAGGAAGGACCACCACGCGTCGTCCCCGTCCTTCGAGGGCTTGAACTGGAGGCTGTAGGCGAAGAAGGCCCCCTGGCGATCCATCACGAAGCGCACGTCGTGCCCCGGCTGGTTGCGGTCCGGCCAGGGCCCCCAGGTGCGGCGGCCCGGCTCGCGGGTGGTGGGCGGCACGGTGCGGATGTTCTCGAGCAGGGTGAGCAGGCCGTCCAGCGCGCTGTTGAACTCGGCCGAGGCCTTCCGGGTGTCGAGGTAGAGCGACGACGGGTCCCCCACGCTCAGCTGATCCGCGCGCTGCCTGAGCCCGCCGACGGAGCTGGCGCTGCTGTCGGGCAGCTTGCTGGCGAGCGCCTCCCGTGTCGGCAGCGCGTTGAGGTACTCGAGATCCTCGTTGGAGAAGTTGCCGCCGCACGCGGTGAGGAGGCCGAGGAGAGCGGGCCAGAGGGTTCTTCGCATCGCGCGCTCCTTAGAGCTCATAGGTCACCAGGGCCGCCAGCTCCCAGTAGCCCAGGGAGCTGTTGGGGTTCTCGGTGCCTTGTTCGTGGACGTTATAGGTGAGGTAGTGGAGACGGCCTCGCCCGGTGAGGTGGAGCCTGCGCAGCAGCCGATAGCGCAGGCCGGCCACGAGCCCGGGAGAGAACGTCGCGTAGTACTGATCCGGGAAGGCGCCGCCGTCGAACTTGCGGCCCATGTACAGGTACGTGAGCCGTGCGCCGGCGAACGGGGAAAGGTCTCCCAGGCGCCACTCGGTGGTGAGGGAGGTGCCCAGGCTGACCACCGAGTATTGGTAGCTGGCACCCTCGAGCGTCTCCAGGTTCAGCCGGGAGCTGCGGCCGCCCAGCGCCACGTCGAAGCTCCACACCCAGTCCTCGCGGAAGTAGTCGTGGAGGTTCGCCTCGGCGCCCACCAGGGGCACGGAGAGGAACAGCGACTGGCGGACGGTCCGGTCGAAGAAGGAGTGGAAGCCGGCCGTCATCCCCACCGTCCAGAAGGAGCCCCGCGCGCGGCCGCCCTTCACCGGGTCATCCGAGAACGGCGCGTCCCGCAGGCGGGTCTCCTCCAGCACCGTCTCCTGGCCGCGCCGCACCTCCACCTCGCCGATGCGCAGCCTGTCCTCCAGCCGGCGCTTCACCCGGTACGTGCCCGGCGCCAGGGCCACCCGCCGCTCCAGGTCCGGCGCCTTGTCCAGCTCCGCCACCACCAGCCCGCCCGGATCCACGAAGTAGTAGGCGCCCGGGGGCGCGGAGCGCGGCACCACGAGGCCCTCGGAGGCGCGCAGATCCGTGAGCACCAGGTCCCCGTTGCCCGCCAGATCGTAGCTGAAGGTGGGGTGCTGCGGCCCCGCGCTGCTGGCCGCCGTGTCCGCCACCGTGCGCGCGTACGCGTGCGAGTACGCCTCGAAGAGCGTCACCCGCCCGTCTCCGGAGCGATCCGCGTCTCCCAGCAGCCCGCTGGTGAGGTGGTGCGAGAAGTAGCTGCCGCCGAGGGAGTCCGACTCCTGCGAGTCCTCGTCCGCCGAGCTGGAGGTGAGGATGACCAGGCCCTTGGCGTCCCGCGTGGCGCCGGAGTCGATCGCGAAGGCGGGAGCGCGGCGGGCCCCCTTCGTCCGCGTCAGCGCGCCGGAGCGGCACGAGTCCAGGATGGCGATGCGGATGTCCGCGGGCGCATCCGCCAGCCGCCGCTTGAGCGCGTCGAAGGCCAGCCGCGTGTCCCCGAGCCGCAGCGCGCCGTCCTTCGCGTGGCCCGAGTAGTAGATGAGGAGCGCGGTGCGCTCGCCTCGGGCCCGCGCCGCCTGGGCCTGGGCCTCCAGGTTCGTCAGCGCGGCGAGGACGTCCTGCGCCTCCTCGTTCAGCAGCAGCAGCGAGTCCGCCGGAGACACGCCGCCCAGCCGTGCCAGCAGGCCGTGCATCTTGCGCGCGTCCTCGCGGGCGTAGCGCAGGGGCCGTGTGTCCGAGCCGCCCTCGTCGTTGCCGATCACCAGGGCGAAGCGGCGCATGGGCTCGGCCTGCGTGGCGGTCGCCAGCAGCAGCGCGAGCGCGAGGGCGAGGGCGCCCGGCTGTCGTCGCGATCGCCTCATGGCTTGAGCAGCATCCAGTGGGTCTGCTCCCCGGCCACGTCCAGCGGCGGCATCTTCGCCACGTCCCGCCCGCTTGCCTCGAAGGCCTGGCGCGCGGCGGCGCTGGCGTCCTCCACCATCACGGGGGCATCGGTCAGCACCACCACCACGCGCTCGGCGCCCGCGCCGGTGAACTCCAGGCTGCCCGGCAGCCAGTGCGTCCCCGCGCCCGTCTCCACCGGCAGGCTCTGCCCGGCCTCGGGATAGAGCGGCGTCACCCCTCCAGCGGCGTCCACCGACAGCGCCAGGACGTACTTGCGTGCGTCCGGGGTGTAGCCCAGCCGCACGCGCTCGCCCGGGGCCAGGGGCTCCGCGGCGTCGGTCCTCGCCACCCGCTGCGAGCCCTCTCCGCCGCCGATGCGCAGCTCCGCCACCGCGCCACCCTTCGTCCGCACGCCGGACACCGGAGCCGTGGCCATCAGGGGCCGTACCGCCACCACCAGCAGCACCGTGGCCGCCAGCGCGACCACCGGACCCATCCAGCGCTGGCGGCCAGCGCTCCGGGCCTGCTCTTGCCTCCGGCTCTTCTCCGCCGCCTTCTCCACGTTGGCCGCGAAGGGCTCGAAGGGGTGCTCCGCCTCGAACTGGCGCTGGGCCTCCTCGGCCTGCCGGAGCACGGCGGCGCACTGCTGGCAGTCCGCTGCATGGGTCCGGGCCCGGGTCGCCTCGGCGGGAGGCAGCTCGCCCGCGTGCAGGCGGCGCAGCGTCCACTCGGTAGGGTGCTCTGACAGGTGCGCGCTCATGGGACCTTCAGCTCCTCTCCGCCCAGCTCGGCGAACCGCTCCAGCCGCTTGCGCACCGTGGGCACCGAGCGCCCCAACGTCGCGGCCACCTCGTCCAACGTCATCCCATCCAGGTGGTAGTGGATGACCGCGGCCTGCGTCTCCAGGTCCACCTTGGACAGCAGCCGGCGCACCAGATCCCGCGTCTCCAGGCTCTCCTGGCCACCGTGGCCCTCGGGGCGCGCCGCCTCTTCCCGGGCGAACCAGCCTCGCCAGCCTGCTCGCTCCGAGCGGAGCTGGTTGAGGCAGTGGTGCGTGGCGATCTTCATCAACCACGTCAGCGGCGAGGCCTCGGCGCGGAAGTCGCCCGCGTGGGTGAGGGCCCGGGCGAACACGTCATGCATCGCGTCCTCCGCCTTCGCCGCGTCCTTCAACAGGTAGCGGCAGCGCCCCAGGACGCTGCCGCCGTACTTCGTATACTGCTCGCGCAGGAAGGCTCGCCGGTCCTCGGTGGGACCACCCTGGATGACTCTCAGGACCGGCTGGCTCGTTCCCATGGCGCGCGGCAGTCTACCGCGCGGCTACGGCGTGACGTAGACCGCCGTGGAGAAGCTGCCGCAGGCCTCCACCGTGCCGTAGCTGGGGCCGCCGGCCCAGCTGGCCTCCAGGTACTGGCTGGCGAAGTTCGCGTCCCAGCACTCGTTGATGGTCGCCGAGGCGAGCAGGAAGTCACCCCCGGAGATCTTCACGTCCGCGCGGCCGGCGCCACTCTGGCCCCAGCGGCTCTTGATCGTGAGCTTCTCGATGAGGGAGCGCGCCGGATCGGTGTCCATGTCCTTGAGCAGGGCGAACTCGAACTCGCCGCCCGCGCCCGGTGCCTCCTTGTACTTGTAGTCGGCGTTCACGCGCGTGTCCGACTGCTTGCCGTCCTTCACGTTGCGGAAGGCGGCCTCCACCTTCGCCTCGGCCGCCGCGTTCAGGCGGGTGTAGCGGACCTCCAGGTTGCCCACGTTGTCGTCATGATCGGGCAGCGTCTGGGCGGCGTCCCAGTCGATCTTGAAGGCGCCGGTGCCGTAGTTGCGCAGCCGGTTGCCCTGCTCATCCGTGGAGATCTCGTGCGAGCCGGAGATGATCACCTTGAACTCCGTGTCCGCCGCCTGCTTCGCCTTGCCCTCCAGCTTGTAGCTGTACTTGTGCTCGCTCTCCTCGGTGACGGTGAGCTTCCAGGTGGTGTCCTTCAGCGCCTCCGTGTGCGGACCCCACACGGCCACGTTGCCCTCGATCGTGGTGGGCGGGTACTCGGTGATCTCCTCGATGAGGTTCAGCACGGCCCTGGTGCCGCCGTTCACGACATCCGTCGCGTCGCGCGTCCACCGGTAGGCCTCGCTCTGGTCGCCCTGTCCGAAGGCGCGCACCGAGTCGCTCTCCAGGCCCTGGCCGCTCGTGCCACCCGGCTTCTTCATCTCGACCATCTCCTTGGACGGCAGGCCGTCACGGAACGCGTCCTCCTGAAGCTGACCACAACCGACGAACAGCAGGGAGGCGCACAGCAGGCTCTTGCGGAACATGGGTTCTTCCTTTCGGGGATCGGCCCCCCGGCGGGGCCGTGCAGCGTGTTTCCGTCCTCATGGACACAGCGCCCCCGAAAAAGAGAAAACCCGATTTTTCGCAGCCAGAAAGTCCAAAGAAAACGCGGAGTTGTAGGCCGCCCGCCCGCCCACCGGGCACGCGTGAGCGGGGCGGCGACCGGGAAATTCCCCCGTCCCTAGCTTTGCCGCATGGAAAAGCGACACCCAAACCACCCTGGGGAGATGGGAGTGGACGCCCTGCTGGCGGAGCGCTCCCGGGCCCCCGAAGAGATCAACGCCCGGGCCCAGGCCGTTGGCCTGCTGCTCGACGCGGGGGTGCCCTTCGTCGTCGGAGGGGCGTACGCGTACGCCACGTACACTGGCATCTACCGGGACACGAAGGACCTGGATCTCTTCCCCCGGAAGCGGGATGCGGGCAGGGCGCTCGAGGTGCTGGAGCTGGACGGCTGGCGCACCGAGCGCACGGACGAGGTGTGGCTCTACAAGGCCTTCAAGGGCGAGTACTTCGTCGACTTCATCTTCTCCTCCGGCAACGGCGTGGCGGTGGTGGATGATCCGTGGTTCGAGTACGCGAAGACGGCCACCGTGTTCGGCCACCGCTGCCTGGTGGCGCCCGCCGAGGAGATGATCTGGTCCAAGGCCTTCGTCAACGAGCGTGAGCGCTATGACGGCGCGGACGTGAACCACCTGCTGCTCAAGGCCGGGCGGCAGATGGACTGGGAGCGGCTGATGTGGCGCTTCGACAGGTACTGGGAGGTGCTGTTCAGCCACCTGATGATGTTCCGCTACGCCTACCCCTTCGAGCGTGACGTGGTGCCGGACTGGGTGATGGCGGAGCTGCTGTCGCGCACGCTGGACACGGTGCGCGAGGGGAACTGGGAGGAGCCGATTTGCCGGGGCAACCTCGTCTCGCGGGTGAACTACCACGTGGACATCAGCCACTGGGGGTTCCGCGATGGTCGGCTGTGGGACGAGAACGAGAGGAAGTACGGAGGAGAGCGTGGCGCGCGACCCGAACTCGAAGATACGGCTGGCAGCAGTCGGTGATCTTCACTGCCGCGAGGATCACCATGGCCGGTTCCGGCAGTTCGTGAAGCAGGTCAACGCCTCCGCGGATCTCCTGGTGCTGTGCGGCGACCTGACGGATCGCGGCATGGTGGAGGAGGGGAAGGTCCTGGCCGAGGAGCTGTCCGCCTTGAGGGTCCCGTGCGCCGCAGTGCTGGGCAACCACGACTACGAGCACGGCCAGGTGAAGGAGATCTGCGCCGAGCTGTCCAAGGTGGGGGTGCACATCCTGGATGGGGATCACTTCATCTTCGAGAAGGTGCTCGGGGTGGCCGGGGTGAAGGGGTTCGGCGGGGGCTTCGGCAACGCCACGCTGCAGGCCTTTGGCGAGGGGCAGACCAAGGCCTTCGTGCAGGAGGCGGTGGGCGAGTCCCTCAAGCTGGAGGCCGCGCTGAGCCACCTGGACATGGAGAAGAAGGTGGTGATCATGCACTACTCGCCCATCCCGGAGACGCTGGAGGGGGAGAACATCGAGATCCGCCCCTTCCTCGGGACCAGCCGCCTGGCGATGCCCATTGATCACTACCGGGCGGAGGCGGTGTTCCACGGCCACGCGCACCACGGCACGCTCTCGGGGAGGACCCGGGGCGGCATCCCCGTCTACAACGTGGCGATGCCGCTCGTGGCCAAGCACACCCCGGATCAGCGGTTCACGCTGCTCGAGCTCTGAGGCGCGCGGCGCGACCTGGAATGAAGCCGCCCTGTGGCGGTAGGGTGCCCTCGTGCTGAGGCTCTACAAGAAAGAAGGGGACACGCTCCGCTACTGGGAGGCGTGGGTGGACGAGGGCGGGCTGTCCGTGCACTCGGGGATCGTCGGCGAGATGGGCGCGCACCAGACGACCCCGATTCCGCCGGACGAGGACCCGGACATGGCCATCGCCCAGGCCGCCGAGCCGCTCGTGGATCAGGGCTATGACGAGCCGGAGCCGGACTCCCTGGCTCCGCTCGTGGTCCAGTATCCCCTGCAGGGCAAGGGCTCGGGCCATGACTTCGAGAAGCGCAATGCCGTGGAGGAGCTGCTCACGGACATTCTCGGCTGGACGGGCAACGGCGAGGTCGAAGGCGGCGAGACCCTCGAGGGGCGGATGAACGTCTTCTGCCGCGTCATGGACCCGGCGATCGCCGTGCGCACCCTGGTCGAGGCGCTCGAAGAGGAGGGATACCTGGAGGGCGCCATCCTCGCCCTCGCGCCGGAGGAAGGCGCGGAGCCTCGGGTCCTCTGGCCTCAGGGCTGGTCGGGGCCCTTCCGCGTCTGACCTGGAGGCGGCGCGGTCCCCCAAGTGGCGCCCCCATCCGGGGTGGGGCTCCCGCCGTCCATCGCAGCCGAGGCGGGCGACGCCTCCAGGAGGTCCTCTGGGCGTGCCGGCAGCTCGCCGAGCCGCGCCAGCTCCACCTCGGCGACTTCGGCGTACGAGCCGCGGGCGTAGACGTGGCCTGGCTTGTCCGGTACTTCGCCGCCGAGCCACAGCCGCGCCAGCTCCTTGCTGCTCGCATCCTGCAGCGAGACGCCACGAGAGGCCTCGGTGATGCCGTACCTGTCCCACTTCTTCGGGGAGGCCTCGCCAAAGGTGGACGCCTTGAGGTTGTCCAGGTGGCTCAGCAGCGAGCCCACCTTGAACGCCTGGGCCTTGCCGGCCTTGGGGGCCTCTACCTGCCAGCCGTCCAAGGTGTTCGAGTCCGGCTTCGTGTGGGCCAGGGTGATGGGAGCGCCGCCCGCGCCGGGGTGGAAGACGAGGCGCTTCACGTCCTCACGCTTGAAGGAGAGCACCTCCTTGTTCCGCAGCTCCGCCAGCGGAACGTCGAGCACGCCGAGCGCACTCTCCGGCACCTCCGCGAGCGTCGCCTCCGCGCCCTGCTCGCGCAGCGCGTACACCTGGGGGGCCGCCCCGTCCTGCTGCACCTGGGAGAGCCGCACTCGCACCGGCTCGCCCTTGTCGAGCGTGAAGCGCGCGTCCACCCAGGGCTTGTCCAGGCCGCGCTTCGTGCGCTCCTCCGCCGAGTCCGAGGGGAAGGAGAGCGCCCGCTGCTCCTTGAGCGCCAGGAGCATCCGCTTCAGGCGCTCCACGTCCGCGCCCATGGCCGTGGGCTTCGTCAACCGCCAGGCCCTGTTCGCGTCGCGCTCCATCGCGTAGGCATTCGTCCGGGCCTTCACCTCGACGGCCTTCAGCGAGGCCTCGTCCAGCCCGAGGAACTCCTTGTCGCGCAGGGCGTACAGATCCTTCTCCAGCGCGTAGCGCACCGAGCCGTCCGCGGCATACACGCGCGGATCCCCCTCGCGACGCACGTACACGGAGCCGTCGAAGGTGTTCTCGATGCCGCCATACAGCGTCACCGTATGCTGGCGGGCCGGATCGTCCCTACCGCCGCCCGAGGCGTCCGGGACGTAGGCCTTCGCCGCCACCATGAAGACGGGGGGCTTGAGGCCGTACTTCTCCAGGTCCGCGTCCGTGGGAGCTTCCTCGATGGTGGCCTTGAACTTCGCGGACTGGAGCTGGCTCGTGATGCTGTCCACCGCCCACTTGTCCGCCGGCCCCGACACCGGGGAGGTGAGGCGCCACGTGTCCCCCTGGTGCTCCAGCGTCGCGGTGACGCCCTGGGCCTGCACGGTCAGCTGCGTGAAGACGGGGGCGGCGGTGGTGGCCCCCTCCTTCGGCTTCTCGCCCGGTGTGTCCGTGGCGAAGAGCTTCTCGGCCTGTGCCTTCTGCTCGGCCTGCACCTCCTCCGGCTTCATCACCCCGAAGTAGGCGTAGAGGCCCAGCCCCACCGCGCCCGCGGTGAGGACGAGCAGGGTGACCAGGGTCTTCTCCGTCTGCTTCACTTGTTGCGCCTCGACAGCCAGATGGCCATCCCCAGCCCCATCAGGGACAGGGGCAGCAGATCCGTGGACACGAAGCGGATGTTGTCCAGCATGGCCTCATCCATCTCCAGCGTGGAGAGCTCGCGGTCCGGCGGGCGGATGGTGATCTTCTCCACCTGCTGTGTCGCCCAGCCCACGGCGTTCAGCACCAGGTTGCGGTTGGCCTCGTGGCCCCAGTTGGGATCCAGGAGGAGCTCCGAGTCACCCACCACCACCACGCGCGCCTCCTCGAAGCGCTTGTCCTGGGCGCTCTTCGTGTCACGCGTGGCGGCAGCCACCACGGTGAGCTGGCCGGACTTCTCGCCGTCGGAGGGCGTGGCGTCCGCGTCCGGCGTGGTCTCCACCCACCCGAAGGGCGAGGTGAGCACCACGGGCTCGGCCCTCACCCCCGGGGCCATGCCCTGGCGCAGCACCGTGAGGCTGCGCGCCGTGGGGAACTCGATGTTGAGCTTGCGCAGGCGCAGCGGCTGGGTGAGCTCGTGCTCGCCGTAGAACAGGGAGACGATGACGTAGGGGTTGCCGCTGTTGAACTGCGGATCCGCGACGATGCCCTTGTCCACCTCCACGCCGTACTCGGCCAGGAGCGCGTCCAGCCTCGGCTCCACGCTGGCCTCCGCGAAGTAGAGCATCCGCCCACCCACCGCGAGGTACTGGCGCAGCAGCTCCACCTCCGGCTGCGTGTAGGGCGTCTTCGCGCCGGCGATGACCACCAGCGCCGCGTCCCTCGGCACCTCCTGCTGGCCCGCAAGGTTGAGCTCCTCGGCGGTGTAGCCCTCCTGGAGGAGGTTCTTGCGCAGCTCGGAGAGGCTGTCGCTCGGCTGCCCCGGCACGGGGGCCGGGTCTTCGAGCGGCCACTCGCCGTGCCCACTGAGGAAGTACACCTTCTGCGTCCCCACCGCGTTGAGCTTGATGAGGGCGTTGGTCAGCTCCTGCTCGGAGAGCATGTCGAGGGTGGTGTGGGATTCATTCGGGCCCTCGCCGCGCACCAGCACCAGCGTCGCCTGCCCCTCCTTGAGCTGGTACTTCGCCGCCAGATCCGGGTTCCGCTGCGGATCCTTGAAGGTGTACTCGAACTTCTCGGGCGCCTCGGCCTGGTAGAGCTGGAAGAGCTGCTCCGCCGAGTCGTAGTAGGGGTGGCCCGGCGGGAGGAAGCCGAGGGCGCGCACCTTCTCCTTGAGGCCGGCGAGCGTGGAGCGCGTCTGCGGCGCCACGGTGAAGATCTTCTTCTGGGTCAGGTCCCAGCTCTTGTTCTTCTTGAAGGCGATGGAGTTGATCGCCACCAGCCCGCCCAGCGTCACCACCCCCAGCAGCACCGTGGAGGCGAAGAAGAAGCTGGAGCGCCGCGTGGCGAACTGGCCGAACTGCTTGAAGTTCGTGGCGAAGTACGCGCCCAGCAGCGCCAGGCCGGACACCGCCTTGACGGCCGTGAGCGCCACCGAGCCCGAGGTGAAGAACAGGGTGAAGGGGCTCGACAGCAGGAGCAGCAGCCCGAGCGCGCCGAGGATCTTTCCGACAGAGGAGGTGCTCATGGTCTTGGATCCCTCACGCAGCGGCTAGGCCCAGCGCT
Organism: Myxococcaceae bacterium; assembly: GCA_016926755.1. Taxonomy (GTDB): domain Bacteria; phylum Myxococcota; class Myxococcia; order Myxococcales; family Myxococcaceae; genus Hyalangium. Next base: position 13,921 of record JAFGNZ010000235.1, on the reverse strand, counting down.
GCGCCTCCACCGTGCGGTGGGTGAGCAGCAGCGAGAAGAGGATGACGGAGAGGAAGAACACCAGCGCCTTGAGATCCAACACCCCCCTGAGCAGGTTCTGCAGCTGGGTATCGAAGGAGAGGTAGCCGATGATGGAGCGCAGCGGCTCTTCCACGCCCTGCGCCAGGCCGCGCAGCAGCATCCACGGCAGCATCACCACGAAGGTGAGCAGCGCGGCCACCATCTGGCTCTCCGTCAGCGAGGAGATGAACATCCCCACCGCCATGCAGGTGGCGCCCCACAGGAGCACCCCGCCGTAGCCCAGCAGCACCGTGGGCCACTCCAGCACCGTGCCGGACTCGCTCGCCCCGAAGGCCGAGAGGATGAGCGGGAAGACCAGGGTGAGCCCCAGCGTCGCCGAGATGATGCCCAGCCCTCCCAGGTACTTGCCCAGCACCAGCTCGATGGGGCGCACGGGCGTCGTCATCAGCAGCTCGAACGTCTTGTTGCGCTTCTCCTCGGCGAACAGCCGCATGGAGAGGAACGGCGCCACGAAGAGCGTGATGATGAGGATGATGCCCCAGAGCTGGACGACGACGCCGTCCGTGAGGTTGCGGTAGGCGGCCATGTCCGGCGGGAGCTGGTTCCAGCCCACGGAGCGGGCCCACGCCTGGGTCTGCTGGAACGCCTGGACCAGGCCCATGAAGAAGAACGAGGAGATGGCCACCATCGCCGTGAAGACCGCGTAGGCCCACGGCGTGGTGAAGTAGATGGACAGTTCCTTGCGAGCGATCGCCAGGGCGGTGCGCATGGGAGGCCTCTCGGGAGTCGTGGGGACAGGCCGCTCAGGCGGCGGTCAGCTTGATGAAGATCTCCTCGAGCGAGACGTCCTCGGCCTGGCCGTGCACCGTGGCCAGCTGCCGGATCTCGTCGTAGGCGACGATCTTCCCCTGGTTGATGATCAGCACCTTCTCGCACGTCATCGTCACCTCCGGGAGGATGTGCGTGGAGAGGATGAGGGTGTGCTTGCCGGCCAGCCCCTTGATGAGGGCGCGGACCTCGGCGCGCTGGGCGGGATCGAGGCCCTCGGTGGGCTCGTCCAGGATGAGCACCGGCGGCGAGCCGAGCAGGGCCTGGGCGATGCCCACGCGCTGCTTGTAGCCCTTGGAGAGGTTCTGGATGACGCGATCCATCACGTCCGTCACCCCGGTGAGCCCGGCCACCCGGTCCACCTCCGCCTTCAGCCCGCGGCCCGGCAGCCGCTTGAGCGAGGCCACGAACTTCAGGTACCCGCGCACCGTCATCTCCAGGTAGAGCGGCGGCGTCTCCGGCAGGTAGCCGATGCGGCGCTTCACCTCCAGCGGCTGCTCGAAGACGTCGAACCCGGCCACCCGGGCCGTGCCCTCGGAGGGGGGCAGGAACCCGGTGAGGATCTTCATCGTGGTGGACTTGCCTGCGCCGTTGGGGCCCAGGAAGCCGAGGATCTCCCCCTCATTGACGGTGAAGGAGAGGCCGTCGATGGCGGTCCGATCCCGGTAGCGCTTGGTGAGGTGCTGGACCTCGATCATCGGCATGGGAAGGCCCCTACGAGAAGGCTTCGAACAGGGGCCGTCGGCCGTGGGAAGTGTGCCACCTGACGGCCCGGGGAACGGCGCCGCATACTAAGAGGCGATCCCGATCTGTCAAGCGACGGTCGCCCGGGCGGCAGGCGTGCGCACCCGGTTGGCCAGCGTCGTGCATGAAAAGCGCTCAGCGTGGTTTTCCGGCCACGCCCAACAGAGGTACGAGGCGGTTATGCCCATCGTCGTGCAGAAGTACGGCGGCTCCTCCGTCGCCGACGTGGAGAAGATTCGCAAGGTGGCCCAGCGCGTGAAGGCCCGGCGCGAGGCCGGCTACCGGGTCGTCGTCGTCGTCTCCGCCATGGGGGACACCACGGACGAGCTGCTGTCCCTGGCCAAGCAGGTGTCCCCGGATCCCCCTCGGCGCGAGCTGGACATGCTGCTGACGTGCGGCGAGCGCATCTCCATGGCGCTGCTGTCCATGGCGCTGCAGGAGCTGGGGGTGCCCGCCATCAGCTTCACCGGCAGCCAGAGCGGCATCATCACCAACGACGCGCACTCGCAGGCGCGCATCGTCGAGGTGCGCCCCTACCGCATCTTCGAGGAGCTGGACCGGGACAAGGTGGTCATCGTCGCCGGCTACCAGGGGGTCTCCTACAAGAAGGAGGTGACGACGCTGGGGCGCGGCGGCTCGGACACCACGGCGGTGGCGCTGGCCGCGGCGCTCGAGGCGGAGGCGTGTGAGATCTACTCCGACGTGGACGGCGTCTTCTCCGCGGACCCGCGGGGGGTGCCGGACGCGCGCAAGCTGGAGTCGCTCTCTTATGACGAGATGCAGGAGCTGGCGAGCGCGGGCGCCAAGGTGCTCAACGCCCAGGCGGTGGAGTTCGCCAAGGCCCGGGGCATCGTCATCCTCGCCCGCACGGCGCATGGGCAGGGGACGGGCACGGCCGTTCAGGAGCTGACGGTGCCCTCGGACACCCGCGTCAAGGGCGTGACGGCCGAGCCGGAGATGGCGGTGCTGTCGGCGGCCTCGGAGCGGGTGCGGCTGCCGGAGCTGCTCGAGTTCCTCGACGCCCGCGGCGTGCGGGGCCGGGCGCTCAGCTTCGACGGGCTGCAGGCGCGCGAGGGGCGGATGTTCATCGCCGTGCCGCTGCAGGACGTCCACGGGGTGGAGGCGGTGAGGAGGGATCTGGCCACGCGCTTCGGCGAGGCGGTGTCGCTCCAGGAGCAGGTGGGGACCGTCACCTGCGTGGGGGCGGGCATCAACGCGGACTGGGCCTACCTGCGCCGGGCGCTGAGCGCGGCGGAGGAGCTGGGGGCGCGCGTCCACGCGGTCCACACCTCGCCCTTGCAGCTCTCCCTGCTGGTGGACAAGGCGCACCTCAAGCCGCTCACGGCCCGGTTGCACCGCGAGTTCCTGGGGGCGTGACGGCGGCCCATTTCGAGGTGTAGGTAAATATAGACGCAACTTGTGCGCGCATATCCCGATAATGGAGAAAATCGCCTACATCGGAGCATGCCCCCATGGCCGTCCACCGGATCCAGAGTGGTGACACCCTGAGCCAGCTTGCCCAGCGCTACGGCACCTCGGTGAAGGAGCTCGCGCAGGCCAACAACATCAAGAACCCGGACCTCATCATTGCCGGGAAGTCGCTGCAGGTTCCGGATGGCTTCCAGCGAGGGGGGGCCCCCGGCGGAGCGGCTCGCCCGGCCGCGCCCACCGGTGGCACCGCGGCGCCGCAGGGCGGGGGGAACGATCACGCGGGCCACAACCACGATGTCCCCGGAGGCGCCACCACCACTTCGCCCACGCGCACCGGCGGCGGCGTCCAGGCGGGCGGCGGCTGGGGCGGCTCGGAGGGCGTGGCCAACGCGGCCAAGGACATCGCCCGGAACCTGGGCATCCCGGTGACGAGCCAGAAGCGCAACCTGGCGGACACGAAGCGCGTGGGCTCCACCACCGGGTCGGACCACTACACGGGCAACAAGACTGCGTTCGCGACGGACTTCGGCGTCTCCGGCGCGCGCGGGGACCAGCTGGCCCGCGAGATCGCCAAGAAGTACGGCATCCCCGAGTCGAACATCGGGACGTACAACCGGCACATCATCAACGTGGATGGTCAGAAGTACTCGCTGCAGCTGCTGTGGAAGGTGCAGGGCCACTTCGACCACGTGCACCTCGGCATCCGCCGCGCTGACTGAGCTTCTCCGAAGTCCCGCCGGGCGGGTGTCGCGCGTTCAGCGCTGATGCCCGAACCGCACCTCGACATTCGGGTGCGCCGCGGCGAACGCCTTCAGCTTCTTGAAGCTCTCCACGCCCCTGGGCCCGTCGGCGGTGAAGGTGCCGGGCTCGACACCCTGCTCCCAGCCCCAGCGCGTGTGGCTCGCGTCACCGACCAGGAGCACCGGGCCCTTCGTCGAGCGCACCAGGTATGCGGTGCTGCCGGGCGTGTGTCCCGGCACCCAGAGCGCCCACACCGAGCCATCACCGAAGATGTCCACCGCGCCGTCGAACAGGCCGTGGGTGTCGCCGGAGAAGGTCCACTCCGAGAGCGCCGGCTTGCCCTCGAGCGCGCGGTCGCTGCTGCCCTGGACGAAGAGGTGCAGAAAGGCCCTGGCCGCTGCCTCGCCGGGGCCGGTGAAGACGGGCGTCCCCTTCGGCACGTCGGCCATGCCCGTGATGTGGTCCAGGTGCAGGTGCGTCAGGAACACGCCCGCCACGGGCTGCGGCTGCTTCGCCAGCCACTCCCCGAGCGGCTGATGCACCTTCATCTTCTCCAGGTGCATGGCGCTGGCGACGAGCCCGCTCATGGCCGACTTCTCGGGCGCATCACGCAGCGCCGTCTCCACGCCGGTGTCGACGATGAAGAGCCCCCGGGTGGGGTGGCGGATGGCATGGAAGAAGACCTGGATGGGCTCGTCACCGTCCGTGAGGCCCGCCTGCTTCGCCGTGGGGTGCTCCAGGTTGATGAGGCCGCTGCGCTCGACGGCCCAGTCGCAGGAGGCGACGGACTCCAACTCCACGGGGCCGGCCTGATCGAGCACCGCCAGCAACTCGCTCGTCGGGCGTGACACGCCGAGCGAGGAGCGCTGGACGTCGTGCGAGGTGACGGCGCAGCCGCTGAGCACGGCGAGGGAGAGGGTCAGCAAGGGGAACTTCACGGTGGGCTCCTCCGGTTCGAGACGCGAGGAGGATAACGATGCGATAATGGATGGAAATCAGCGAAAAAGGCATGAGGCCATTCATTCATGGATATCTCCTGGGATGACGCGCGGCTGTTCCTCGCCATCGCCGAGACCGGCAGCTTCAGCGGAGCTGCCCGGCAGCTGCGCATCGGCCAACCGACGGTGAGCCGGCGGCTGGCGGCGCTGGAGTACGCCGTGGGCGCCACGCTGTTCCATCGCGGGGTGGATGGCGCGACGCTGACGGTGGCGGGGGAGCGGCTCGTGCCGCCCGCGCGGAAGATGGCGGAGTGGGCAGGCGAGCTGCACCGCGCCGCGGAGTCCGCGGACAGCTCGCCCCGCGGGCTCGTGCGCGTGACAGGGAGTCCGTTCGTGAGCTTCGACTTCCTCGCGCCCTTCGCGGCCTTCGTGGCGCAGAAGCACCCGGGCCTGCGGCTCGAGGTGAAGTCGGCGATCCAGTACCTCGACCTGGGGCGCGGCGAGGCCGATCTCGCGCTGCGCGGCAAGCCCCCGACGAACGCGGACCTGAAGCTCGTGTACACGCTCGAGCACCACAACGCCGTCTTCGTCGCGAAGTCCCTCAAGGCGAAGCTGCCGAAGAGGCCGACGCTCCAGCAGCTGCCGTGGGTGGCCTGGGCGCCGCCGTTCGACGCGGTGCCGCCCAATCCCCAGCTGGAGTCGGTCATCCCCGACTTCACGCCCGCCTTCACCGCGGACAACTACCTCGTGCTGCTGGCGGCCGCGGAGGCGGGCGTGGGGGCGATGGTGCTCGGGCATGTCGCCCACCGCTTCAGCCGGGCGCGGAACCTGGTGCCGCTCGACATCGACCTGGGGCCGTGGGCGAAGTCCCAGCTGCACCTGGTGTGCGCGAAGTCCGCCCTCGACATTCCGCGGGTGCGGAAGGTGTCGGAGCTGCTGGTCGCCGAGCTCCAGCAGGCGAAGCGCTCCTGAGCCGCACGCTCCGCCGCCGGGAAGCCCTGTCGAGCGCCGCCGCGCCCGGGGTGTCAGCCGCTACGGCGCGGGCTCGTACGACCAGGACACCCGCGCCGAGCCCGCCGCGCCCTCGGCGGCATAGCCGTCGAAGAAGAGATACGTGCCCAGTCCCCTCTGGAAGTAGGCATCGCCGGTGTTGGTTGCCCCCCACAGATCCGAGTGGGTCACGAAGTCGCCTCCATCGGTCAGGTTGCCCGTGGTGCCGATGGGCCGCCAGGTGCTGCGCACCGAGCCCACCGGGAAGACGTCCGTGCGCGGCTGGCTGCCCGTCTCGGCGTACTCGGCATTCACCGACACCTGCATCCCCACGTTGTACGTGCAGTTGGTGAGATCGATGTTCAGATAGGCCCTCGAGGCCTGATTCACAGTGACGGGCTCTCCCTGCCCCTTCAAGGTCGTGATCTTCTCGGTGGTCCCTGGATTGACGTGGCGATCATCCACCGAGACCATCCCGGTGACGGGCCCCACGTAGTTCACGCTCGACTCGCTCTCGAGGGTCTTCGTGAGGCGGGCGGTGACCTCGGCGAAGTGGCTGAGCGTCAGCGTCTCGCCGTCGCCATTCACGCCGTTGTAGTCGAAGGACAGACCGAAGGTGGCGTTCCACGTGCTGGTGGTCTTGAGCCCACCGCATTTGGCGGCCGGATCCACCACCACGATGTTGGACGCGAGCAGGTGCTGGGTGGTCTCGAAGTGCTCGGTGTACTCGACGGAGACGCTGACGGGGTTCGCGCTGGGGGGCTGGGCCGGGGCGCTGTAGACCGCCAGGCCGGCGCTGGCCTGAGCGTTGGACTGGAGGGTGCCCACGCTGTTGTCTCCACCGGACACCCCATTGACCGACCAGTTCTTGGCGTTGAGGCTGGTCAGGGGGCTCGACTCACACAGCGCGAGGATGGAGGTGATGACCGCTTCGCTGCCGTCGTCCTCCTCGTTGACCACCTCGCACTGGACGACCCGGAGGTCGACGGTCTTGGACACGTGCACGGAGGCGGTGTGCGGCAGGAGCTGCGCCCCCGTCACGGGAGACCAGTCGCTGAAGTGGCGGGTCTCCACGCTCACCGTCTTGCCGACCGGATCCAGGGCGGCCTCTTTGTAGACGTGCCAGAAGCCCGCTTGATCCTGATAGGCCACGCTCAGCAGCGCGGGGACAGTGCCCTTCACCTCCTCGTCGCTGTAGTGGTAGCGGAGCGTCACGGGACTGGCGAACTGGACCCCCTCGGGCGTCAGCCGGAAGGCCTTGCCCACCTTGCCGTGGGCCTCGTTGGTGATCTCCTGGATGCCCACCGTCTCGTCCTGGGTGAGCGCCCCCGCGGGGATCTCGAGCGTGAGCTTGCCGTCCGCCGAGCTCAGGCTCCCTCCGGCGGCTCCGATGACGCGCGTCTCGGGCAGGCCGATGGGCGTGCCCACCTGGGTGGCCTTGGGTTCGATCTGAGGAGGGTCAGGCTGAGGGTCCGAGCTACACGCTACCCAGGCGAGTGCTGCCACTCCGATGATCCAATGGTGCCGCATCGTTTGCTCCTTGCGTATCCCATGCCCCGGCCTAGCACGTCCGGCGCGAGAGTACTCCAAGCCTGGAGCGGGGGTTGACTCTCCTGGTGTCGTTCAGTGGACTGGAGGGTAGGCCGCCGGGCAAGGGCACTGGGCTGGGGCTCGAGCGCGCTCGCGCCCGGCTTCAGTCGCGGACCTGGTCCCGGCGGCGCTCCTGGGCCCGCGCCCAGAGGCTGGCGGCGACCGCGAGGCCGATGCACGCGACGATGATCGCCACCGAGACGAGCGGCGGCACGTGGACCCAGCTGTCGGGCACGACCATCTTCAAGCCCGCGAACGCCAGGACGGCGGCGAGGCCGTAGTGCAGGTAGTGCAGCTCCGAGATGACGTGCGCCAGCGCGATGTACAGGGCTCGCAGCCCGAGGATGGCGAAGACGTTGGAGGTGTAGACGATGAAGGGCTCCTGGCTCACCGCGAGCGCCGCGGGCACCGAGTCCACGGCGAAGGCGATGTCGGTGAGCTCGATGGCGATCAGCGCGACCAGCAGGGGGGTCGCCATCAGGCGCCTGTGGTCGCGCACGAGGAAGTGCGCGCCCTCGAGCGAAGAGCTGACGGGCAGCCGCCGGGCGAGCCACTGCACCAGCGTGCTCTCGCGCTTCCGGGCCGGATCCTCGAGCGCGACCCGGATGGCCGTGAGGAGCAGGATGGCGCCGAAGACGTAGACGACGGCGTGCCAGCGCTCCAGCGCCTCCACGCCAGCGAAGATGAAGAGCGCCCGGAAGATCAGCGCCCCGAAGATGCCCCAGAAGAGCACCCGCCGCTGCTCGTCCTCGGGGATGGAGAGGCTGCGGAAGATGACGAGGAAGACGAAGAGGTTGTCCAGGCTCAGGCTCTTCTCGATGAGCCAGGCGCCCAGGTATTCCTGGGCAGGGCGGGCGCCATAGGCCTTCCAGACGAACACGCTGAAGCCCAGCCCCAGCGCGATCCAGCCCAGGCTCCAGGCGATGGCGCTGCGCTTCGACTCGCCGTGCTTGTGCTTGTGGACCAGCAGGTCGACCACGAGCAGTCCCAGCACGAGCACGCTGAAGGCAATCCACCCCGTGACTGGGACCTGAATCTCGTCCATGGCTCCTACCGGATCGCCTCTTGAACATCAGGGAGCTGGAAGGAAGGTATGCATGCGCTTGCGCTCGCCCTCCTCCCCGTATGCACGAGGCTCAGCCGGTCAGGGGCTTCTCGGAGAGCGTCTTCATGACCCGCCGGACGATCTCCGCGCCCAGCTTCCTCAGGGGCACCACCTGGTGGGCCAGGCCGGCCTGGAGGACCGCCTGGGGCATGCTGCCGACGATGCAGGTCTCCGGATCCTGGACCATGATCCGCCCGCCCGCCTGGCTGATGGCCTGGCAGCCCTTCAACCCATCCTGTCCCATCCCGCTCATCACCACGGCCAGGACGCCCGCTCCGTAGGCCGCGGCGGCGGAGCGGAAGAGGACATCCACCGCCGGACGGCAGGAGTTCTCCATCGGGCCCTGATGGACCAGCAGCTTGACCAGGGGCCCCTCACGGGTGAGCGCCATGTGGAAGTCCCCTGGGGCGACCCACACCTGCCCGACGCGGACCTGCTCGCCCATCAGCGCCTCTCGGACCGTCAGCGGAGAGATCGCGTCCAGGCGCTCGGCGAACAGCCGCGTGAAGCCGGACGGCATGTGCTGGGCGATGAGCACCGGCGCCGGGAAGTCCGCCGGCAGCGCCGCGAGCACCTCGGCCAGCATGTTGGGCCCGCCCGTGGACGCTCCCACCACCACCGCCCCCACGCGGGGCTGCTTCGTGGGCGGCCTGGCCAGCTCATGCCTGCGGCGGACCGGCGTGAACTTCGGCGACTCCGGCACGGTGCGCGCGTGCATCTCCTTGATCTTCGCGATGAGCGGCTCCCGCGCCTTCTCCAGGAAGGGCACGCCCGCGGAGGTCGGCTTGGTGAGGTAGTCGTTCGCGCCTTGCGCGAGCGCGTCCATCGTGATGGTCCCCGCGCTCTCCGTCAGCGTGCTGAAGATCAGCACGGGCAGGCGGGGGAACTGCTGGCGCAGCGCCCTCACCAGCGCCAGCCCGTCCATGTCCGCCAGCATGAGATCGAGCACCACCACATCCGGGCGGAGCTGCTCGGCCTTCTCCAGCGCGATCCGCCCATTGGGCGTGATGGCGACGACCTCCAGCGTCGGATCGGTCCCGAGCATCTGGGAGAGCTCCCTCCGGGCGACCGCGGAACTGTCCGCCACGAGGATACGGATGGGAGTCATAGGGAAAGGCGGGTGAGGGGGGGCCTCCAGCGTAGCGCGAGTACAGGATCCGGAGAACCCGGCCCGTGGAGGGCTCGGGAGTCAGTCATGACCCGCCTGGCGGCGAGGATCCACTGGAGGTAGGGGGTGCCAGCCGCCACGTCGAGCCGCAGCACCTCGGGGACCTGGTAGGGGTGCAGGGCCACGACGCGCGCTCGGAGCGGCTCGACGCGGGCTGGGAAGGGGGCAGGGCGTTCAGCGGGTGGCGCGCATCTTCGCGGGCGCATGGTGCGCGCGCGGCTCCAGCTCATGCCGCGTGCGCCGGTGATCCGGTGCGTCCTTGGGCATCTCCACGAAGGTGCACATCTCGCACAGCCGGCTGTAGATGCGCTCTCCCACGCGCTCGCGCAGCAGCTCCGTGTCCCGCAGGCTGTTCTTCGCGTCCTCGGTGGAGTGGTAGCCGCTCACCGCGCGCGTGCTCTTGCGCTCCGGCTCCAGCGAGTAGTTCGTCGCGAACAGGGTGGTGCGGTGGGCGTTGTAGCGCCGGGCGATCAGCTCATCCATCGTCTCCATCTCGAACTGGCTGCCGCGCCCCTTGCCCAGCTCGTCGATGGCCAGCACCTCCACCTCGGACAGCGGCCCGATGATCTCCCCGCCGCTCTTGCCCTCCTGGAAGCCGCGCCGGATGGTGGCGTAGAGCAGGGAGATCTCCACGTAGCGGGCCTCCACGCCCACCTCGAGCACCAGGTGCGCGAGCGTGGCGGCCAGCAGGTGCGTCTTGCCCGTGCCCACCGGTCCGCTGAGGACGAAGCCCTTGTTGGCGCCCTTCTTGTCGTAGTGGTGGGCGAAGTGCATCGCCACGCTGCGGGCGCGGTCCTGCTGCGTCTTCGCGGGGATGAAGTTGTCGAAGTTCGCGTGGGCCAACACGCCGGGCAGCCCCACCTCGTTGTAGCGGGCCACCCGCCGCACCCGCAGCGTGCACGAGCAGGGCGCCAGCACCTCGTACTTGCGCGGGCCCACCTTCTTGCTGAAGGTCGCCTCCTGCTCGACGAGGTTGTGGCCTCGCCCGCCACACACCGTGCACTTCACCGAGCACTCGCAGATCCGCGCGTGCGCCAGATCCCCTTGCCGCTCGATGAGGTAGGTCCGCCCCCCGCATACTCCGCACCCACCGTCGCTGCCCTTGGTCCCCATATCGGCGCGATCCATAGCAGCCCCCCCGCCAGACGACCTGCTGGGCAGGCGTTCAGGTGTCCCCATCCGCTAGCCCTCTCTCATGGCGAGCGAGCGCCGCACGAGCGCCAGCAGCCGGAACCTTCGCGCCATCCGGCGCGAGTACACGGACATCCCCTGGCCCTCCGCCCCCGCGCCCACCGCCTCGCGCCACAGCAGGAGCCGCTCGGAGAAGGGCAGGGCGCGCAGCAGCCCCAGGAACACCCGGTGCTCCTGCGCGTCGAACTGCGCCGGCTCGCTCGGCGGCGCGGCGAGCGTCCCCTCGATCAGCTGACCTACCCGCTGCATCAGCTCGGGACGCCGCTCCGCCAGCTGCTCCAGCGAGGCCCGCAGCCGCGCATGCCGCGTCTCCTCCCACGTCAGCGCACGCCTGCGCCGGCCGCCCTCTCCCGCGCCCGCGCTCCGCTGCCGGTACTTCTTGATCTCCGCCTCCACCTGCCGCTGGCAGGCGCGCAGGCTGCGCAGCACCGGCTCTCCGGGCCGCGCGTCCCACAGCGCCTTCTCCGCCGAGCGGGCAATCCCCCGCGCCACCACCTCGAAGGGAACGGCCTCGCGGGCCCAGGACGTCAGAAGCTCGGTGTCCAGTGCGGAGAGCATCAGCCCCGCGCCACGCATGGCGAGAAAATAGTCCTGCACCAGTTCCTCGAAACTGGCGCCTTCAGGCAGGAGGCTCATGATCCGGTACGCATCGCAGGGTAGAGCAGCCGAGCAGCCGAGCGCTACCCTCCCCATAACCTCCAGGGCCGACATGGCAGCCAACCCAACGCATTCCGGACAGCGCTTCTGGAAGTTTTCCGGCCCGCAGTCACGGGGCCCGCCGGCAGCGCGGGTTCAGTTGACCGACCCGGTGGACCCTGCGCATAGTGGCGCCCCTCGAAGGGAAATTCCTAAAGAGTCCCGGATACTTGCCAAGCAGACAAGCGTTCTGGACCACACACTCCGGGATAGGAGAGACATGCGTCGCTCGCTCCTCATCTGCCTCATGCTCCTGGCCCCGGTGGCCGCCGCCCAAGGGAAGAAGAACCCCCGTGAGGCGAACCTGGGCAAGAAAGAGGCCACCACCATCGACAAGTCGCTCGCGGGCGACATCTCCCGAAAGAAGGAGAAGGAGTCGGATGCGCCCGCCCTGCAGTACGACCCGTTTCGACAGGGAGTGGAGCTGCAGGTCGCCTCCAAGCGCCGCGAGCAGATCGAGTCGCTGAGGAAGATCATCGAGCTGTCGCCCGACCAGGGTGAGGCGCCGGGCCTGTTGTTCCGCCTGGGCGAGCTCTACTGGGAGGAGGCGAAGTTCCACGAGTTCGAGGCGAACCGGAAGGATGACGATCTCATCAAGGCGATGAACCGCAGCGACGCCGCGGGCCAGTCGCGCGCCAAGGCGGAGAAGGCGGAGCTGCTCGCCAAATCCAAGGAGTTCGGCAAGCTCGCGGTCGCTCAGTACACGAAGATCATCCAGGAGTACCCGAAGTTCGAGCGCAGCGACGAGGTGCTCTTCTTCCTGGGCAAGTTCCTCATGGAGGACGGCCAGGAGAAGAAGGCGCTGGTGGCCTTCAAGCGGCTGGTGGAGAAGTACCCGAAGTCCAAGTTCCTGCCGGACGCGTGGCTGGCCTTCGGCGAGTACTACTTCAACAACTCCAAGGGCAAGCGCCCGGAGCTGGAGCGGGCGCTCGAGTCCTACAAGCGCGCCGCGGAGTTCACCGAGAGCCAGGTCTACGCCTACGCCCTCTACAAGCAGGGCTGGTGCTACTTCAACATGGGCGACTACGAGGCCGCCAAGGACAAGTTCAAGACGGTGGTGCTCTACGGCGAGCTGGCCGGCAGCGCCATCGAGCGCGACGGCGGCAAGAGCAAGAAGGGCACGCAGGTGAAGGAGGCCCGCACCGACTACGTGCGCACCTACGCGCGCGAGGGTGACGTGATGCAGGCCCGCGCCGACTTCAGCAAGGTGGCCACCAAGCCCGAGGATCGCTTCGCGATGATGAAGCAGCTGGCCAACCTCTACTACGGGGACGGCAAGGATCGCGAGGCGGCCATCACCTTCAACCAGCTCATCAAGGAGAAGCCGCTGTCGCCCGAGTCCCCGGGCTTCCAGGCGAAGATCGTCGACTGCGTGCTGCGCATGGGCAACAAGGATCGCACCGTGGCCCAGGTGCGCCGCCTGGTGAAGATCACCAAGGAGGTGGAGGCCTCCGGCATCATCAAGGAGGAGAAGGACAAGAAGCTGCTCGAGGAGGCCAACGAGCTGGCCGAGCGCACCCTGTCCAACCTCGCCGTCACCTGGCACAACGAGGGCAAGAAGACGCGCGATGAGGAGACGTTCCGCTACGCGGACGCCATCTACGGCGACTACCTCACGCTCTTCCCGGAGAACCCCAAGGCGTACGACATGCGCTTCTTCTGGGCGGAGCTGCTCAACGACAACCTGAACAACTACGAGAAGTCCTCGGTCAACTACACGCTCGTCGTGCTCCAGGACGCCAAGGCGCTGGAGGCCAAGGACGCCAAGGGCAACCCCAAGCCCGGCAAGCCCGGCAAGTGGCTGGCCAACGCCGCCTACAACGCGGTGCTCGCCTATGACGAGGTGGTCAAGGCCGCCGAGGAGAAGGGCGCCCTCAAGGCCCCGGAGACCGGCGACATCAAGAAGAAGATCGCCATCCAGGAGCCCAAGAAGGGGCTGCTCGACGCGTGCGAGCGCTACCTGAAGTACCTGCCCAAGGGCGACAAGCGGGTGGAGATCGCCTTCAAGGCCGCCAACATCTACTACCGCTACAACCACTTCGACGAGGCGGTGAAGCGCTTCAGCGACATCGCGCTCAACCACCCGGACCACAAGTTCGAGAACGGCGAGCGGGCCGGCGAGGTGGCCGCCAACCTGGTGCTCGACTCGTACAACCTGCAGAAGGACTACGCGAAGGTGAACGAGTGGGCCCGCAAGTTCTACAGCAACGAGAAGCTGGCGCAGGGCAAGTTCCGCGAGGATCTCTCCAAGCTCATCGAGCAGTCCTCGTTCGCGCTGGTGGCGCAGCTGGAGGAGAAGAAGCAGTACGCCAAGGCCGCCGAGGCGTACCTGAACTTCGTCAAGGACTTCCCGCAGACGACCATCGCGGACCAGGCGCTCTACAACGCGTCCGTGGACTACTTCAAGGCGAAGCAGCTGGACAAGGCCATCCAGGTCCGCCAGAGCCTCATCTCCAAGTACCCGCGCTCGCGCTTCGT
>JAFGNZ010000035.1 GCA_016926755.1 Myxococcaceae bacterium | reverse complement strand
ACCTCACCGCCGCGTCCCGCGTCAACCTCTTCCGGCTGACTTATTCAACTGTGTCTTGGCCCCGACTTCTTCTGGCTCGGCCCCGCTCTCGCGTCGCCGATCCCTGTCGAGGGGGCGCGGCTTCTACTTCGTCGCCGCGTTGGGTGTCAACAAGCTTCGTTGCCCCCTGATTCCGCCCCACCCGAGCCCCCCGACACCAGTGTGTCGAGGACGTCGAGCGGGAGGGGCAGGATCAGTACCGCTTCGTCACCTTCTCGTCAAATCCTTCTTGATCAGGAAGGTGATCATGTCCGTCAGGGTGTGCACGCCCCGCATGAGGGGGAACCCCCGGAGAGGACCCGGCTCTGTCACCGGACATTCTCCCCCGGAGCCAGCTTTCCCTCCAGGCGTGCAGCCTGGCGCGCTGCGCTACCGCTGCTTCCACACCGTCCCCAGCAGCCAGTCGCAGAGCGGGAAGGTGATGTTGAAGTTGTACCGGCCCATCCGCGCCAGGTCGTGATGCACCGTGTGGTGCCTCCTCAGCCGCGCCATGAGGGGCAGCCGAGCCAGCGGGTGCTCGGTGGGCAGGTGGTAGCAGAAGTGCAGCCACTCGTAGGTGAGGAAGTAGCCCATCGCCGTCGCCACGAAGAGCCAGCCCGCATTCGGTGAGCCGAGCGCGAAGAAGAGCGCTCCGAGCGGCGTCGCGATCGCTCCCAGGAAGAACAGCAGCAACACCGGCGGGAAGAGCACCATCCGAAAGTCATGGCTGGACTCGAATGCCATCGCCTCGTGCGTGAAGAAGTGATGGTGCTGCAGCGTGTGGCGCCGGTACACCAGCTCCAGCCCCTTCCTCCGGTGATGCATCGGCCCCCGATGCCCGAAGTACTCGGCCGCGTTTGCCAGCAGGAAGCTCACCGGCACCATCAGCCACTCCAGCGGCCGCACCTCCGACAGCCGGCTCAGCGAGAACGCGATCACCGAGAGCGAGCCCAGGCTCGTGAACGCGAAGTGCGCCCAGCCGACGTAGTGCGTCCCCCGCTCCGTTCGCCGGTACTCCGTACGGAACTTCGCCACGCTCTCGGGAAGGGGGGCCACGCTCATGCCCCCTCAGTCCTTCTGCCGCTTCAGCGCCTTCTGGAGCTTCTTCATCCGCTCCTGGATGAGGCTGCGCTTCAGGCTCGACAGGTGCTCCACGAAGACTTGTCCGTCCAGGTGGTCGATCTCGTGCTGGAACACGTGCGCCAGCTTCCCCTCCGCCTCCACCTCGTGCCACTGCCCCGTCCTGTCCTGGTAGCGCACCTTCACCTTCTCGTTGCGCGGCACCTTCTCCCACTCGTTCGGGATCGACAGGCACCCCTCCTCCAGCGTCACCTTCCCCGAGCGCTCCAGGATCTGCGGGTTGACGATCTCGAAGAACGTCCCGTCCTCGCGCCCCACCAGCGCCACCCGCAGGGACTCGCCCACCTGGTTGGCCGCGATGCCAATGCCCTTGGCCTCCTGCATCGCCTCGGCCATCTCGGCCAACAGCTTCTCCAAGGGAGGACCAAACTCCGTCACCGGCTTCGTCGCCGAGTTGAGCACCTTGTGGGGCCAGAGGACGATTTCTCGCGCCATGCCTCCACTCTGCCACGCTCGCGCGCCAGTGCTGAGCAGAACCGTACGCCGCTCGTTCGACGGCATACAGCCCCCGCCCCAGAGTCTGCTAACACCCTCCCATGCACCCCAACGCCCAGCTCCTCACCGACTTCTACTCCGCCTTCCAGCGCCGCGATGGCGACGCCATGGCCGCCTGCTACCACCCGGACGCCGAGTTCTCCGACGAGGTGTTCCCCGGCCTGCGCCATGCCGGCGTCACCTCCATGTGGCGCATGCTCTGTGAGCGCGGGAAGGATCTCACCCTCGAGTTCCGCGACATCCAGGCCGATGACCGCACCGGCCGCGCCCACTGGGAGGCCCGCTACACCTTCTCCACCACCGGCCGGAAGGTGCTCAACATCATCGACGCCGAGTTCGAGTTCCGCGACGGGAAGATCCTCCGCCACCGCGACCGCTTCGACTTCCACCGCTGGGCGCGCCAGGCCCTCGGCCCCATGGGCCTGCTGCTCGGGTGGACGCCCTTCTTGAAGAACAAGGTGCGCGCCACCGCCCGGGCCTCCCTGCAGAAGTGGATGAGCGAGCGCGGCGTCTCCGGCCCGTGAGCCGTCACCCGCTCGCCTGCCTCCCGCGGAGCAGCGGCGCCAGGTCCGGCGGCACCCAGCCCGCCCTCGCCTCCGCCGAGTCCAGCGTCTCCTTCCGGTAGTGGCGCTCCAACAGCATCGAGTCCAGCAGCGCCGGGTGAGCCGCCAGCAACGCCTCCAGCGAGGTGAGCTGCGGCGTCTCGTCGAGCGCCGCCTGCAGGCACTCCGCCCAGGCCCGCGTCATCGTCTCGTGGGACTTCTGCGCCGCTCCGAGAGACGTGGCGTAGTGCCGCACCGCCGTGCGGATCCGCTCCAGCCCTGCCTCGAAGCCGTGCGCCCTCAGGCACAGCCACCCCAGCCGCAGGTGCCCCCGGTGGCCGAACTTCTCTCCCGGGTACGTGGCCGCCTCCAGCGCCGCCAGGAACTCCACGTCCGATAGCTCCTCCGTGCTCATGCCTTTGCCTCCCTCCTCTCAGATGTTCGATCCTCGAACTCTCCTCCCCACCCGGGCAACCGGGTTTTCAGCCTCCTGCGGTACTCTTCCCCTTCAACCCCCGCGAGGAGCCTGGGCCATGGGCGCCAAGATCGAACCTGAACCCCCCCTCTCTCCCTCCGAGGGAGCACCTCAGAGCGGCTCGAACCTCCACCTGGTCAGCGGCGCCACCGGCACCGCCCAGAAGATGCCTGACAAGCGCCCCCTCAGTGAGGCGGAGCTCCAGATGGCGCGCAAGGTGTTCGCCGAGGGCCTCAACTACTCGCCCATCCGCATCGAGAAGATGGGCTCCTTCATCGAGCTCATCAACGGCAGCCGGGCCTACACGACGGGCAACAGCATCCAGCTTCCCGGAAAGGCCCATGCCTACCCCGGCCAGTACAGCTCCATCATCATCCACGAGCTCGTCCACGTCTGGCAGTACCAGCACGGCGGGTGGGGGTACGCGCCCAATGCCCTCTGGTCCCAGCTCTTCGGGGATGGCTACAACTTCGCCAAGGCGCTCCGCCAGGGCAAGCCCTGGGCGAAGATGAACCCCGAGCAGCAGGGGCAGATGATCCAGGACGCGTTCCGCGGCGCCTACTTCGAGAACCCCGGGGCGCTCTTCGGCCTGCTCCCCAACAACAAGGCGTCCATCGTCCGCCCAGGCAACAAGCCACCCGAGGGGTTCACCGACTACACCCAGGCCCTCCTGGACGCCCTGGCCGTGCTCCGCAAAGCCCCCTGAGTGAGCCCGGCGTCCGTCACCCGCTCCCGGAGGCCCCATCGCCAGCAACGGAGGCCGTGCGCGGCAAGGCGACGGTGAAGGTCGTCCCCTCGGCCTCCGTGGAGCTCACCTCCACGGTGCCCCCGTGCGCCAGGACGAGCTCACGGACGATGTACAGCCCCAGGCCAATGCTCCGATCCGACCGGTTCGCCCGCCGCTTCCCCCGCCGGAGCGGCTCGAAGATGCGCGGCAGCAGATCCGCGGCGATGGGCTCTCCCTGGTTGTGGACGCGCAGCACCATCCGCTCCTCCTCCCCCTGGGTCTCCACCAGCACCGGGCTGCGCTCCGGGCTGTACTTCAGCGCGTTGCCTACGAGGTTGGAGATGACCTGCGCGATCCGGTCCGGGTCCCAGCTCCCCCGCCCATCCCCGCGCTGGCTCACCTGGAGGTCGCGGTCGACGTGCACGGCGCGGGCCTCGTCCACCACCTGCAGCGTCAGCTCGTGGAGGTCCGTCGGCGTGGGCCTCACGGGGATGCCGCCCCCCATGCGTGCCTGGGTGAAGTCGAGCAGATCCCGGATCAGCCGGTTGGCCCGCTCCGCGCAGGACAGGATGCGGGCCGCCGTCTTCGCCTGCCACGGCTCGATGTTGTCCCGCTGCAGCATCATCGAGGCGCCCGCGAGGATGGCGTTCAGCGGCCCGCGCAGATCATGGCTGACGATGCCGACGAGCTGCTGCTCGAACTCCACCCGCCGGCGCGCCTCGCTCAGCAGCAGCCGCCGCTCCTCCTCGGAGCGCTTCCGCGAGGTGATGTCCTGCATGGCCCCGGCCATGCGCACGGGCCGGCCCTCCGCGTCACGGGCGATGTAGCTCCGGTCCGCCACCACCACGTACGTCCCATCCTCCCGCAGCAGGCGGTACTCGTCCTGCCAGCGGTCCCCACGGCCATCGAGCGCGCGCTGGAGGCCCCCCCAGACCCGCTCGCGGTCGTCGGGGTGCATGCGCTCCCGCCACCACTGCACCGTGTACCCCAGCGCGCCCCGCTCGCAGCCGAACACCTGCTCTACGGCGTCGCTCCAGTGCAACAGGCCCAGCTCCAGGTCCCAGTCCCAGACAGCGTCCGAGGTGGCCCGCATCACCAACTGGTAGCGCTCCTCGGAGCGCCGCAGCGCCTCCTCGGTGCGCTTGCGCCGCAGCTCGCTCTCCGCCTCGCGCAGGGCCCGCCGCACGCTCGTGGCCAGCCGCTCCAGCCGATTCTTGAGGACGTAGTCCGTCGCCCCCCGCTTGAGCAGCTCGATGGCGCGATCCTCTCCCAGCGCGCCGGAGACGAAGAGGAAGGGCACGTCCGGCAGGCTCCGCCGCGCGATGTTCAGCGCGCTCAGGCCGTCAAAGCCCGGGACGTTGTAGTCGGACAGGATGAGATCATACCCGCCGCGCGCCAGCGCCCGGATGAAGCCCTCGCGGCCATCCACCCGGTCCAGGTGGACGTTCAGGCCCGCCTCCTCGATGTGGGCGTGGATCAGCCGGGCGTCCAGCTCGCTATCCTCCAACAGCAGGATGCTCAGGAGCCGTTCGACGGGAGCGTGATCGAAGTCCGGCGCGGCGCTCTGCATGCGCTCACCTCCGGGCCAGCTGCGTGAGGGAGCCCGGAGGGGGCTGGTTGACGACGGCCCAGAAGAGCCCGAGCTCCTTGAGCGCCGAGACGAAGTCCGGGAAGGCCACCGGCTTCACCACGTAGGCGTTCACCCCCAGCCCGTAGCTGTGCGCCAGATCCCGCTCCTCGCGGGAGGAGGTGAGCATCACGACGGGGATCGTCTTCAGCGCCGGGTCGCCCTTCACCTGGTTGAGCACCTCCAGGCCGTCCACCTTGGGCAGCTTCAGGTCCAGCAGCACCACGGCGGGGTTGCCGTCGGTCCGCTGCGCGTACTCGCCCCGGCGGTAGAGGAAGTCGAGCGCCTGCTGGCCATCTCGCACCACGACGACTTCATTGGCGAGGTTGATCTCCTCCAGGGCCGCCAGGGAGAGCGCCACGTCGTTGGCGCTGTCCTCCACCAGGAGGATCTTCTTGAGCTCTGTCACGGCGGTGCTCCCTCGAGTGGGGTGATGCGAGGCAACGAGAAATGGAAGGTGGCACCCTGCCCCACGGCCCCCTCCGCCCAGGTCCTCCCCCCGTGCCGTGAGACGATGCGCCGCACGTTGGCCAGCCCGATGCCAGTGCCCTCGAACTGCTCGGCGGTGTGCAGGCGCTGGAACACGCCGAAGAGCTTGTCCACGTACTGCATCTCGAAGCCTACCCCGTTGTCGCGCACCCACACCTCCAGCTCCTCTCCCACAGGGCGCGTGCCCACCTCGATGACGGCGTGAGGGCTGGGCCGGGTGTACTTCATGGCGTTGCTCAGCAGGTTGCGCACCACCTGGCGCAAGAGGGCCGGGTCTGCCTCCACCTGGGGCAGCGCTCCGAGGCGCCACTCGACGCTCCGCCCCTGCGCCTCGGCCTCCAGCTCCCGGCGGATCTCGCTTACCAGCGCCCCCAGGTCCACCTGCTTCCGGTGCAGCTCCGCCCTGCCCATGCGCGAGAAGGAGAGCAGGTCGTCCACCAGCGTGCCCCCCTGCCGCGCCGCGGTGATGAGGGTCTGCAGGTAGCCGCGGGAGACTTCATCCAGCTTCGCCCCCGCCTTGCGCTCCAGCAGCTGGGCGAAGCCGGTGATGTGGCGCAGCGGGGCGCGCAGATCATGGGAGACCGAGTAGCTGAAGGACTCCAGCTCGCGGTTGGCCTCCTGGAGCTGGGAGGTGCGCTCGCGCACCCGCGTCTCCAGCTCGGCGTTGAGCTGGTTGAGCTCCGCGGCGAGCACCTCCAGCTTGCGGCGGGCGAGCACCTGCTCGGTCACCTCGATGGAGAAGGTGAGGACGCCGGAGACGCGCCCGTCCTGGCTCCGCACCGGCTGGTAGATGAGGTTGAAGAAGCCCTCCTCCAGCTTCCCCTTGCCGCTGCGATCCCACCTCACGGGGAGCTCGTCGGCCCGGAACGGCTCGCCCGTGCTCAACACCCGCAGCAGCCGCTGCATGATCTCCGGTTGGGCGGCGATCTCCGGGAGCACCTCGCGCATGGACTTGCCCAGGGGAACCGGGCGCCCGGCGACCTTCTCGAAGAGCGGGTTGACGAACTCGAAGAGGAGGTCGGGCCCGCTGTTGATGGCGATGGCGATCGGCGCCTGCAACAGCAGGTGGTGGAGCTGCTCCCGGTGCGAGTGCTCCAGGGACTCCCGCTCGCGCAGGCGCAGCAGCTCCTCATGGCGCCGCGTGAGCTCGCGGGCGCGGTAGAGGTCCACGAAGACCGCCACCTTGGCGCGCAGCACCTCGGGCACCAGCGGCTTGCGCAGGTAGTCCACCGCGCCGTGGGAGTAGCCCGCCAGCAGCTCGCGGTCGTCGCTGCTGGCGGCCGTCATGAGCAGCACGGGCGTGTGCCGGGTGCGCTCCCGCTCACGCAGCATCGCCGTCACCTCGATGCCGCTCATGTCCCCCAGCCGCACATCCAGGAGGATGACGGCGAAGTCCCCTTGCAGCGCGCACCGCAGCGCCTCCTGTCCGGAGGCCGCGCGCACGAGCCGGTGGCCGTACGGCGCGAGCAGGGCCTCCAGTGCCAGGAGGTTGGCGGGGATGTCATCGACGAGGAGGATGCTCGCCTGGGGGCATGTGCCGAGCACCCCTGACTCCTAGATCGTCCCCGCGGCGCCCGGCGGAGAAGCTGCGGAGCCGACGCGCGGATCTGACGGGAAGCCAACACTCCAGGATCAGGTTTCGCAGGACCTTCATACTGTCCGTGAAACCTGGGCGTCCTGTCCCTACCCGTGGAGGTCCATTCGGTAGCCGACGCCGCGCACGGAGCGGAGCTCGAACCGCGAGGCGCTCGTCCACTCGAGCTTCTTGCGCAGGTTGGACACGAAGTTGTCCACGGTGTGTCCGTCCACGACGACGTCCTCGCCCCAGACGGAGGAGAGGATCTGATCACGCGTGAGCGCCTTGCCCGCATTGCGCAGGAGATAGACGAGCAGATCGAACTCGGTGCGCGTCAGCTCCACGGCCTCCCCGCTGGCCTCCAGCAGCCGCCGGGACGCCAGGTCCACCCGGAAGCGATCGAAGGCGAGCACCTCGACCGGAGGCGAGGCCGTGGCCCCCCGGCGGGCCAGCGCGCGGATCCGCGCCAGGAGCTCGCGCAGGCGGTAGGGCTTGGCCAGGTAGTCATCCGCGCCCACCTCGAAGCCGCGCACCACGTCGTCCTCCAGCGTGCGCGCGGTGAGCATCAGCACCCGGCTGGAGGTGCCCGCCTGGCGCAGCTCGCGGCAGAGCGAGTACCCGTCCCCATCCGGGAGCATGATGTCGAGCACTACCACGTCGAAGGGCGCCGCCTTCCACTTCGCGCGGGCCTCGGCCAGGGTGCTCGCGGCCTCCACCGCGTAGCCCTCCTCCTCCAGGTTGTCGACGAGCGTGAGGCGGAGGTTCGGGTCGTCCTCCACCACGAGGACACGGGCGCCAGCGGGGGGTGGGTTCATGGGGATGGGAAGGTGAGCTCGAACGTGGTGCCCTCGGGGCTCGAGGCGGCGATGCGGAGGGCGCCGCCGTGCAGCGACATGATTCTTCGACAGATGGCCAGCCCCAGGCCACTGCCACCGCGCGCCGGCGGCCCCTCCTGCCTCAGCCGGCGGAACTCCTCGAAGACGGCCTCCCAGCTCTCCCGGGGGATGCCCACCCCGTTGTCGCCGAAGCGCACCACCGTGCCGCCCTCGCGCCGCGCCTCCACGCGCAGCTCCACGGGCGAGCGCGTCGTGTAGCGGCAGGCGTTGTGGACCAGGTTGGAGAAGAGCATCCGCAGCAGCTCCGGGTCCCCCGGCACGGACACCCCGGCCAGGCCCTCGGCCTTCAGCTCCACGCGGGCGGCGCTCTGCGCGCCGGCGTCCTCCACCACGCGCCGCACCAGCTCCTCCAGGGGCACCTGCTCGCGCCGGGCCTCCCAGCGCCCCTTCTCCAGCCGGTTGTACGTGAGGATGTTCTCCACCAGCCGGCCCAGCGCGTCCGCCTCCGCGATGATGCGGGAGGGGTAGTTGCCCGCGCCCGGCATGCCGCCCACCCGCCGCTCCAGCGTCTCCGCCATCACGCGGATGGCCGACAGCGGCGTGCGCAGCTCGTGCGAGACGGTGGAGACGAACTCCGAGCGCAGCGCCAGGAAGCGGACCTTCCGCTCGTGCGCCAGCACCGCGAGCCCGATGATGACGAGCGCCAGCGCCCCGCTGAGCCCGAGCAGCACCGCCTTGAGCCGGTACCGGGACTCCAGCTCCGAGACCGCCGCCACCATGCGCGGGGACTCCAGGGCGACCCCGAGAGCGGAGAGGGGCGCCGGTGTGTCCGTGCGCGAGAGCGCCAGGCGATCCTCCTCGTCCAGCAGCCCGCGCTCGCGCATCTCCCCACGCACGGACTCGATGAGGGCGGTGGCGCCCACCCGCACGCCGCGCGCCCCATCCTTCCCCGCGGGCTCGACGTACCAGCCCTCCGGCCGCAGCTGCGGCTCCGTCAGCGGGAGCGACAGGGGGACGCGCGCTCCAGGCTCCGCCGCCGCGCGCTCGTTGAAGTCCACGTAGTCCACGTGTGTCAGCTCGGACAGGTGGGCGATGCGCTCACGGAGGAAGGTGAAGTCGCCGCGCCCGAAGGCCTCCCGGCGCTCCAGGAGCAGGCGCTGGAGCCCCTCCACCCGGGCGCCGCTCGCGCCCTCCACCCCGTCACGCAGCAGCGCGCTCATCAGCATGGGATCCGGCCGCCCACCTGCCTGGAACCGCTCCAGGAGCCACACCGTCGCGGCCGTGTCCTTCGCCACCGGCAGGACGAAGCGCGCGCGGTGGGCCAGCCACTCGCGGAGCGTGCGCTCCATGGCCGGGCGCTCGGAGGACTTGAGCGCGGCCAGGAAGCGCTCCATCAGCACCAGCCGCTCCGCCCACGGCTCCTCCGGCTCCTCCTTCGAGGCGAGCGCCGCCGGTCCCTGGGCCTCCAGCGCGGCGTGGAGCGAGCGGGCGGGCGTCGCGTCATCCCCCCGCGGGGCCGAGGTCCTCGGCAGCAGCTGGCGTCCCGCGCGGAAGAGCAGCACGTCCGAGTCCGGCACCAGCGGATCCACCGCCGCCTGCTGGAGGTGCGGCCGCGCCTCCTCCAACAACCGCCCCAGCGAGTCCGTCAGCGCCCGCCGCGCGTACTGTTCGAGCGCACGGCGGCGATCCTCCAGCGCGCGCCGGCCGTCCTCACGCTCGCGCAGGAAGATGCCGTGCAGCGACACCAGGCCCGCGGTGAGCACCGCGAGCCCGAGGCCGATGGCGACGAGCGTGGGGAGGAGCCGGCGCCACATCGGCTAGCGCACCACCGGGACGTGGTCGAAGTCCATGTTGGCCACGGGCACCGTCTTCTCGAACTTGTCCCCGCGCGCGTCGTTTGCCCGCGCCTGCATCATGAGCTCGCGCAGCTCGCCCACCTCCGCGCGGATCCGGAGGCGCTCCGGGAGCTGCTCCCACAGGCCCAGCAGGTCCTGGTAGGAGACGTTGCGCGCCCAGTACGAGCCACGCAGCTTCTCCGCGAACAGCGCCACCACGAGCGACAGCTTCGAGGGCCCCGTCGCCGCCTCCAGGCTCTGGCGGACGATGGCCGTCGGCAGCGCCTTCTCCACCTGCTGCGAGGTGCCGGCCTCCAGCGTGGTGCCGGGCTCCTTGTAGCGGATGCGCAGCGTGGCGAAGGAGGGTGCCTGGGCGTCGCGGAACTTCACCTCGTAGAGCGCGGTGACGGTGTGCCCCGCGCCGATGTCACCCGCGTCCACCCGGTCGTTGGCGAAGTCCTCCCTGGCGAGCAGGCGGTTCTCGAAGCCGATCAGCCGGTAGCGCGAGACGACGGCCTTGTCGAACTCGAGCTGCACCTTCACGTCCCGGGCGATGAGCTGGAGCGTGCCCGTGAGCTGCTCGACGAAGAGGCGCCGGGCCTCCCGCAGCTCGTCCACGTACGCGTACTGGCCGTCGCCCACCTGGGCCAGCCGCTCCATCAGCACGTCGTTGTAGTTGCCCATCCCGAAGCCCACGGTGGTGAGCTGCACGCCGCGCCGCGCGTACTCCTTGATGGACTCGAAGATGTCGTCCGCGCTCGTGATGCCGCTGTTGGCCACGCCGTCCGAGCACAGGATGACGCGGCTGATGGAGCCCTCCCGCGCCTGGCTCGCGGCGATGGCGTAGGCCACCTCCAGCCCGGCCTGCACGTTGGTGGCGCCCTCCGGCCTCAGCCCTTCGATGGCCGACAGGATGCGCGAGCGATCCGTGGCCCGGGTGGGCTCGAGCACCGTGCGGGCGCTGTCGCCGTACACGACGATGGCCAGGCTGTCGCGCGCGTCGAGCTGCTCCACCAGCAGTGCCAGCGAGCGCTTCACCAGCCCGAGCCGGTTCTCCATGTTCATCGAGCCGGACACGTCGATGGTGAAGACGAGGTTCACCGGCAGCCGCTCGGCCGCGCTCACCTCGCGGCCTTTGATGCCCACGTGCAGCACGTGGTAGCCGCGGCGGTTGGGGGACGGGAACGCCTCCACCTGCACCCCGAAGGGCGCCGCGCCCGGGTTGGGGTAGTCGTACTTGAACGCGTTGATGAACTCCTCCACGCGGATGGCCTCCTCCTCGGGGAGGTGGCCGCGCGAGAGGTACGAGCGCGCCAGCGTGTACGAGGCGCTGTCCACGTCCACCGAGAAGGTGGAGACGCGCTCCTCCTCCGTGTCGATGGTGGGGTTCACCCCGTAGTGCTTGAAGTACATGTCCGCGAACGGCTTGCCGTTCACGACCGGCATGCGCGAGAACTCGTCGGCCCCCTCAGGCCCGGGCGACCCCACGGGGCGGCCGCCCTCGGGCAGGGACTCGGTGGGGGCGCCAGGCTCCCGCGAGTAGGACATCTTGGCGCAGCCCGCCCCCAGGGCAGACAGGAAGGCCACCGAGAGCGCAGCCACCGAGAGCTTCTTCATCGTCGTCGTCTTCATGGTGTCCCTCTCGCGCTCAAATGCCCGTGGTGGAGATGTTCACCGGAATCTGCGGGGCGGACGTCGGAGCGGAGGGCACCTCCTTCACCTCCACAGGCGCCGGCCGAGACATTACCACCGCCGCCGAGGACTTCCCCCCAGGGCCCGGCCGCGCCACGATGAGCCGGCGGATCTTCGTCATCACCTGGTCGGCCAGCCTCTGCGTGGCGCTCTCGAGCATCTGCTTCTTCAGCCACTGCGTCTTCAGCTCGTTGTGCCAGATGTTCACCTGCTCCTGGCCGCGGACGCGCTCGTTCACGGTGAAGAGCAGCGTCCCCGTCTTCACGTCGAACAGCGTCGCCTCCAGCACCCCGGCGCTCTCGATGGTGTTGCCCGGCAGGAACAGGGCGCCCACCACCGTGAGGTAGCCCCACGCCGCCGGGTTCATGTACGTGGCATCCACGAAGCGGTGCCGGTAGATAAGCAGGTAGTCGCAGCGGTAGCGGGCCGCCAGCTCCCGCAGGCCGGAGATGCCTCGATCCACCGGGAAGTCCGTGGACACCTCGCTGGCCAGCTCGAACTCACCGGACCCATCCAGCGCGTCCGACAGCGCGGCGGCGACCCCGGGCAGCGGCAC
This sequence comes from Myxococcaceae bacterium, assembly GCA_016926755.1. Taxonomy (GTDB): domain Bacteria; phylum Myxococcota; class Myxococcia; order Myxococcales; family Myxococcaceae; genus Hyalangium. The sequence goes on along the minus strand of JAFGNZ010000035.1, from coordinate 8,267 downwards.
GTCCATGTCCAGCGAATACGAGCCCTGCACCGGGACAATACCCACGCGCGCCTTCTCCTCCAGGAACACCGGCGCCTCGAGCACCTCCCGCAGCGCGGACTCCGAGATGCTGCCGGAGCGATCCCGCGTGAAGTGGTTCTCCGTGAGGATGGGGGGCGCCGCCGGCTCGGCCATCGCCTCGCCCGCGAACGCCATCGGCGGCAGCTCGGCGCTCATCGCCGCCCGGGAGCTGGCACAGCCGGTCCCGGTCAGCAGGGCCAGCAGCGCCATATAAAGGATGAGGCCCGGGCGCTTCGGGGCGGGGACAGGGCGCTTCGAGATATGAAGGGAAGTGTGCGACATGGTTCCTCCGTGCTTCCGGTCAGGTCCGACCGGGACGCACGGAAAGGTCGCACTGGCGGCCTCGGGAAGCCTCCAGGCCGCCTCATTTCTTCCTCACGGTTTGCTCATGCGGGCCGCCGCTGCCCCCTGGAGCGAAGAGGGCTCCGAGTCGCTGGGACTCGGAGCGGTCCTCACTTCACTTCCCGCACGCCGAGCTCTCGCGCGGTGTCCCCTCCTCGGTGCAGCTCGGGGCACGGTAGTTCTTCGAGTCGAGCTTCAAGCGCTCCCCGATATACGGGTTGGTGAAGACCAGGGACCCACCGCTTGCCGTGACGAGCGTCCTGCCCGTGTTCGTGTAGTTGCTGTCGACCTCCTGCACGCTGATCAGCGGAGCGCTCTCGAGCTTCGCCTGATTACAGCGATCAAAGGCATATTCCTCGAGCTTGAGGGGGGCGTCCTTCTCCCAGTCCTTGCCAGGAGCCCAGATGGCGCGGATCGCGTTGTCGCACTGGTCGGTGTCGGCGCCGAGCGTGGTCTCGAGCTCGAGGGTCTCACCGGAGGTCATCTTGTAGTGGTAGTACTTCTTCTTGCCGTCGAGCGTTTCGTGGAACTGTCTCTTGGGGTTGTTGGCGAGGACCCAATCCTTCAGCGCCTTGGCCGAGCCGAAGCGGTGCGCGGGGACGATCTCCCAGAAGCCTCGCGCGAAGTTCCTGTAGCGGCTGGAGTTGTGGCTCTTGCTCACGCGGGCGATCACGACGTACACGCCGTAGTTGGGGTCCGACCGCAGATCATAGAACTGGAAGCGCACACGGCTCTCCTCGTCGGTGCGGAACTGGTCATCCTTGCCGTTGTTCTCGGTGTACTTGTACGGGGCCCACGACGGGGGCACGTGCTGTGGGTAGTCGAGGTGCCGGTCCTTATCCCCATCCGTGTAGTAGCCGTAGGAGAAGCCCTTGTAGGTGCCGCTGTTGTCGCTCATCCAGTAATCGCCGTTGCCGCGCATGAGGGCCACCTGCTTCTGCATCTCGTACTTGTCCTTCCAGTGGTTCAGGTGGCCCTTGGGGAGGATGGCGTGTGGCCGCGAGAGGAAGTCACTGTCTCGCGGGGAGGCGCCGCTGCCGAACCAGTCGGAGGTGTTGGAGGACTTCTGCATCCTGACGTACTCGTCGTCCCACTCGATGGGGTATCGGTTGTAGGTGCCCCCTGCGGCGTTGATGAACGTCGGCATGACGAAATAGGACTCGGGCAGCTTCTCGAGCTTCGTGCCCTTGAAGGGCGTGCCGTCGCTGTTGAAGTACCGCGCGGCCCCTCCCACCTGATAGTGCTGGTGTGAGAAGCGCGTCATGATGCGCGACCAGGTGCCCTTCTTGCGCATCGTGCGGTTGAGCATGAGCTCGTGGATGGGGCGCGGGAGGCGATAGTTGAGCAGCGTGGCCCACAGCGCGATGGCCGCGGGGTTCTCTTTCGTGGCGAAGAAGCTGTTGTCCCAGGCGTAGGCGCCCGAGAGGGCGCCCATGACGAAGGGCATCGAGTCGTTCTCATAGATGCTGACGCGGTCGGCGTAGTGGTAGCTGCGGCGATAGGGGCCAAAGCGCTTGGACTCGAGCGACTGCGCCGCGAAGAGGGTGGCGATCACGTCGAGCGCGTTCTGCGCGGCGATGCGCACCTTGGAGGAGTCCGCGTACGACTGGAGGTTCATGAGCGCGTGCGTCGTCAACCCCTGGTACGGGTGCCCGTTGGCCTCCCATGGGCCGTTGTGGACGATGCGGCCAGCCGCCTGCAGCAGGAAGTCCTCGAGCTTGCCGCCCTCGTTCTTGTACTCGCCCTTCTCGTACGACTCCTGGTACTTGCCCGAGCGCAGGCGGCTGTCACCGCGGGGGTTCTGCTGGATCCACTGGTTGGCGAGGTACTGCGACGTGTGGATCATCATCACGTGGTTCTCCGTCTCGGGCCACTCGATGAGCTTGTTGTCGAGGACCTTGAAGGAGAACGTCAGCTTGTTGCCGAGCTCCTGCCCCGTGTAGGAGGACAACCCCTTGTCGATGATGTTGAAGCACGCGTTGTCGGTGAGCAGCGTGCGGTCGTCCTTGAAGGCGAACAGGAGCGACACCATCTCGCGCATCACGAAGTCGTAGTCTCCCTCGCCCTTTGCCATGCTGGTGCCGGCATTGGTGTACTTGTAGAGGGTGCCCGTCCACTGCTCGAGCCTGGCAGGCAGCTGCGCCCGGAGCGCGGCGAGCTTCTCGGAATCGTATTCCGCGGCGGTCTCCGGCTTCGCGGCCGTCTCCTTCAGCGCCCACAGGCCCGCGGCGATGGCGCGGAATGCCTTCTCGTGCTCTTTCTTCCACTCAGGGATGACGACTTCGTAGCCGCCGGAGTCCTTTTTCACGAGGAGGTGCTCGATGAAGCTCTCGGCGAGCACGCGACGGCGCTCCGCGAGCTGCGCGTTCGCCGCATCCAGCGGCCCCAGGAATTTGGCTTTCGACTGTGCCAGCGCTGGGGGCGCGGCCATCAGGGTGACGAGAACGCTCGCGAGCGCGCAGCTCAACAGACGGGTTCTGCTTCTGGCGTACATGGGTGTTTCCTCTCTGGGTGTTTTCTCGCGGAGCTTTCCCCCCCGCATGGGGGTAGCTCCCGCCGCCGGAAGATGTGAAATGCGCCGCCTGCGTGGGTGCGGTCCCCGCCCGCCTTCCAGGTGTCCGGGAGGCATGCGACAGTCCCCTCACCGACGCGTGAGAGCCCTGCCGCCACAATGGAGCGAGGATTCCCCCGAGGAGCCAGGCGAGGAGCTGGAGGAGGGACTGTCCTCGTCCTTGGATCCGGGACTCGACCAGTTCCTGCGCGAGCTGGCTCGGGTGTCGGATATCTCCTCACCCCAGGGGAGCACTCTGGCGGAGGCGGAGCCGGAGGCGCTCGCGGAGCTGTCGGGACGATTCGCGGTGCTGAGGCCCTTGGGCAAAGGGGGGTTCGGGGCTGTCTACGCGGTGCGTGATCGGGTGCGCCAAGCAGACGTGGCGCTCAAGCTGTTGCGGCGCCGGGATGCCCAGTCCCTCTACTGGTTCAAGCGGGAGTTTCGCGCGCTGGCGGCGCTCGATCACCCGAACCTGCTGCGCCTGTTCGAGTTCTTCGCCATCGGCGAGCGGTGGTGCTTCACAATGGAGCTGCTCGAGGGCGTCGACGTGGCGACCTACGTGCGCCGCGGCGAGGGAGCGGAGCGGGAGCAGCGGATCCGCGAGGTGCTCGCACAGCTCCTGGAGGGCCTTGCCTATCTGCACGCCCGCGGGCTGCTGCATCGCGACCTCAAGCCGGCGAATCTCCTGGTGACGCCGGCGAGGCGGCTGGTCGTGCTCGACTTCGGCCTGGTGGCGCCCATGGCGGACGGTGCCGTGGAGGGGGAGCAGGCGCTGGCCGGGACACGGGCCTATATGGCCCCCGAGCTGGCCCGCGGTGGCCCCGTGGGCGCGGCGGCCGATCTCTATGCGGTGGGAGTGGTGCTGTACGAGCTGCTCACGGGCCAGCTGCCGCCTCGGGATGGGCTCGAGCTGGAGGCCGGGCTGGCGCAGGCCCCTGGCGAGCTCGCCGGGTTCTGCCTCGCGCTGCTGTCGGCTTCGCCCGCTGCTCGCCCCTCGGCGCACGCGCTGCGGGAACAGCTCGTGCCGCCGGACCGACGCGCGCCAGCCCGCGAGGGTGGCTTCGTCGGTCGGGAGGCGGAGCTGGCAGCACTGGGTGAGGCGCTGCGCGAGACGCGGCAGGGCGCGCCGGTGGCGGTCCTGCTCCATGGCGTCTCCGGGAGCGGCAAGACGACGCTGCTCCAGCAGTTCATCCAGGAGCAGCGGCGGCTCCATCCGGAGCTGCTGGTGCTCTCCGGGCGGTGCTTCGCCCAGGTGTCGATGCCGCACGAGGCCATCGATGGCGTCGTCGATGATCTGTACCAGCACCTGCTCGGGCACCCGGAGGAGGTGCCGCCGCCCTCCGCGCTCGCGGCGCTGGGCCGGCTGTTTCCAGTCCTGCGCCAGCTGGGGGGCAGCTCCCAGGAGGACACCCCCACCGAGGAGCTCTCCGGGCTGCGTCCTCGCGCCGCCGCCACGCTGGCGTCGCTGCTCGCCGGGTTGGCACGGCGCGGGCCGCTCGCCATCGTGATGGACGACTTCCAGTGGGCGGACCTCGACAGCGCGCGGCTGCTCGGCGAGCTGATGGCGGTGCCGGTGCCGGCGCTGCTGTGGATTGTCTCCCACCGCTCCGAGGACGCGGAGGCGAGCCCGGCCCTCGCCGCGCTGCGTGAGGCCGTGGGCGACAGGGCGCGCACGCTGGTGCTCGATGGCTTGGGCGCCGAACAGGCCGAGCGGCTCGCCGTGAGCCTCGGGGCGGATGCGCCGAGCGCGCGGCGAGTCGCCAGCGAGAGCCAGGGCAACCCCTTCTTCCTCACGGAGCTGTGCCGCCACGCCGGCGGAGCGCAAGGCGGGACAGGGGGGCCCGCTGCCGGGGACATCCGCGCGAGTGTGGCGGCGCTGATCCGGGGTCGTGTCGCGGCCCTGCCCGCGGCCGCGCGCAAGCTGCTGGACGTGGTGAGCATGGCCGGTTATCCGCTCGAGCGCTCCATCGCGGTGCGCGCCGCGCTCGCCGCCACACCGGTCAGGCTCCCCGAGCCCGCGGCGATCCGGGCCCTCGTCACCACGCACCTGGTGCGTATCCAGCAGTCGCGCGGAGAGGAGCTGCTCGCGCCGTACCACCACCGTGTCGGCGAGCTGGTGTCTGCGGAGCTCTCGCGCGAGGAGCGACGGGACGGGCACCGCCGGATCGCGCAGGGCCTCGTCGCGGTGGGAGTGAGCGCTCCGGGTCGGCTGCTGCTGCACCTGCGCGGAGCGGAGGACTCGGCCGGGTCTGCGCGCTACGCGCTGGAGGCGGCGCGGCAGGCTCGCGCGGCGCTGGCGTTCGAGCGCGCCGCCGAGCTCTACGCGGTGGCGATCGAGCTCGGCGTCCCCGACGGCGCCGCGGCCGACGAGGTGGAGGTGGAGCGGGCCGAGGCGTTGCGCGCCGCCGGCCACTCCTTGGAGGCGGCGGAGGCGTTCCTCCGGGCGGTTGCCCTGCGGCCCTCGGGGCGCCGCGCGCCGAAGCTGCGCCAGCGGGCCATGGAGCAGCTGCTCCTCGCCGGACATGTGGCGCGCGGCCTCGCGCTGCTGCGCGGGCTGCAGGCCGAGCTGGGGCTCTCCGACGTGCCCACCCGGCTGGGTCCATGGCAGTGGCTGCGGCTGACGCGAGCAGCCGCGCGGCTGCGTGGGGAGCGCCTCGAAGCCCGGCGGGTGGACGAGGACGCCGCGCTGCGCGTCGACGTCTGCCACACCGCGGCGCAGGGGATGCTGTACGTGGAGCCGCGCCGCATGGTGGGCTTCCACCTGCGGCAGCTGGAGCTGGCACGCGCCACCGGAGACAGGGGCCGGATCCTCCGAGCGCTGAGCCTGGATGCCATCCTCAGCGCGCTGGGGGGCCGACTGGCGCGCTGCCGCGCGGATCTCGCGGCCATCCAGCGCATCGCCGCGGCGGGCAGCGAGCCCGGGGATTCATGGGGCAGTGCCCTGGCGGAGGGGGTCAGCGCGATGATCCAGGGCCACTGGAGCCGCGCCAGCGAGCGGCTCGCTGAGTACGGGGCGAGCTGCAGGCGGCTGGGCTTCAGCGGCGGCGTCGATCTGGACCGCATGCACGTGCACCTCGCTCTATGTGAATGGGCGCGCGGAGACATCCCCGCGCTCGTCGAGCGCGTCACGATGCTCGATCGCGAGGCCGAGCGCCGCGGCAACCGCTTGTCGGCGGCGCTCCTCTGGCTGACGAGCGGCTTGCTGGTCCCGCTCTGCCACGATGAGCCGGGGCGGGCCTGGGCGGAGCTCGAACGCGCCTCGGCCACCGTGACGGCGCTCACGGGGGGGCTGCTGCGGAGCACCCGCCTGATGGCCGAGCTGCGGGTGCTGCTCTACGAGGGGCGCGGCGCGGAGGCCTGGGAGCGACTCTCGGCGGCCGACGCTGGAGGCGGGGGCGATGTGGTCGAGAACGCCCCCATGTTGCGCAGCCAGCAGTACTACCTGCGCGGCGCGGTGGCGCTGGCAGCCGGGCGGCTCGATGAGGCGGCACGTGCCTCGCGATGGCTGCGCTGGTGGGGGCCGCGCTGGGCGGCGCCCCTGGGCCAGCTCATCGAGGGCTGCCTCGTCTGGCGGCGCGAGGGCCCGCGGCCTGCGCTGCGCTGGTTCTCCAAGGCCGAGGAGGGCTTCCGCCGCGGTGACCGGGCGCTGCTGGCGGAGGTGGCTCGCTGGCGGGGGAGCCAGTGCGCGGGCGGGGCGGGGCAGGCGCGTGTCGAGGAGGTGGCCGCCTGGATGCGGGCGCGGGGAATCCAGGCCCCGGCGCGCCTCGTCGCCATGTTCGCGCCTGTCCCCGGGGAGCAGGAGGCTACTTCAGCAGGCCGGCCTGCTGCCCCAGCTGGCGCAGGCGCTCCTTGAGGAGCTGGAAGCGCTTGCGGAGCCGCTGCGCCTCACGGGTGAGGCGCTCGCCGCTGGGCTCCTCGTCTTCGTGGAGGACCCGCGCCAGATCTCGCCATTCCAGCCCGCGGTCGATGCGCAGCAGGAGGATCTCGCGATCCTCCTCGGTGAGCTGCTCGCGCAGCGCCGCCATCTTGCTCTTCACGTCCGAGCGCAGGTAGGGGCGCGTCTCGGTACGCACCTGCGCAGCCACCGCCGCCAGGGCCGCATCCGTCTCGAGCCGCGGGTATCGCTGCCGCCGTCGCCCGGCATCACGGCGGTACTTGAGCGAGCAGCCACGCGCGATGACGTACGCCCAGGTGCGCAGGGAGGCCCCCCACTCGAAGGTCGGAAGGCCGCGCCACACCCGCTCGCTGAACAGGGAGAAGATCTCGTCGCACTCATCGTCGTCGCGGTGGAGCGCGCCGAGGAAGGTGTAGATCTCAGGCCCGAGGGTGCGGAGCATGACCTCGGCGGCGCGGCGGTGGTCCCCGTCGTGCCAGAGGGCGCGCACCTCCTGCTCGAAGCGTTCACGCGCGCTGGGCTCGGTCGAAAGCATCGAGCGCGATCCTATCACCCGGAGGACGCGCTCGTGCCGGGGCACCTTACCTGGGTGCGCGAGGCACGAGGCTCAGGGCTTGCGGCCGTTCTGGTGACAGCCGCTCTGCGTGCACGAGGTGGACTGGTAGCTGTAGGTGGGGAAGGACTTGTGCTTGTCGTCCATGGCTTTCTTCGAGTGGCACGAGAGGCAGTCGAAGGGGTTGAAGTCCTGGGCGAAGGGCTTGTCCGTCCGGGGCACCGGGTGGCAGACGAGGCATGACATCCTGTAGTGCTTGTAGTTGGACAGGATAGCGAAGGGCAGGTGGCTGGACACGGGGTTCACTTGCGAGTCGCCGTGGCAGCGCAGGCACTGCGCCGAGCTCCGGACGTATCCGCCCACCCGGGTGTGGGTCGGATCGGTGGCCGTGGCCGGGTGGCAGGTGAGGCAGTCCACCACCTTCCGGTCCAGGCGGTTCGGGTGGCAGGAGCTGCAGGTGATGCCCGTGTGCGCGTCGCCGGCCTGGATGGGGAAGTAGGCCGTGTGGTTGATGGTCGGGATGGTGTTCTGCGGGTGGCACTCCAGGCACTTGGGGCTCGTCCACGCGTAGCCGGGGATGCCGGTGTGCAGGGGATTGGTCTCGGTCGACGTGTGGCAGCTGATGCAGTCCACCACCGTGCGGTGGGTGCGATCCGGGTGGCAGGTGATGCACGAGATGCCCGCGTGCGTCTGGCCGGCCTGGATGGGGAAGTAGGCCGTATGGTCGATGCCCGGGATGGTGCTCTGCGGGTGGCACTCCAAGCACTTGGGGCTCGTGAACGCGTAGCCGGGGATGCCGTTGTGCAGCGGGTCCATCTGGGTCGCCACGTGCGAGTGGCAGCTGATGCAGTCCACCACCTTCCGGT
>JAFGNZ010000234.1 GCA_016926755.1 Myxococcaceae bacterium | reverse complement strand
GGCGACCGCACGGAGAAGCACCACATCGGGACCATCGCGAACAAGAAGTCCGCGCTGCGCGGTGGCCCGTGGACCCCCCTGTTCGAGAAGCTTTACGCCAGGGCGGGGATGCGGCTGAAGGACCCGGAAAACATCGTGCCCATCCAGGGGCACAGGGGGCCTCACCCGGAGCGCTACCATCGAATTGTTTACGGGCGCTTGGACAAGGCACTGGGAGACTGTCGCGCGATCGCGGAATGCCGGGAGAGCTTGACCCGCGAACTCCGCGCCCTGGCAGAAGAGATCGCCACACCTGGCACGGAGCTGAACCGACTCGTCACCCTGGGCAAATGACGCTAGAAGTTCCCAATGGCCCAGTGCTTCTTCGAGCTCTATGACGACCGCTATGTCCCTCACCGCTGGCATCTGGATACGCCCATCGACAGCCAGGGGCGCGAGGTGCATGCCTGGGACTACAAGCGAGGAGCACCCGTGCATGTAGAGGGACGGTTGAAGATCCCCGTCGAGATTGCGGGCAGGCCACTGGACTTTTCCTGGGCGGGATTGAGCATCCCCGTCGTCCACGTCAAGGTGGCGTCCATGCTGTCGGAACGCGCCCCCAGCGACGTGCAGCTCATCCCCGCGGACATCGAGGGGCAACCGGATCAGTATCTCGTCCTTGTGGCGACGCGCCTCATCCGCTGCATCGACGAGAAGGCCTCTAGAATCCTGCTCTGGACCCATGAGGATGGAGTGCCGCACAAGGTTGGCCAGTATCGGGATGTTCGGGACATGCGCATTGACAAGGCGAAAGTGGGCAACGCCAAGGTGTTTCGTCCCGAAGGGTGGGAGGTCGCCCTCATCGTCTCCGAGGAGATCAAGGACGCCTTGGAGCGCATGGGCGCTACGGGCACGAGGTTCGAGGAGGTCTGATTCGCGGAGGCTGCCGCGGCGCGATCATCTCTCATGTCGCTGCACAGCCAGAAGAAGCCCCCGCTCGGCAGCGAGGTGCTGGAGCCGCCCACGCCGCACAGGGCAACCCAGGGGTGTGTTCCGCTGATGCTGTAGCCCAGTCGCGTGCCGCTCCCAACCGTGGGGAGCGGAGATGACGATGTCGCTGTCGTGGCCACGGTCAAGCACCAGGCGCTGGTGCTCCAGCCCGACCCCGAGTACTTCCTCGCGGCGAAAGAACACCCGCTCCGGCATGGCCGCCTCCTCGTGAGCAGGCTCGCATACATGCGGCGAGTGGCCACTTCTGACTAGAAAGAAAAAGCCGTTTCCTGCCTCGCGGGTGGGGCTCGCCCGGTGGAGAACTGGTCAGAAGTGACGATCGCTCAGGCGCCAGAGGTTGGCGCGCGGTGTGGTCAGGGCCTCTCCGGGCGCAGCGTCAAGCGGCCCGGACGCAATGGTGCGTCCCACAGGGGGGAGTACCTCATGTTCCAGCTGTTGAAGTTCAAGGACACCACTGCCACCACCACCGCCATCCCCGAGGGCACCACGCTCCAGCAGGTGCACACGGAGATGCTCGGGCTGATGGCCCAGGAGCACACCAACCACCACCGCATGGGGCTGCTCTACAACTACATCGTGGAGAAGCAGCTGGCGGAGAAGGCCGGCTTCAAGGACGCCCGGGAGTTCCTCAGCAAGCACCTGGCCGACCTGTCCCAGGCGACCCTGAGCACCTACGGCGCCGTGGCCGCCGCCTTCACCGAGCCGGTCACCCGGCGCTTCGGCGTCACGTGCCTGTACCTGCTGCTCATCTACAAGGAGGCGGCGGACATCGAGGTGGACCACGCCGAGCCGGGTAACACCCCCATCGAGGTGCCGGATGCCAACGGGCAGCTGAGCGCCAAGCCGTTCGGCAAGTGCAGCGTGGAGCAGATGCGCAGGGCGCTGCAGCGCAAGCGCAAGCCGGCCTCCACGAAGCCGTTGCCGGAGGCGGCGGTAGCGCTGGCCGAGCAGTACCGCGAGGCGGTGACGGGCCGCTTCCCCCCGGGGGCGCGCGTCAAGGTGAGCGTGCGCAACCAGAAGGGCAAGGCGGTGCTGGACTTCAAGGGCATTCCCGTGGAGCAGGTGAGCCAGTTCATCGAGGTGCTGATGGGGCAGCTGCCCCCGGTGCCGCGGGTGGAGTAGGCGCCCGTGGCATGAGCCTGGGTGAGTGAAGCAAGGTGCGGCCCTCTGCCTGCAAAAGGCGGAGGGCCGCGTCGTTTCCGGGAGTGCTGGCGCGGCCCCACGAAGGAGGCTGCTGCATCGCCCACCAGCGTGGAAGGACCAGCCGCTCGCGCGGGATTGGGCGCTGCGCTATAAGCCCACCCATGGCCTATCCACTCAAGAACGCCATCCTCAACCTGATGGCTGGGATTGTGGCCGGGAGCATCGTGACGGGGTGCGCAGGCGGCATCGTGGCGTACGTGATGGTCAAGAAGGCCGAACACGGCGACCGCAAAGGATGGGGCCTGGTGCCGGTGGTCGTGGCAGCACGGGATATTGCGCCCGGCGAGAAGGTCCCGCTCGAAGCGATCTCGCAGCGGCCCATCCCCGAACAGTTCATCACCCCGTCGGTGGTGAAGCCCGACAGCGCCGTGTCTGTGGGGTTCTCCCGGCTCACTGCCCCCCTCGTCGCGGGCGATCCAATGAACTGGGGGTTCTTCTCGACTGCCAAGGCGGGGATGGCGACGCCGGGGTCCGTGCCTCGGGGGGACCCTGCGGTCTGGGAGGCGTGCGATGATGCGCTCGCCGCCAGCCCCGCCGCTCCCAAGCGCGAGCGCACGCCCGCGGACATCCGCGCTCGTCTCATGAGCGAGGCAAAGCCATGAAGCTCTCCGTGCCTGCCTTCCTCGCCGGGCTGTTGCCGATGTCGGCGGTCGTGGCCACGCTCCTCTTCAACCAGGCCTCGCGGCGGATCGAGCAGGGCCACCAGGAGTGGGCGCTCCGGCCGGTCGTGGTCGCGGCGGAAGATATCCCCGCAGGGAAGCCGATCACCTACGGCATCATCGCCCAGCGGTCGATCCCGGCCTGGTTCGTCACCGGCTCGATGGTGCCGCCGGCGGACGCCGCCGCGGTGATCAACCGCCCCGCCAACGTGACTCTGCATGCAGGAGATGCGCTGCGCTGGACGATGTTCGCGGATCACTCCGCTCCGGACGCGTGCTTCAGGGCGATCGTCGCGAAGGTCAACGCCGCCGGGGAAGCGGCGCGGGATGGCGCGATCTCCCGCTTCGAGTCGCGGATGGGAGCCCCGCTGCCAGAGCCTGAGCCACCGCGCCTGCCGAAGTCGGATTCTTCAGGCGAGGTTCCGGTCATCGTGCTCACAGCCGAGGTCCGCGAGGGAACGGTGCTCGAGGAGTCCATGCTCGCGGTTGGCAAGCTGCCCCGTCTGCTGGTCACAGCGAGCTTCATTCCAGCCGATCGGCTGCGCGATGCCGTCGGCGCGCGCACGCTGGTCCCGCTCCAGCCGAGGGACGCTCTGATGTGGCAGATGCTCGATGATGCGGAGCGGCCTCGGCGGGCGGCGAGCTGCGTGGCCGAGGCTACGGCCGCGCTGGACGAGGCGCGCCATCGCGTCACGAGCGAAGAGACCGCCGCTTTCGTGCGCGGCCAGGAGGCTCACTGATGCGGCGCCTGATGGTCCTTGCAGCCCTCTGCCTGCTGGCATCGGCGTGCGCCGAGGCGAGCGCCGCCGGGCCCGAGGCGGACACGCTGGTGCCGATCGTGGTCGCCGCCGACGATCTGCCCGCTGGCACGATCCTGATCCCTGGAGATCTGGCGCAGCGCTCGATCCCGGCGAGCCTGGTGACTTCCTCGATGGTCAAGCCCGAATCGGTCGCCTTCATCGTCAATATGAGGGTGCGGCTCCCCATGCTCAAGGGCGACCTGGTGCAATGGTCTTTCGTGGAGAACTCTCACCAGGAGATCCGTGAAGCCTGCGCGAAGTTCGGAGCCGAGGACGCCACGGCCTTACAGCAGGTGGCGCGGGCGCGGCAGATCGTCCTATCGCACGGACGCTGACGCTCCCCCATGAGCCGCTGCGCGAGGAGTTCTGACACCTCACATGCATGGAAGGACGCCAGGAAGCAGCGGGCCCCTATGGCTGGATCGAAGTGGGCTTCCGGGGCGGGTCGTAGGCGGGGAAGTAACCTGTCAGTCCCAGCCAGGATGAGCTGGCTGATCCGCAACACAACGGTAGCTAATAGCTAGCTAGAAGTCCAGCCCCAGCGAGGTGTTGAAGGTGACGACGCTCGTCAGGCCCCGCGTCTCTCCGTCGGGGTTCGCCGGGTCCACCGCCACGCCGCCCAGGCGCGAGACGGAGAGCTCCGCGCCCAGCTGCAGCACGCCGCCGATGAAGCGCACGCCGCCGTAGATGCGCTGGGTCATGTTGTCCGTGAAGTCCACGCGCTTGTAGACGCCCGTGTTCTCCAGCGCGGCCAGCGAGTCATTGCCCAGCGAGCCCTCGTAGGAGCGGTCAGGATCGAAGTCCAGGTTGTCCGAGTCAGCCCCGACGAAGGTGAAGTCCAGGCCACCATACGGGGTGAGGGTGATCATCCCCCCGAGCGGGAACTGCTTGCCAATGCCGATGTCCAGGCCCCCGGCGGTGAGGCCGAAGTCGCGCACTCCCAGCAGGCGGGTGACGTGGAGCCTCCCTGCCAGGTCCGGCAGGTAGGTGAAGCCCTCGTTGGCGGCCCACTTCACCTCTCCGGTGGCGGCCACCATGCGGCTCTTCTCCACCCAGCTCACCCGTCCGCCCAGCTCCACCGAGAAGGGCAGGCCCTTGCGCACGTGGAAGGAGGGCACCAGCACCGAGCCCGGCTGCGCGCCCTCGGTGGGGATGCGGATGTCGCTGGGGAGGCTGACGACGGACAGCTCCGCGTTCACGTTGAAGGCCGCGTGGCCCAGCGTCTCCGGCGGCATCAGGTTGGCTGAAGTCAGCGTCGCGGCGAACACCCGGGCGAAGGCCTGGAAGTCCGAGTTCGCGGTGGAGCCCGCCGTGTTGGGGCTCCCCAGGTTCGCGATCCGCAAGTCGTTCTGATCCGCGTGAGCGGCAACCCCCGACAGGAACACCGCCAGGGCCACCCACCGACTGTACGCGTGCATCCTCAAACCGCCTCCCAGACGCCCGCCGGCAACAGGCGCCAAACGCCTGGGACGCTAACGTGCGCGCGCCAAGAGCGTCAATAAAACGGGCGGCCCCGCCAGGAGGCCTGGAGGCCTCCGGGGAGCCGCCCGGGGGGGGCGCCGCGACTGTGGGTGCGGCCTACTGCGCCTTCTGGGGCTGCCCGGGCGTGGGCGCGGCCAGCTGCTGGGCCACCTCCGCCGGCCGGCGCCGGATGACCAGCGTCTTTCGGCTGGCGAAGTCCGGGCTCTCGCGAGCCACCACGAGGACGTTGTTGTTGCCCTCCTTCAGCGCGAAGTCCGTGGAGAACTTCAGCTTCTTGGGCTCCTCGCCCTTCGGATCCACCGCCTTGAAGTAGACCTTCTGATCGTTGACGAGCACGTACACGTCCAGCAGCCCGCTCGGGTCCGTCACCGAGCCCGTCAGGGTGAACTTCTCCCCGGGGGCCATCACGCCGCCGCGGGAGGGATCCACGTCCAGGTGGATGTCCGGCGGAGCCATGCTGGTGATCCAGTCCAGCTTCTTCGGCGGCGAGGCCTTGCCCTTCTTCACCTCGCGCGCGTCCGAGGTGCGCACCCAGGCGAAGCGCTCCTCCCCCAGGGACACCTTGTAGAAGCCCTTGGCCACGGCCGTGGCGGGCAGCACCGCCTGCGAGCCCACCCGCGCCACCGGCCGGGCGTCCGCCAGCGGCGCCATCAGCAGCTCGGTCTTCTCCGCCAGCCGCACCAGGCTCCGGCTCGGCTCCAGCGTGGCGGCGGGCGTGTCGCGCACCGGCAGCTCGAGCTTCTCGGTGACGAACTCCTCCAGCGGCTCGTCGATGATGGCCAGCTTCAGCGGGAAGGTGTCGCCCTTGTAGCCCTTCTTCACCTGGAGCTGGAAGCGCGCGGACTTCGTCTCGCCGGGCGCCATCTCCCCCAGCTTGAAGCGCCCCTTCTCGATGAAGATGTTCGGGTCACCCCCGTTCTTGATCTGCGCGAACGAGTCCAGCGCCGTGCCGGTGCCGATGTTCGTCACGTCCAGCACCACGGTGAAGCCCTCGCCACGCTGGGGCAGGCCATCCCCGTTGCAGGCCGCGCAGTCGTCCAGCACCTGCCAGTTGAAGGCGAAGGCCGGCCGCGGCAGCTCCAGGAAGCTCACCTCGCTCACCAGCGTCTTGGGCAGCGCGCCATTGTCATCCAGGAACCTCACCGTCACGTCATCCCGGCGGGAGGTGAGATCCTTGGGCAGCTTCACCTGCACCTTCCAGCTCTTCTTCTCGCCCGGGGCCAGCGCGCCGAAGACGAACTCACGCCGGTCGAGGTAGGGGTTGTCGCTCTCGGTCCACGCGCGCACGCGCTTGAGCGGCTCGGTGCCCTTGTTCTCCGCCGTCAGCACCAGCTCCAGCGTCTCGCCCGCGCGCACGGGCTGATCCGCGGACGGCGAGAAGGTGGCCTCCAGCTGCGCGTTCTTCGGCGTGGCGCCCGCGCTCCAGTCGATCCCCAGCCCGGAGATGGCGGTGTTGATGCGCTGCTCCTCCTCCTGGCGCTTCTGGTCGATGAAGCCGCGGGCCTGCTTGAGCTGCTCCTGACGGTTGTTGGACGGGGCGCGCAGCACGAAGTCCCGGGCGAAGAGGACCTCGAAGTCCTCCTTGATCTCGTCCTGGGTCTCCGCATCCAGCTGATCGTCCAGATCCTCGCTCTGGCCGGCCGGGTCCACGTCCAGCAGCGGATCCTTCTCGCCGTGCTTGGCGTCCTTCTGCGCCGTCTTCGGGGCCTTCTCAGCCCCCTTCTTGGGGGCCTGCGCCTGCTTCTTCTCGTCCTCCTTCAGGTACTTGAGGCTGTCCAGCGGCTTCTCGCGATCCAGCACCTCCTCGCGCTTCTTGGCCACCTTGTCCGAGTCCGGGTTGCCGAAGTGCTGATCCAGGTCCGCCTCGCCAATGGAGCGGCGGGGCGCGAACACGATGATGTTCTCCTCGGTGACGCGCGTGGGCACCAGCTGGATGTCCGGGACGATGCCCACCTCCTGGATGGACTTGTCCCCCGGCGTCAGGTACTTGGCGATCGTCAGCTTCAGCGCGCTGTCATCCGGGAAGTCATACAGCACCTGCACGCTGCCCTTGCCGAACGTCTGCCGGCCGATGATGGTGGCGCGGTTGAGGTTCTTGAGCGCGCCGGCGACGATCTCCGAGGCCGAGGCGCTGCCCGCGTTCACCAGCACCGCGATGGGGTAGGCGTCCTCGCCCTCCACGGACCGCGCGCGCTTCTCCTCGCGCAGCTTGTCGGACAGGCCCACCGTCGCGACGATGACGCCGCTGGACAGGAAGGTGTCGGACACCTGGATGGCCTGCTCCAGCAGCCCGCCCGGGTTGCCGCGCAGATCCAACACCAGGCCCTTCATGGTGCCGCCCTTGGCCTCCGCCTGCTTGCGGATGTCGGCCAGCGCCCCCTCGAGATCCCGCGTGGTGTTGCCCTGGAAGTTCTTCAGCCGCACGTAGCCCACGTTCTGGGCCAGCAGCTTGTGCTGCACGCTCTCAATGGAGATCATCGCGCGGCTGAGCGTCATCGCCCGCGGCCGCTCCCAGCCCTTGCGCTCCACGGTGATGGTGACCTTGCTGTCCACGGCCCCGCGCAGCTTGGACACGGCCTCGTTGAGGTCCATGTTCACCGTGGACTCCTCGCCGATCTTCTTGATCTGATCGTCCTTGAGGATGCCCGCGCGGTGCGCCGGCGTCTTCGGCAGCACCCGCACCACGGTGAGGTTGCCCTCGCGCATCTGGATGACGAAGCCCAGGCCGCCGAACTCACCCTTGGTGGACAGCTTCATCTCCCGGTACAGCTCCGGCCGCAGCAGCACCGAGTGCGGATCCAGCGTGGACAGCATGCCGTTGACGGCCGCGTACTCGATGTCCCGCGTGTCCTCGATGGGACGCATGTTCTTGGAGACGAAGTCGAAGACGTCCTTGAGCGTGAAGGACATCTTCCACAGCGAGTCCACGTGGGAGATGTCGAACTCGCGCTGCTTGCCGTTCACGTTGAGGGCCAGCTTGCCCGTCTCCGCGCTGCCGTCCACCAGCACGTCCGGGACGCTCTTCTCCACGTACTCCAGCGCGGCGATCATCATCTCCTTGGGCTTCACGCGCTTGGGATCAACGTAGTTGTCCTTCACGTAGAGGATGACCTTGGTGAAGACGCGCAGGGAGGACAGCTCGTGCGGCGCCTTCTCCCCCCTCTGGCCGAGCGAGCTCTCCAGCCCCTGGCTGGCCTGGGCGGCCCCCAGGGTGAGGGGAATGGGCGCCCGGTCGTTGCCCACGAGGGCCCAGGCGCCGAGGAGGACAGCGACGGCGGTGATCCGGCGAAGCATTCGCGGCATGTGGTTCATCCAAGCTGGAGCGCGGGGCGCCCCGGGGTGTTTCGTGAAAAGTCCTGTGAATCCGGATGCTTGTCGAGGAATAAGCGCACAGAAGGCAACCGGCCAAGCCTAATCATGGACCTCCGGTGCTTCAAGGCGTCCCGCTCCTCGGTGTCGATCAGGAACGTTCCTGGAAGGCACTGCGTTCCCACGGCCCCCGAGATCAGGGGCCCGCTCCGAGCGGAGACACCTGGGGCGCCCGTTTATTTCAGGCCGCGGCGCGAGGGAGGGCGGGAGGTGGGGGGAGCTGGCCGCTGGCGCGCAGGCCCCGGTACAGCAGCGTGCCGGCGACGATGGCCACCGGGAGGAAGAAGGTGTTGAGCACTGGAACCCACAGCAGCACATAGACGCCAGCGCCGAAGCCCAGGCACAGGGCCCGCCGCTCGCGCAGCATCCTGCGCACCTCGCGGAAGGGGTAGAGGTTGCGCGTCATGGGGGCAGCCAGGTGCTCGCCGGCCATCCACGTCATGGTCCACAGGCTGGCCAGCACCGTCCAGAGGATGCTGCCCACCCCGGGCAGCAGGTGGAGGGGCAGGAGCACGATCAGCCCCAGCAGGAGGAAGAAGACGCGGGCCAGGGTGTGTGTGATTCCCGTCAGCACCCCTCGGAGCAGGGCGCTCAGGCTGAAGGGCGGGGACTGGTAGCCGCCACACAGCTCCTCGGTGGCCTCGGACAGGGGATCCTGCAAGGGGGCGAGCAGCAGCGGGGGCACCGCGTTGGCGCCCACCACCAGGAGCACCACGAAGGTGAGGACCAGGACGAGGTACCAGAGGGCCTTGCCGTACCAGGCCTCCGGGCGGGCGAAGAAGCTGTTGATCAGCTCGGGGGTGTAGCGCCAGAGGAGCGTCACCAGCACCACCAGGCTCACCAGCGTGACGATCGCGCACAGGGCGGAGAGGAGGAAGAGCCTGGGGGAGCGGAAGATGAGCCCCAGGGCTCGCCCCAGCAGGGAGAAGCCCTGGGCGAAGTCCGAGAAAGTGGACCGGGGAGCGATTTCAGGCACCGGGGAGGGAGAGTTCATCCGAGGGCAGGGTGCGTAATTCGGAGCGGCGGGTCTATCAGACGTTATATAGGCGCGGCCATGTCTCTGGATCTCAAACGAACGATCGCCCAACCCATTGCCTCCATTGACACGCTCATAGAGGACCTCCGCGCCGCCCAGAAGCCGCGCGCCGAGCTCCGGCTGGGGCTCGAGCACGAGAAGTTCGTCTACCCGAAGGACGGCGCGCGGCCCGTTCCGTACGAGGGGCCCTCTGGCATCGGGGCGCTGCTGGAGAAGATGGCGGCGGGAGGCGGCTATACCCCGTTCCGCGAGACTCCGGATGCTCCCGTCATCGCGCTCCAGCGGGGCATGGAGACCGTCTCGCTGGAGCCGGGCGGCCAGCTGGAGCTGTCGGGAACTCCGTTCTTCACCGCGCGCGAGGCCCACGCGGAGAACCTGAGGCACCTGGCCGAGGCGAAGGCCGCCGCGCAGGCGCTGGGGCTGCGCCTGGTGGCGCTGGGCTACCGCCCCTTCACCACGCCGGCCGAGATGCCGTGGATGCCCAAGACGCGCTACAAGGTCATGCGGCGCACGCTCCCGGAGCGCGGCCGGCTGGCGCTGAACATGATGTTGATGACCTCCACCGGCCAGGTCTCCCTGGACTGGGAGGACGAGGCGGACTGTGCCCGCAAGACGGTCGTGGTGGCGCGGCTGGCCCCGCTGATGGTGGCCCTCTTCGCCAACAGCCCGTTGGTGGAGGGCAAGCCCTCGGGGTGGATGACCTTCCGCAGCCGCGTCTGGGAGGAGGTGGATCCCACCCGCTGTGGCTACCTGCCGGCCTTCTTCGATGGCTCCTTCTCCTATCGCGCCTACGTGGAGTGGGCGCTGGACGCGCCGCTGCTCTTCCTGCGCCGGGGCGGGGAGTACCTCCACCCGAAGCTCACCTTCCGCCAGCTCCTGAAGGCCGGCTTCGAGGGGCAGCCGGCGGACATGGGGGACTGGACGGATCACCTGTCCACGCTCTTCCCCGAGGTGCGCCTCAAGAAGGTCATCGAGGTGCGCGGCGCGGACTGTGTCTCGGCGGAGATGACGGGCGGGCTCGCCGCGCTGTGGCGAGGGCTGCTCTACGACAAGGGCGCCCTGGACGAGGCCGAGCGGCTGCTGCCGAAGCTGTCCTTCACCGAGCACCTGGCCTTCCACGACACCGCGCGCCGGCAGGGGCTCGCCGGGCGGCTGGGGCAGCAGGAGCTGCACCGGCTCGCCGCGGAGATGGTGGCCATCGCCCGCCGGGGGTTGGAGCGTCTGGATCCGCAGGATGCGCCGCTGCTGGAGCCGCTGGCGAGGGTGGCTGCCTCGGGTCGCTCGCCCGCCCAGGCGGTGCTGGAAGCCTGGGAGAAGGACCCGCGCCCAGAGGTGCTGTTGTCGCACTTCACGCTCTAGGCGCGGGGCGCGGGGGAAGCGGGCTAGAAGCGCCCGCCCACGGTGATGCCCGCGTTGAGGAGGCCGCCCTCGGCGTCGCCGACGACGGTGTCGTTGGCGAACTCCTCGCCGAACATGAACCGGTAGGTGGCACGTGCCCCGGCGAAGATGTTGCCGAAGTTGTAGTCCAGGCCGGCGGCCAGGGGCACCTCCCGGATGAGGTCGTCGTCATAGAGGTTCTCGGCGCCGTCGGTGGGGTTGACGTAGCTCATGCCCACGCCCGCGCCGACGAAGGGCCGCCACTTCTCGTCGATGAGCGGGCCGGCCTTGGCGAGCAGCCCGAGGTTGTGCCGGTAGAGGGCCTCGCCGTCCCCCACGAACTCTTCGTCGATGGGGATCCGCTGCCCCTCATAGCCCACTTCGAGGCCCAGGCCGGTCCACACCTGGGCTCCCGCCGCGATGCCGAGGAGCGGGCCCACGCCCGTGTTGTCTCCCGCATCGCCCGTCAGTCCACCCAGGCCCGCCCGGACATCGAGGCCGACCTTCGCCCGCTCCGGCTCGAAGCCGATCCGCTCGCCTACATCCGTTGCCTCAATCTGGGCCAGCGCTGGAGCCGCGAACAGCAGGGCCGCCGCCGCCAGTCCCCCCATCACCGAACGAATCTTCATCACGTCCTCCCGAAAACTGTGGTTCCGAAGACAATTTGAGCACTGGCCCTCCAGCGGGAGGGGGGGCACAGGGAGGCGGTGCTCGATCTCTGGGGAGTCCGCGAGGAGCCCGGGGAGAGGACCCTGGGCTCGGCTGCCCGAGCGCTGCTCGGGAGCGCCCCGCGGTGTCCTACCGCTTCCCGAAGAGCTTGCGCAGCCCGGAGAAGAGCCCGGCGGGCCGCGCCTCGGTCTCGGTCGCGAAGGGAGAGCGGGTGATGAGGGCCTCCCGGGCCGCGTCGTCCAGGTCTTCGGTGGCCAGCGTCACCGGCTGACGCTTCGCGCCGGGCAGCGTCGCCTCCAGCGAGAGGATGCCGTCCTGGGAGAGGGAGAAGTGGAGCTCGGCCTCGCCCGCACGCTCGAGCTGGAAGTGGAGCGCGCCCAGGTACTCGCTCTCCGCGGCCATCGGGGAGGCGCCCTGGAAGATCGCGAGCGAGAGCGGGCCTGGGGTGACGGGGAGGGCGAGCGTCTTGTTGGCGGGCAGGCGCGTGTTGCGCTCGAAGACGCGGCGGAGGGTGCCTCCGCGCTCGGCCACGCCCAGGGGCACGGAGAGGACGTCCGAGACGGTGGCGCCCGGCTTGCCGGATTCGATCTCCAGCAGCGAGCGTCCGAGCAGCGCCGCGCCCATCGCCGCCGCGCCGAGCGGGTCCACGTCGGAGCGCACCTGCACCCCGAGGCTCTCCTCGAGCCGCCGCCGCACCAGCGGTGCGCGGCCCTGGCCTCCCACGAGCACCACCGCATCCAGGCCCTGGGGCGTGAGCGAGCTGGACTCCAGCACCTCACGGGTGAGCTCCGTCACGCGCTGCGCGAGATCCGCGGTGAGCGCCTCCACCCGCTCGCGGCTGAGGGTGGGCCCGGCGCCTTCTCGGAGCGGGACGAGGACCTCTTCCTGCTCGCTGAGGGCCACCTTGGCGGCCTCGGCGGCGGCGCGCAGCGGGCCCCAGTCGAGCGGCTGCTCGGGCGTGGAGGTGCCCCGGTCCCTCAGCTCGGCCACCAGGGCCTCGGCGATGCGCGCGTCGAAGTCCATGCCACCGATGAAGGGATCGCTGCCCGTGGTGACGATCTCGAGATCATCCCCGGTGACCTGGACGACGGAGGCCTCGAGTCCGCCCGCTCCGAGGTCCAGCACGAGGACGCGCTTGCGCGCCAGGCCCCGGCCGTGCCCGTAGGCCAGCGTCGCCGCGGAGGGGGCGTTGAGCACGCGCAGGACGCTGAGGCCGGCTCGCTCCGCGGCCTCGCGCAGGGCCGCGCGCTGCCGGGCGTCGAAGTGGGCGGGGACGCACAGCACCGCTCGTGTCGCCTCGTGGCCGAGGAAGGTGCCGGCGGCGGACTTGAGCTCGCGCAGGAGCTGGGTGGCGAACTCGCTCAATGGGACGACGCGCCCGTGCAGCTCCACTCCGGCGTCGCCGCTCGGATCGGACGTGACGGAGAAGGGCATGCCCACGAGGCCGCGGAGCCGGGGGGAGCGCGCGCGCAGCCCGAACAGGCGCTTGAGGCCCACGGCGGCGCGGCGGGGTGCGCGCTCGGCCTCGGCCTGCGCCGCTGCGCCGACGAGGAGCTGCCCCGAGGCATTCACCGCCAGCACCGAGGGGAGGCTCCTCGCATCGGCGCCGCCCACGGGGATGAGCCGCGCCGCGCCCTCATGGAACACCGCCACGCGGGCCTGGGTGGTGCCCAGGTCGATGCCGAGCACCACCTCGGGTGCGGAGGGCGCCACCGGGGCGCTGATCGGCACGTCGAGCACGGGCCTGCGGCGGCCCTTGGTCTCGGGGCCGCGGCGCACGTCCTCGGGTGGAGATGGGGAATCGGCGCGAGGTGCCTCGTGGGGCAGGGGGCTCGGAGGCGGCACTTCGGGCGTGCGTGGCTCGGGCGCCAGGGAGGGGGCAGGGGCCGCGCGCGCGACGGGGGGCTCCTCGCGAGGAGCCGGAGAGGGCTCCGCGTGCGCGGGAGTCTGCGCGATGGGAGCCGGTGTGGCTGGCGTGCTGGCGGGAGCCGCGCCGGGGGCCGCGAGCTGCGCCGTGGGAAACAGCTCTCCCTGCATGCTGGCGGAAGCGGCCGCGGGTGGAGCCTCTGGGGCAGTGCGAGGCGACTCCACCGGGGGCGGTGGTGAAGTGGGAATGGCCCACATCTGCCGGGTCGGAGCTTTGGGCTCCGGCAGCGCTTCAGCTTTCGGAGGGGGAGCTGGAGGTGGAGCTTGGGGGCCGGCCGCGCCAGAGGGCGGGAGTGTCGTGGACGGAGGTGATGGAGCGGTGGGAGGGGTGGTGGTCGGCGCTGTCCGGCGGACCAGCCCTGGGGGGCGAGGGGTGGGGCTTGTCGGCTGGGGAGCTGGCTCGCCCGTGCGTCGTGCCACCACGCGGTCGATGAGGGCCTTGCTCGGCGCGTCCAGCTTCACGAAGCGCACGGTCATTCCCGAGCGCCCGCCGCCCGCGTCCACCTGGGCCTTCACGACGACGCCCTCGCCGCGCAGCAGCCGCGTGCCGTCCGCGAGGACGAACTCGAAGGCCAGCGCGGTGCCCTCCTCCTTGAGGGCTCGGGTGGCGATGAACACGCCCCCGCGCGCGACATTCGAGCCGTACTTGTCGCTGAACTCCTCCTCCGTGGTGTACGGGAGGCGGATGCGCAGCGGCAGGAGCTTGGGCGCGACCGTCACCGTTCAACGCCTCACGGGGGACTCACTGGAGCGCGAGGCGGACATCCCCGCTGGTGGCTGGAAGCACGAGCGTCAGGCCGGAGCCGATGGCCGACGGTGGCAGTTCGAAGAAGAGCACCACCTCGGTGCGCTCCTGGGGGGCCCAGGTGCGCCGCAGCTCGCGCGTCCCGGCGGCGATCTGGGCGTCTCGGGCGACCGGGTACTCCTTGCCCTCCGTGTCCACCAGCCGGGCCCCGTCCAGGGCCAGGGAGGCGGGGGCCGCGCCCACGTTCTCGGTGACGAGCTGCACCCGGAGGAAGAGCTCCTCGGTGGTGAGGCTCAGCTTTCCTCCTTTGGTCGAGTGCGAGGACTCCAGCCCCGTGAGCTTCACGGCCACCGTGTCCACGTGCTGGGTGTCGTTCTTCTCGGGGAGCGGCAGCTTCCGCGCCTGGGCGCCGTCGGCCGCGGCCAGGTCCGCGAGCGACGCGTTGGGATCCTCGGGGGCGGCTGCTCGGGCAGGGGGGCCCGAGGGAGCCCCTCCCTGGTTCACGCGGTCCACCTCGGCCCGCAGCCGGGCGAGCGTGCGGTCCTCCGGGGGCGGAGCCTCCTCCTTCGTGCAGCCCCACGTGAGGGCCGCCGCCAGGAGCAGCGCACGGAGGGAGGTCCGCCCGTGCATCACCGGCCCTTCACCAGCTCGTAGAGCTTGTCGAGCGCGGCGGGGAGCTTGGACGGATCCGGGCCGCCGGCCTGGGCCATGTCGGCCTTGCCGCCGCCCTTGCCGCCCACCTCCTTGGCCATCTCGCGCACCAGATCTCCCGCGCTGATGCCGCGGGCCACCACGTCCTTGGTGGCGGCCACGAGGATGAGCGCCTTGCCGTCCTTCTCGCCGCCGATGGCGATCACTCCCGAGCGGATCCGATCGCGCAGCTGGTCGGCCAGCCCGCGGTAGACCTTGTCGTCGGCCGGATCAATGCGGGTGGCCAGCACCTTCATGCCGTTCACCTCGCGCGCCTGTTCCAGCAGGTCCTTGCTGGAGGCCGACTGCGCCTTCACCGCCACCTCCTCGACCTTCTTCTCCAGCTCCTTCACGCGCTTCTGGGTGGCCTCCACCCGCTTGACCAGCTCCTTGGGGCTGGTCTTCAGCAGGTCGGCCGCCTTGCGCAGCTCGCGCTCGGCCTCGCGCACGTACTGGAGCGCCCCCACGCCGGTGACGGCGGTGATGCGCCGCACGCCCGAGGCGATGCCGCTCTCGCTGATGATCTTGAAGAGGCCGATGTCCCCGCTGCGCCGCACGTGGGTGCCGCCGCACAGCTCGGTGGACTGCGGGTGCACGGTGACGACGCGCACCGTCTCGCCGTACTTCTCGCCGAACATGGCCACGGCGCCGGACTTCTTCGCCTCGTCCAGCTTCATGATGCGCGTCTGCGCCTCAGCGTTCTCGCGGATCCAGGTGTTGACCAGATCCTCCACCTGCTCGAGCTGCTCGGGGGTGGGGACGGCGAAGTGCGAGTAGTCGAAGCGCAGCGAGTCCGGGGCCACCACGGAGCCGGCCTGCTTCACGTGATCGCCCAGCACCATCTTGAGCGCCTTGTGCATCAGGTGCGTGGCCGAGTGGTTGGCGCGGATGGCCTTGCGCCGCTCGCCGTCCACGCCGGCCTGCACCATCTCGCCGGGCTTGAAGGTGCCCTGCTTCACCTCCACCTTGTGGACCACGAGCCCCGGCACCGGGCGCTGGGCGTCGAGCACCTGCGCCACCGCCTTGCCCCCGTGGCCGACGATGCGGCCGGTGTCGCCCAGCTGGCCGCCGGACTTGCCGTAGAAGGGCGTCCGGTCCAGCACCAGCTCCACCGTCTCGCCCGCGCTGGCCTGCGTCACCTCGCCGCCGTCCTTGATGATGGCGCGGACGGAGCCCTCGCCCTCGTGGCCCTCGCCCTCGTAGCCGAGGAATTCGCTGGGCCCCAGCCGATCCAGCAGCGTCTGGTAGACGGCGCTGATCGCCTCCTCGCCCGAGCCACCGAACTTGTTCTTCTCGGCCTCCTTCTCCATCTCCTTCCAGAACCCGTCGAGGTCCGCGTCGTAGCCGCGCTCGCGGAGGATGATCTGGGTGAGGTCCCACGGGAAGCCGTAGGTGCCATGGAGGTAGAAGACGTCCGCGCCCGAGAGCTTGCGCTCTCCCGACTGCTTGAGCTTCGCGATGCCTTCGTCGATCAGCTTCATGCCGCGGTCGAGCGTCTTCCGGAAGGTCTCCTCCTCGTGGCGGGACACCTCGAGGACGAAGGTGCGGCTCTCGCGCAGCTCGGGGAAGGCGTCGCCCATCAGCTCGATGACGCGATCCACCACCTTGAAGAAGAACACCTCCTCCAGCCCCAGCAGCGCGCCGTGGCGGATGGCGCGGCGCATGATGCGGCGCAGCACGTAGCCGCGGCCCTCGTTGGAGGGCTGCACGCCGTCGGAGATGAGGAACGCGGCGGCGCGGCTGTGATCCGCGACGACGCGCATGGAGGCGCCGCCCTCCTGGGTGTAGGGCTTGCCCACCAGCTCGCTCACCTTGCCGAGGATGCCCTGGAACAGATCCGTGTCGTAGTTGGAGCGCTTGCCCTGGACGACGGAGGCGATGCGCTCCAGGCCCGCGCCGGTGTCGATGGACGGCTTGGGCAGCGGGATGAGCGGCGCGTCCTTCTCCTTGCGCTCGAACTGCATGAACACCAGGTTCCAGATCTCCAGCCACCGGTCGCAGTCGCACGCCACGCCCTGGCACGCCTTGCCGGCCTGCACCTCGGCGCAGGGGATGTCATCGCCCTGGTGGAAGTGGATCTCCGAGCACGGGCCGCACGGGCCCGTGTCGCCCATGGCCCAGAAGTTGTCCTTGTAGCCGAGCTTGAGGATGCGATCACGGGGCACGCCCTGCTTCGCCCACAGCTCGAAGGCCTCCTCGTCCCAGGGGATGCCCTGCTCGCCGTTGAAGACGGTGACGGCCAGGCGCTCCGTGGGCAGCGCCAGCGTCTTCGTCACGAACTCCCAGGCATAGGCGATGGCGTCCGCCTTGAAGTAGTCGCCGAAGGAGAAGTTGCCGAGCATCTCGAAGAACGTGTGGTGCCGGGCGGTGTACCCCACGTTGTCCAGATCGTTGTGCTTGCCGCCGGCGCGCACGCACTTCTGCGAGGTGGTGGCGCGGCTGTAGTCGCGCTTCTCGCGGCCGGTGAAGACGTCCTTGAACTGGACCATCCCCGCGTTGGTGAAGAGCAGGGTCGGATCGTTGTGGGGGACCAGGGCAGAGGAGGCGATGCGGCGGTGGCCGCGCTCCTCGAAGAACTTGAGGAACGCCTCGCGAATCTCGGAGGCGGTAAGGGCGGAAGGCATGGTGTGGGTATATGCCACAAGAGCGGGGTTCGCAGGAGTTCTTGGTGGTCGGGAACCCGCCAGGCCAGCGGCCGAGCGTCGGGGGTAGGATACCGGGGAAGCCCTGCGCTAGAGTACGCACCCACCTCATGCGGCTGCTGCCCGTTGCCCTCCTGTTTCTGGCCTTGCCTGCGCTGGCGCAGGTGGATGCCCGCGTGGCGTTCCTGACGAAGCAGCTCGAGAAGGGCAAGGATCCCCGCGCCCGCTCCCAGGCGGCGCTGGTGCTGGGCGCCACCGAGGAGCCCGAGGCAGTCAAGCCGCTGTGCACCGGGCTCCAGGACACCAGCGAGCTCGTCCGCGCGGCGGCCGCCAAGGGCCTGGCGACGCTGCGGGAGGCTTCCGGCCTCGACTGTCTGAAGAAGCACAAGGAGACGGACGCGGCCACGCTGGTGGCCGTCCGCGAGGCGATCAAGGCCCTGGAGGAGTTCAAGGCCCGCCGCCCGCGGCTCTACGTGGCCTTCGAGGGCGTCAAGGACAGGACGGGCGCCCTGCCCGCGGAGCTGGTGAAGATCACCGAGGAGCGCCTCAAGCGGCGGCTCGTCCAGACGGGCGCGCTGCTGGCCCCGGCCAAGGAGCAGAAGAAGGCCGCCCAGGGCATCCTCAAGAAGCATGGTATCTCCGGCTATCGCCTCACCGCGGAGATCCAGTCCACGGATGGGGGAGGGCTGCGCATTGCCCTCGTCTGTCTCAGCTACCCGGATCTGGCGTTGCTCGGGCAGGTGGACGTGCAAGCCGCTGGAGCCGCCCCCGCGGATCTCCTCAAGGCGCTGGTGCCCAAGGCCATCGAGGAGGTCGCGCAAACCTTCGAGTGGAGCACCTGAAACCCATGTCCTCAGCCCCTCAGGATGGCAGCAAGAAGCGCAAGTGGCGGAACTTCCTCATCGAGCCGCAGTTCCAGCTCAAGTTCGCCGCGTACCTCGTCACCGTGACGGTGGTGCTGGCGGGCGTGCTGGGGGGGTTCCTGTTCCGGAACACGCAGGCGCTGCTGGACGAGGCCAGCCACTCCCTGGAGGCCCGCTCGGCCGCCGCGGAGGCCAGCCGCGAGCTGTCCAACATCACCCTCGCCAACGAGCTGATCCAGAAGATGGGGGATCCGGTCTTCGTGGCCCAGCTCCAGTCCACGTCGAAGAAGATCGACGAGGGCTATGAGGCCGAGCGCGCCGCGATCGTGGCGCAGCGCACGGCGCTGGTGCGGCGCCAGCGCAACATGTGGCTGGCCTTCGGGGGGACGCTGGTGGGGTTCCTCGTCCTCATGACGCTGGTCACCATCGTGCTCACCCACCGGGTGGCCGGGCCGCTGATGCGCATCCGGCGCATGGTGAAGGAAGTGGCCGACGGCAGGTTCCGGCCGCCGCCGTACGGGCTGCGCGAGAAGGACGAGCTGAAGGACATCTTCGACGCGACGCGGGGCATGGTGCACCTGCTGCGCAAGCAGCAGGAGGATGACGTGCTGGTGCTGGAGCATGCGCTGGAGCGCGCTCAGGCGCAGGGCGCGCAAGGGGAGTGGCTGGAGGATCTGCGCAGCCTGGAGACACGGCTCAAGGCCCGGCTATAGGGCGCGCGGCACCGGGAGCTGCCCCGAGAGGAGCTGGGGCAGGAGGAGCTCCCGGAGCGCGATGAGCGTGTGGCTCTCCTGGAGGTTGGCGCGCAGCTTGTCGAGGAGCGGCTGGGTGGCCTGGTTGAGCGCCTGGGCGCAGCGCTCGTCGGGCATGGCGATCGCGTAGCGGGCCATGCGCTCCCAGCTCGTCCTGGGCATCCGGGTTCCGTCGGAGCTGGCGTCGGTGAAGCTCACGAACTCGGCGCTGGAGAGGTGGCCGAGCACCAGGCCGTAGAAGGCCTCGTGAGTGGGCTCCACGACGACGATGTCGGTTGAGCAGACGCCGTCGACGGGAGCGATCCCCACCTTGTGGAAGTAGGGGCGCAGCTTGCCGAACAGGAAGTGTCCCGCGCGGAAGCGGAGCTTCGGGCTCTGCACCTCCGCGGCCGTGCTCCAGTGGGAGAGGGCGATGGACCGCTGGGGCATGTGCTCCAGGCCGATGTAGGGGGTCGAGGCCTCGCACGCTCCTGGCCGCACCCCCTCGCGGACCTGCCGGGTGACGTCTCCGAGGTGCCCCCAGCGCCAGCCTCTGGGGAGCGGCCCTTCCTCTGTCATGACGAGCTCGCTCGGAAACAGCGCCGCGATCCCGGCGCCCATCCCGAGCAGCTGCCGCCCCTCGGACTTCGCCACCACGGGATCGAACTCGACGAACCATGACTGGAACAGCGCGGAGGCGATCGCCTCCAGCGTGCGGTTGAGCTGCCTGCCGAGCTCGAGCCGCTCATCGATCATCCCCAGCACCTCGGCGATGGGCCGCCAGCTCGAGGGCGGAGGCAGCTCCACCTCGATCCGCGCCAGGGCGGAGGCCTTGAGGTACGGCAGCGCCGAGCCTTCGATCTGATCCTCGAAGTCGAGGGTGCTGAGCAGGTAGTAAAGGAACCGGGGGTCCACGCCCTCACGTGGGACGGCCGCCATCAGGTTGTTGTCCAGGAGCGTGGGGCGCGTCGTCAGCCGCCTGCGGTTGTGGCGGATCGCCTCGCCGATCTTCGCGAAGACGACCGAGGCGGCTGGAACGGGCCGGGCTCGCAGGGAGGGGGCGGCGTGGGCGTCCACCCAGTTCTCGGCCCCCGAGATGAACAGCTCATTGCCCGGGCGGTTCAGGTCGCTGACCTTGATGAAGGGGAGCTCCCCCGTCGGGCGGCCCTGGAACTGGAGGGGGAAGCCCACCCCCGCCTGGAACTCGCAGAGCTCCCCGAGCCGCGCCACCCTGCGCTCACTGCCCACGGCCGAGTTCCTTGAGGAGGGCGCGCAGGCGCCTGTCCAGCACCGCGGCCCTGGCGAGCTCCTGCTCCAGCTGCAGGGTCAGCCGCGGGAGCCGCTCCTCGAAGCCCTCTGCCTCCTCCACGTCCGCGGCCCCTGTGTACCGTCCAGGCGTGAGCGCATGGCGTTGATCCCGGACCTCCTGGAGGCTGGCGACCCGGGCGAACCCAGGCACCTCCTGGGGGCGGCCCGTGCGGCGGAACTCCCTGTACACGGACGCGGCGCGCTCCACCTCCTCGTCGCTGAGCTGCTTCTGCCGGCGTGAGCCCGGGATCATCGCGCCCAGGGCTCGCCCATCGATGAACAGGATCTCCCCTGCGCGCTTGCGGCTCGTGGGTCCTCCGGCTCGCGACTTCGAGAGGAACCACAGCGTGCAGGGGACCTGCGTGTTGGCGAAGAGCTGCGAGGACAGCTGGACCACGCAGTCCACGAGCTCGGCCTCGACGAGCGCCGTCCGTACCTCGAGGCGCCCCGCGCGGTTGTTGGAGAGCTCGCCGGCGGCCATCACGAAGCCCGCAGTGCCGCCCTTCTTGAGGTGATGCAGGATGTGCATCATCCACATCGGGTTCGCGTTGCGCGGGGAGAGCGGCATCCGCTCCCCGGCGATCTCCAGGCGGGGATCCCCCTCGGGGAGCTTGTCGGCTCCCCAGCCCTCGCGCCCCTTCGAGCCGTCGTTGAAGGGCGGGTTGGACAGGATGTAGTCGGCCTTCAGGGTGGGGTGCTGATCGTCGAAGTAGGTGTTGCCCAGGCGGATGTCGCCGTCGAGGCCGTGGATGAACAGGTTCATCCGGCACAGGCGGTAGGTGAACTCCTTGCTCTCCTGGCCGAAGAAGGAGAGCTGGCGGCCGTGCTTCGCGAAGAGGTTGGACTGCACGAACATGCCGCCGGAGCCACAGCAGGGATCGTAGACGATGCCTCGGGTCGGCTCCAGCATGGCGACGAGCAGCCGCACGATGCTGGCGGGCGTGAAGTACTCGCCGCCGCGCTTGCCCTCGGAGGAGGCGAACTCGCCGATGAAGTACTCGTAGACGCGGCCGAGGAGATCCTCTCCCCCGTGCTGCCGCGAGAACACCTCGCGGGAGAACAGGTGGAGCAGTCGTGTCACATTGTGCCGGTCCATGTGGGAGGCGGCGTAGATGCGCGGCAGCAGGCCTCGCAGCTTGTCGGGGTAGGCCTTCTCCAGCGCCTGCAGGGCATTGTCGAGGCGGACCTTGATGTCCTCGTCGTGAGCGTGCGCGAGCAGTGAGTCCCAGCGCGCGGCCTTGGGCACGGGGAAGGCACCGGGCCGTCGGTGCTCGGAGCGGAGCGAGAGGAAGCGCAGGAAGATGATCGGTAGGACGAACCGCTTGTACTCGGCGGGCTCAATGGAGCCGCGGAGCGTGACGGCGGCCTGCCAGAGCTCCTTGACCAGCTCCATGACGCTGGTGCTCTTCGGCGTCGCGGGCTCGTGGCTCCGCTTTCGCCTGACGGGTGCTGATTGGCTGGCCAACGATCCCCCCACTGAGACATGTTACACGACTGTATCACCGAGGGGGCTCGGACTCACCCCGCAGGCCGGAGCTCGAGGAGAGGGAACGAGCCCTCGAGTCGTGTGCCAGGCTGACCATGCGTTTACCTGGAAGGGTGGCCACTGGCGCCACCGGGAATGAAGATGCGTTGGTTGGCCCTGGGTCAGCCCCGGGAGTGGCCGCGCTTCGCCAGCTCGAGGCGCGCGATGAGGCCCTTGTGGACCTCGTCCGGGCCGTCCGCGATGCGCAGGGTGCGTGCCTGGGCGAAGAAGCCCGCGAGCGCCGTGTCCTGGGACACGCCGGCGCCGCCGTGAATCTGGATGGCGTTGTCCACCACCTGCTGGAGCACGCTGGGCGCCACGACCTTGATGGCGGAGATCTCCGTCATCGCGCCCAGGGCACCCACCTGGTCCATCTTCCACGCGGCGTAGAACGTCAGCAGCCGCGCCTGGTCGATGGCGACGCGCGCCTCGGCGACGCGCTCGCGGTTGCCGCCCAGGTTGAGCAGCGGCTTGCCGAAGGCGGTGCGCCTCATGCCCCGGTCGATCATCAGCTCCAGCGCCCGCTCCGCCGCGCCGATGCAGCGCATGCAGTGGTGGATACGGCCGGGGCCCAGCCGGCCCTGGGCAATCTCGAAGCCCCTACCTGGCCCGGCGATGATGTTGGAGGCCGGCACGCGCACGTCCTGGAAGTGCACCTCCCCGTGGCCGTGGGGCGCGTCGTACTCGCCATACACGGGCAGCATCCGGCGGATGCTCACGCCCGGCGTGTCCATGGGTACCAGCACCATGGAGTGCTGGTGGTGGCGGTCACCGCCCTCCTCGGGCGTGCGCGCCATGAAGATGATGACCTTCGCCTTCGGGTGGCCCAGGCCGCTGGACCACCACTTGCTGCCGTTGAGGACGATCTCGTCCCCCTCGACGATGGCGGTGGCCTGCATGTTGGTGGCATCCGAGGACGCCACGTCGGGCTCCGTCATGCAGAACACCGAGCGGAGCTCCCCGGCGAGCAGCGGCGTGAGCCAGCGCGCCTTCTGCTCCTCGGAGCCGTACTTCCAGAGCACCTCCATGTTGCCCGTATCCGGAGCGCTGCAGTTGAAGACCTCGGGGGCGATGAAGCTGCGGCCCATCTCCTCGGCCAGCGGCGCGTACTCCAGGACGCTGAGGCCGGCGCCGAGCTTCTCGTCGGGCAGGAACAGGTTCCACAGGCCCTCGGCCTTCGCGCGGGCCTTCAGCTCCTCCATCACCGCCGGCACCTTCCAGGTCTTCCAGTCTCCGGCCTGGCAGGTGGCTTGAACCTCCTCCCGGTAGCGGGCCTCGGCCGGATCAATGTACTCGCGCATGAAGCGCTTGAGGCGCTCCAGGTAGTCCTTGGTTCGGGCGCTCGGCTCGAAGTCCATCACAGCTCTCCTGCGGGAAGGCCTCCATCCTCCGCATTCGGCCTTGATGAATCCAGTGAAGATTGGCCATCCCAGCTGGTCGCCGGCTCGGACCTCCTCCTCACCATGCCGCGGCGGCGCGCGGGCTGGAACTGCACCTCTACTGGCACCGGCAGTCGGACTCGGAGCCGCGCAACCCGTGGCTGCGCACGGAGCTGCTGTCTCTGCTGAACCGGAGTGTGTGCTTTCCAAAAGGCGACCTCCCTGGAGGGTGATAGCTCGTACTGTCGTAGGCGAGCGAGCGTCTGGGGGATGGCCCTGCACGCTCCCCCCGAGGCCGCAGCGTTGAACTCCACACAGCGCCCGCCGTGGGCGCAGGCCGGAGCGCTCTCACGGCTGCGCGGCTGGCTCCTGGCCCGGATGGACTGGTTCTTCCCGGCGCCGCTGCGAGGCGCCCCTCCCGTGGAGCTCATCCGCTACCGGGTGCTGTTGGGCGCCACCTTCGTCCCGCTTCTGTTCGGGCTGCTGAACCTGATCCATGGCCTGCTCTCGCCCCAGGCTTCGATCCCGACGAAGGCCCCCGAGGTGGTCGCCGCCATGAGCTTCGTGGGGACGCTGCTGCTGCTGCGCAAGGC
Organism: Myxococcaceae bacterium; assembly: GCA_016926755.1. Lineage (GTDB taxonomy): Bacteria > Myxococcota > Myxococcia > Myxococcales > Myxococcaceae > Hyalangium. The sequence continues at coordinate 3,595 of JAFGNZ010000234.1, read as the reverse complement.
GCGCGCTCTCACGCTGCCGGCGGCGTTCCTGTGCTGGAGCCAGGTGCTGGGGTTCACCGTCTCCATCATGCTCTACGGAGACCCCTTCATCAGCGCGCATGCCGTGGTCACGCTGTTCCCCGCCCTCGCGGTGTACCTGCTGGGGTGGCGCATGGGCCTGGTCCTCGCGGCCTTCGCCGCGACGGTCCTCGGCCTCCTGCGCCCGCTCTACCTCATCCACCATGGCTTCACCGTCCCCCCCATTACCCCCAACTTCCTGTGGGACATGCACCTGGCGGCGCTGATCACCGTGATGGGGATCTGGCTGCTGGGCGCGCTGCACAGCACCGCGCGGGACTCGGTGCAGGCCTCGCTCGAGCGGACGCTGGAGACCCTCCACGAGGACATCCGCGCCCGCCAGCAGGCCGAGGCCCGGCTGGGGGAGATGCACCGCGCGCTGATGGATGTCTCCCGCCAGGCGGGCATGGCCGAGGTGGCCACGGGCGTGCTCCACAACGTGGGCAATGCCCTCAACAGCATCCACACCTCGGCCCGCGTCGCGACCACCCGGCTGCGCAAGCTGCGCGTGCCCAGCCTGGCCAAGACCGCCGAGCTGCTCAGCGAGCACGCGGACGAGCTCGCCTCCTTCCTCACCGCCGATCCCCGCGGCGCCCAGCTTCCGGCCTATCTCCAGGCCCTCGCCCACCAGATGGGCCGCGAGCAGCAGGCGCTGCTCAAGGAGCTGGACGCGCTCAACGAGGGCATCCACCACCTTGAGTCCATCGTCAGCATGCAGCAGAGGCACGCGCGCACCGTGGGCGCGGTGGAGCGGCTCGCGGTGCCTCAGCTCATCGACGAGGCGCTGCGCCTGCACGCCCTCTCCTTCGATCGCCTGGGGAGCCGCATCGAGCGGGACTTCGCCGAGGTGCCGCCCCTGCTCATCGACCGGCACCGGCTGCTGCAGATCCTCATGAACCTGCTGAGCAACGCGCGCCACGCGCTGGAGGCCAGCCCGCGCCCGGACAAGTGCCTGCGCGTGCGCATCCGGCCCTCCGCCGATCGCGCGCGGCTGCGGCTCGAGGTGGAGGACAACGGCATGGGCATCGCCCCGGAGCACCTGCCCCTCCTCTTCTCCCAGGGCTTCACCACCAAAGAGACAGGCCACGGCTTTGGCCTTCACATCAGCGCCCTGGCCGCCGCGGAGATGAAAGGGCGGCTCACCTGCTCGAGCCCAGGGAGGGGACAGGGCGCCACCTTCACCCTCGAGCTCCCGCTGACTGGCGAGGACGTCCACCCATGAACGCATCCGCTCCCCTCAACCGCCGCATCCTGGTCGTCGACGACAACCGCGCCATCCATCAGGACTTCCGGAAGATCCTCTGCCCGGACACCGAGGACGACACGTCCCTGGACGCGATGGAGAGTGGGATCTTCGGCCATGTCCAGCCACCACCGCACGAGCCCGGCTTCGAGGTGAGCTCGGCGTTCCAGGGCGAGGAGGCCATCGAGCGGGTGCGCTCCGCCCGCCAGCAGGGCAGGCCCTACGCCCTCGCCTTCGTGGACATCCGCATGCCTCCGGGCTTGAACGGCGTGGAGACCACGGCGCACCTCTGGAGGGAGGATCCGGATCTCCAGGTCGTCATCTGCTCGGCCTACGCGGACTACTCCTGGGAGGAGATGATGCAGCAGCTGGGCCGCAGCCAGCGCCTGCTCATCCTCCGCAAGCCCTTTGATGACATCGAGGTGCTTCAGCTCGCCGACGCGCTCACCGAGAAGTGGGAGCTGCTGCGCAGCAACAAGCTCCACCTCGAGGAGCTCACCCGGGCCGTCGAGGAGCGCACCCGCCAGCTCACCGCTGCCACCGCCCGCCTCATCCAATCCCAGCGGCTGGAGGCGCTGGGCCGCCTGTCGGCCGGCCTGTCGCACGAGATCAACAACCCGCTGAGCTTCATCCTCTCCAACCTGGGCTATCTGCGCTCGGCCCTGCAGGCGGAGCCCACTCCCAGGCCTCAAGACATGCCGGAGCTGCGTGAGGTGTGTGCCGAGTCCCTGGAGGGCGCCGAGCGCATCCGCCGCATCATGCGGGACATCCGCCGCTTCTCCGGCCTGGAGGAGGCGACGCGTAGCCGGGTGGATGTGCGCGAGCGGCTCGAGCACGCGCTGGCCGAGGCGCGCCCCTTGCTTGGGCCGGACGTCCAGCTCGTGCGGGAGCTCCAGAAGGTGCCCGCCCTCTTCGCCACCGAGGAGGGCCTGCACCAGTTCTTCCTCGGGCTGCTGGCCCACGTCGCCCAGTCCCTCAAGGACAGTCCCCATCCGCCGCGCCTGCGCGTGGCCACCTGGCTGCAGGAGGATGGCCGAGTCGTCATCGAGCTTCAGGACAACGGCAAGGGCATCGCCCCAGAGCACCTGGGCCACCTCTTCGAGCCCTTCTACGCCACCGAGCGCCTGGGCTCCGCCAGCGGCCTGGGCCTGAGCGTCTGCTACGGCATCATCCTCGGCCTGGGCGGCGATCTGATCGTGGACAGCGCACCGGGCAAGGGCACCACCTTCCGCGTCCTGCTCCCCCATGCCCCCATGGACTCCTCACTGGAAGTGACGGGGTGAATTCCATGGAGTGACTGTCACTCAGGGGAAACCCCAAGTTTTCGTGCTTTCACGAAAGTGACTCGCTGCGGCGACATCCGTATCTTGCAACTTGGTATGTGAAGTATTCACAATCCGTGAATTCCGATCTGCTCGGAGATATCCCCCTGTCCCGTGGAGGACTCATGTCGAATCGTGCTGTGAGAACCATTCGTTCGGCCGCTGTCGTCGTTGCCGCCATCGCTGCGCCTGTCGCCTTCGCTGGCGCCTCGGATACCTCGGACGTGGCGTGCGGGAGCTCTTCGTCCGGCTGGAACGCCCCCAACGGCGCCATGGTCCTGAGCCGCGGCAGTGGCGGTGGACCTGTCGCCGCGGTGCTGGACGCGGTCGGCGAGTACCGCACGCACACGATGATGTCTCACGGCCCCGGCGGGCAGGTGACGCACGAGACGATGTACACTCCCGGGACGACCGGCTGGCCCACCTACTGCAGCACTCCGGTGAAGCCGGATGAGCTGAAGACGGGCTACCCGGGTGCCGCCCGCATCAACCAGGGCGGCATCTACCAGTTCCTCTACGGCGGCGGCGCCAGCCTGCAGTACATCGCCTACCAGCGCAGCCGCACCTCCGCGGGCTACGACACCAAGGGCGAGACGGTGTCCAACTGGCTGCTGAACTCGATGCCCACGGTCGCCGCCTCCTCGAAGCAGAACAGCGGGCAGACCCTGCAGCGGTACAAGGGGCCCAACGGGAACGTCCTCAACTACGTGCTCTACCAGTACCGTGACATCGAGACGACGAACATCGGCGGCGCCGGCTGGAACAACGGCATGACGTGCTCGACGATGGTCGCGCACGCCCAGTACCGCGCGGGCTTCCCGGCGGTCGAAGCGTACGTCTACAACCACTCGCTGCTGCAGACGGCGGGCAGCGCGCTGTCCGCCTCCGTGGAGGACGAGTGCAACACGGGCCTCGGCTTCTGGAAGGGGATCGGCTCGACGATCACCTGCTTCGAGAACATCTGTGACGACGC
>JAFGNZ010000233.1 GCA_016926755.1 Myxococcaceae bacterium | reverse complement strand
TCGAAGGCGATCATCAGGGGGTTGAGCACCTGCATCAGCAGGGTGATGACTGGCGCGAGGGCTGCGAGCAGGTCCGCCACCAGCACCACGAGCGGCACCAGCGGCGAAATCACCTGTCCGAGCTGCTGGAGCACCGGCACCAGGGCCTGCATTACCGCGTCCACCACCATGAAGAGCGCCGCGTACCAGTCCTGGAGGGGGACGATGAATGCGCCCAGTGCGTCCGCCACCTGCTGCACCGTGGCGGTGACGATCTCCATGAGTTGCTGGAAGGCCTCGCTCTGCATGAGCAGCTCGAGCGCCACCGCCGCCACGGCGCCCTCGGGGCCTCCGGCGGCAAAGCCAGTCTGCGCCGCGTCCACCAGGGCCGTGAGGCTGCTGCTGAGGCTGCCGAGGAACCTGTCCACTAGCGTCTTCCGGGCATTGGCGATGCCCTGGTAGAGCTCATCCGCGAGCCGCTGCGCCTCGTCTCTGGCAGCGCGCAGCCTGTCGCCAATCACCTTCGTCCCGAGGCGGCCGATCTCCGTCATGCCCCCCTGGCCGAGGGAGCGCAGAGCGTCCGTCATCCCCGAGCCCGCCGCGCCCACGGTGGACACCTCCACCTCCTTGAAGGGAGCGCGCACCTTCCCGGCGGGGCCACCGAGCGCGCCGCTCAGCGCCTCTTTCAACTGCCCCGGCAGCTTGCTCAGGCCTGAGTTCTCATAGGCGCGCTTGAGGCCCTTGGCGCTGTAGGCGAGCCCGCGGCTCACGCCCTCGCCCACCTCCTTGCCCACGCTCACCGCGCCCTCGGCGAGCACCTTCGCGCCCTCGGCTGCCTTGTCGAAGAGGAAGGTGGCTCCATCTTCGAGGTCCTCCAGCAGCCTCTTCCCGGTGAGGTTGCTCAGCTCGCCGAGGGAGGCGGAGAGGCCTTCGAGTCCGGCCAGCTCCGCCAGCGGCTTGAGGGTGGAGGCCAGCTGCCGCACCACGGTGGCGAGCACCTCCAGCAGGGCCTGGGCGCCCTTCTTGAGGAAGCCGGCGAGGGTGCTCCACCAGCCCGCCAGGGTGTCGGCGAGCTCGCCCGCGAGCTTCTTCACGCTCTCCCAGAGGCCTTGCACCCACTCCTTCAGCCCGGCGGACTCCCACGCCTCGTACACCGCGCCGGCCAGCAGCGCGAGGCCCGCCACCGCGGCAGCCACCGCCAGCACGGGCAGCAGCACGGCGCCGAAGCCCACCGCCATGCGCGCCAGGGACTTGAGCACCCCAGCCTCCATGCCGGCCACGGCCTTGCCCACCGCGGGGAAGGCCGTGGAGCTGGCCTGCGCCAGCAGCTTCGCGGCGGTGCTGGCGCTGTTGAGCGCGGGCACCAGCACCAGCCCGGTGGCCTTGGCCAAGCCCTCCACCAGGGCGGCGCTCTTGCTGAGCACGGCGGCGCCAGCTCCAGCGCTGGCCACCATTGCCACCAGCTGCGCAGCGCCGGCCTTCACCTCCGGGGAGAGGCGCTGGAAGGCCCCCACCACGGAGCCGATGGCCTGCGTCAGCTCGCGGAGGAAGGGGCCGAATGCGTCCCCTATGTCCGCCGCCAGCGTGTAGAGGTAGCCCTTGAGCTTCTCCAAGTCGGCCTGGATGGCTCGGTTGCTTTGGGCCGCCGCCAGTACCGCGCCGCCCATGCCCGCGGCGAAGAGGGTGCCCACGTCGGCAATGGCCTTCGCGCTCTCCTTGACGCGCTTGGCCGTCTGCTCCACGGAGCGCACCACCTGGCCCATGGTTTTGGCGAAGTCCCCAATGGCGGCCGACACCGCCACGTACACTCCGCCTGCTTTCAGCGCTCCAGCCATGGGCTACTCCTTCTTCTTTCCTGACACGTACCGCACGGTTTCCCTCACCACCTTCGAGCCGGCCGGGCCTCGCGCTCCGGTGGTGGTTGCGCGCGGCGCCTTGAATTGCTCGGCCTCCAGGGCGCAGTAGCCAGCCACGAGGAGCACTTCCTCGAGTGGCCAGCGCAGCACCCTCGCAGGCCGCATTCCCAGGCGGGTGGCGACCCCCACCACCAACATCAGGTCGGGGTCGCCTAGAAGTTTCCCTTGGCCTCCTCCACGAGCTGCTTCGTGCTCCCCATCGCCTTCATGCAGGCAGCAGCCAGCGCGTCGAAGCACGGCAGATCGGTCAGCTCCTCGGGGGTGAAGAGCGGGCGGATCGCCTTGGGCAGAAACACCATGGGGGCGAACATCCGCGCCGCGAGTTCCAGGCCCGCCTCGTTGGAAACCGGCTCGTTCTTCTCGTTCACCAGGCCCGCGGCGCGCAACTCCTCGAGCTGCTTCTGGGCGATCTTCATGGGCGGCCGGCGGATGACCAGCGTCACCGGTCCGCTCTCTCCCTCCACGGTGAACTCGCCCGCCAGCTGCCACGGGCCGTTGCGGATGCTGCTCTTGAGTGCTTCGACGTTCGTGGTGCTCATGCTCGTGTCCTTGGTGTGAGGTGAACGCTGCCCTGGCTCAGGCCGCGACGATGGCGACAGGGGCGCCGTTCAGCGTGAAGGAGGCGGAGAAGCTCACCAGCTCGCCGCCCGCGAAGTTCTCCGAGTAGCTCTCGAAGACGACGGGGTAGTAGTGGCCCTTCGTCTGGCCCACGGTGGCGGCGGGCGTGTGGATGACGTGGAGGTAGGCCGTAGTCCCGCCGGACTCCGCATCGGTCATCGTCTCCTGGGCGGCGCTCCCGCGGATGACGAAGCCCTCCAGCGTGCCGGTCCCAGCGTGCGTGGTGGCCGAGGCCTTTTCCCACCCATCCGAGTTGAGCAAATTCCGCTTCACCACCGTCGTGGCGAACTCGAAAGCGGCGGAGGTGTTCTCCTCGAGCTTGTTGGTGCTGTCGAGCGCCGTCGCCGAGGTGGCGGTGATGTGGATGTCAACGGAATGGGCAAGCTGGGGATCGGCCATGGGTGCGGCTCCTGGTGAGAGGGCTACTTCACCGAAGAGAAGTGGCGGCGCAGGTACTCCTCCAACGCCTTGGCCACGCCCTTGCGCGCCCGCCCCCCGGCGCCCCTGAAGGAGCGGCGGAGCCAGTGGGGCGGTGGCTGCGTCTGCGCGCCCCAGTGGAAGCCCTCGTGAATGGCTCCGGCCGCGTGGTGCTCGTACCCGGAGAGCCAGGTGGTAGAGAGCTGCCCGCCCAAGTTGAGGATGGGCCCAGTGAGGAAGCCCGTCTCCGCCAGGTTGCTGTCATCCGTGGGGTCGCCCCTCGGCACCAGGAACTGGCTGATGTCCAACGTGCGCCGCGCCTCGTCCCGGCACGCCATGTCGAGCGCGCGGAGCACGGCCTCGGGGTTGTCCCGCAGGCGCTTGAGCGCCCGTACATCCACCGTCACCCTCACGCGCCCGCGAGCCACCCAGCTACTCCCAGAGGAAGGTGGCAACCAGGGTGCCGTCCGGTGCGTTGCCGCATGTGCTCACCAGGGGCGTCACCTTGAGGTGCTCATCCTCGGAGATAGCGGCGTCGTTGCAGGTTCCAGCATCCGGGTGGAGGTGCGTCTGCACCGGGGTGGTGCATGGGATATTCACCGAACACAGACTCTCAACCCCACCGTCGGACAGCCCCCTGACGATGCCGAGTTCCAGAGTGCCCGCCCCCGAGCCAACTGCGCTCACATCGAAGGTGAGCCTCTGGAGCACGCCAGGATCTGGCGCGTGAAAAGTTGCATAGTTCGGCTGCACCTGGGCGCCGACGATACGCACGGCCACGAGGTTCTCAGCGGTCGTGCGGCCTCGGCTGATGGACGCACCACCGGCAGCGATAGCCGCCAGAGCGATAACATTCACTGGACGCACGAGTCCTCCCACACGTTCACCTCGATGGACTTCGTCGGATCCGCCCCACTCGCCTTGCAGAAGATGATGTGCGTGAAGTTCTG
>JAFGNZ010000034.1 GCA_016926755.1 Myxococcaceae bacterium | reverse complement strand
GGGGGGGGGGGCGGGGGGGAGGCGGGGCCTGGGGGGGCGCTGGGGGGGGGGGTGGGGGGGGGGGATCCGGAAGGAGAAGGGGCAGGGGGACTTCATCGAAGCGATCCGGCCGCTGCTGCCCGTGCATCCGGAGTGGAAGGCGGTGCTCGTGGGGCTGGCGAAGGGGGCCGAGCAGCAGTGGGTGGAGTCGTTGTCCGAGGGACTTGGGGATCGGGTGGTGAGGGTGGGGGAGCAGTCGGTGATCCAGCCCTGGTACCAGGGGCTGAGCATCCTGGTGCATCCCTCGTACCTGGAGGGGTACTCGCTGGTGCACGTGGAGGCGATGGCGTCCGGCTGCTGCGTGGTGGCCAGCCGGCTGAAGTACCTGGACACGCTGATCGAGCATGGGCGGACAGGCTTCTTCTTCGAGCCAGGAGACGTGAAGGGCCTGCGCGAGGTGCTGGACATGCTGATGCGGGAGCCGGAGCGTGCGCGGGAGGTGGGGCGCAACGCGGCCGAGCATGCGCGAAGCAGGTGTGGCATCGAGCACGAGGCGCACGCGCTACGGGATCTCTACATGGCCCTCCTGGGGAACTGAGGCTGGGGATGAGGATCCTGCACCTGTTGGCGAGCCCCTTCTGGAGCGGGCCTGCGGAGAACGTGGCGTTGCTGGCGCTCGCGCAGCGTCAGGCCGGGCACGAGGTGACGGTGGCGGTGGACCGGCGGCGCACGAAGGTGGAGGCGGAAGAGCCGGCGGTGCCGAGATTCCAGACGCTGGGCCTGTTGGACACGGGCGGGCTCGAGCTCTCTGTGAAGTCGCCCCCGTGGTCCGTGTGGAGGGACCTGCGCAGGTTGCGGCAGCGGCACCTCGACGTGGTGCACGCGCACTTCACCCACGATCACCTCATCGCGCGGTGGGCAAAGCCGCGGGGAGCGGTGCTGATCCGCTCGGTGCACGCGCCCCGCTCCCTCAGGTCATCGTTGCCGAGGGCAGACGCGTACACGGTGCCGGCCGCGACGGATGTGTCCCGGCTCGCGGGGAGGAGGGTGCAGGTGCTGTCTCCGCTCGTGGATCCGCGATTCCGGCCACCGGAGCGCCGAGAGACACTCCGCACGGAGCTGGGGCTGACAGGCTCGCCGCTCATCGGGATGGTGTCGACCTTCCAGCCTTCGAGGAGGCACTCGCTGGGGGTCGCGGCCTTCGCGCAGCTTCGGCGCACGCACCCGGAGGCGCGGTTTGTGCTGGTGGGGGACGGAGCCTTGGTGGAGCCGGTCCGCCAGCAGGTCAGGGAGCTGGGGCTCGAGGAGCGAGTCACCTTCGCGGGGTATCAGCAGGGGGATGCATTCGTGAGGTGGCTCCAGGCGCTCGACGAGGTGTGGCTCCTGGGGCTGGGAAACGACTGGAGCGGGCGCGCGGCGGCGCAGGCCCGAGCCTGCGGTGTCCGTGTCGTCGCGGTAGGCGAGGGAGCCTTGCCAGCACTGGCGGACGTGCGGGTAGAACAGCTCACACCTGAGGCGGTGGTCGCCGCCTCACTGTCCCAGGAGCGGGCCGGCGTGGAGCTTCCCTCCAACCAACGGATTGCCGAGGACGTGCTCGCGCTCTACGAGCAGGCACGGAGCACGGGGTGAGCTCCGAGCTGACTCGAGCGGAGTCGTCGGACGCGCCTACGACGGTCGAGCGGCTCTTCTACCCGCCCGGGCCCGAGCCCTGGGAGCGGCGCTTGTTGCTGGCGCCGGTGACGGCGCTGTCCTGGGGGTACGGATTGGGGGTCCGCCTTCGGGGGGCGCTCTACGACGCGCAGGTGCTGAGCGGTGAGCGAGTGGAGGGCCTCCGGATCATCTCGGTAGGGAACCTGAACGTGGGGGGAGCGGGCAAGACGCCAGCGGTGCTGCACCTGGCGGGGATGCTGGTGCAAGCGGGGCGCAAGGTCGGGATCCTGACGCGAGGTTACGGGCGCCGGGAGAAGGAGCCGCTGACCTTTACGGGCAAGGAGCCGCTCCCCTCTGTCGAGCAGGCGGGGGACGAGCCCTTGCTCCTCGCGCGCCGGTGTCCCGAGGCCCGAGTCCTGGTGGGCGCGGATCGGCGGGCGCTGGCGCGAAGGGCGCGGGACGAGTTTGGCCTCGAGGTGGTGCTGCTGGACGATGGTTTTCAGCACCGTCGGTTGGCCAGGGACGAGGATGTCGTGGTGGTGGATGAGGCAGCAGGCTTCGGGAATGGTCGGATGTTGCCGCGAGGGCCGTTGCGAGAGCCGCTCTCCGCGCTGCGCAGGGCCACGCTCTTCTGGGTCCGCGTCGCGACAGCGCCTGGCCCGCACTTGCCCCCACTTCCAGGGCCACAGGTGCGGACGCGCTATCAGGCCACGGCCTGGGTGGATCCGGTCGGCGCGGCGCAGGCGCCTGGAGCGCTGTCTGGCGCGCCAGTGGTCGCGCTGGCGGGGCTCGCCCGCCCGGGGAGCTTCCTGCGGACGCTGCGGCAGCTCGGCGTGGGCATCCGGGACGCGGCGCTCTTCCCAGATCACCATCGCTTCACTCCTGGCGAACTCCGAGATGTTGAGGCGCGCGCCGCGAGGCATGGAGCGAGGATCGTGACGACGGAGAAGGATGCAGTGCGGCTGCCGCGAGGATTCGAGGCCTGGGTGGTCCGGCTGGGGGTGGAAGTGCTGGAGGGAGAGGAGCTGCTGCGCCGGGCGCTGGGGCTCGGCTGAAGGGGGCAGCTTCCCGGCCGACTTGAGAGGCGAGGGAGGCTGTGGGACAACGCGCCGCCATGGCTGCAGGCTCGACCGCTCGCGCGCTCCCCGCGCTCACCCAGATTCCACTGACCTTCGCGCGCAGGAGGGTGTTGTTGGTCGGGGATCTCGTCGCCGACCATTACATCTACGGGCAGACGGATCGGGTCAGCCGAGAGGCGCCAGTGCTCATCGTCCGGCACGAGTCCTCCGAGGTGAAGCTCGGGGGGGGCGCGAACGTGGCGGCGAACGTCCGAGCGCTCTCAGGGCAGGTGACGGCGGTGGGGGTGCTGGGGGCGGACGAGATGGGGCGTGCGCTGCGTCGGCTCTTCGAGGCGGCGGGGATCCAGGTGAGCGCGGCAAGCGCGCGAGGCATCGAGACGGAGACCAAGACGCGCATCCTGGCGGGTGGGCTGAACACCACGCGGCAACAGATGCTTCGGCTGGACCGTGGGCAGCGGGGGCCTCTGCCCACGCGGCTGCGGCGGACGGTCGCGCGGCTCGTCGAGGAGGCCGCGCGGGAGGCGGATGCGGTGGTGGTCTCCGACTACGGCGCGGGGGTGGTGGGAGAGGAGGTGCGCGAGGTGCTGCGAAAGCTGGCGGGAGACGGGCTGCCGGTCTGCGTGGACAGCCGCTATGCGCTGGCTTCCTTCGCGGGGGTTACGGTGTGCAAGCCCAACGAGCCGGAGCTGGAGACGTTCACGGGGCGCCCTCTGCGGACGGAGGCGGACTTGATGGAGGCCGGGCTCGAGGCGGTGAAGCGGCTCGGGTGCCGCGCCTTGCTGGTGACGCGAGGCCGGTACGGGATGGTGCTCTTCGACGCGAGAGGCGGGGTGGACGTCATCCCGGTGTACGGCGCGAAGGAGGCGGTGGACGTCACGGGGGCGGGTGACACGGTGATCGCGACCTTCGCGCTGTCGCTGGCGGCGGGGGCTACATTCGGGGAGGCGGCGCGGCTGGCGAATGTGGCGGGTGCGCTGGTGGTGCAGAAGCAGGGAACGGCCACGGTGTCCCGAGAGGAGCTGCTCGGCGAGCTGCGGGGGGCGCGATGAGCACGTTGGACAAGATCCGGGCGCTGGCCCAGGTCGCCGAGGAGCGCGAGCGGTGGCGAGCGGAAGGGCGCACGGTGGCCCTGGCCAACGGCATCTTCGATCTGCTGCACGTGGGGCACGTGCGGTACCTGCAGGGCGCGCGAGAGCTCGCGGATGTCCTGGTGGTGGCGGTGAACTCGGATGCCTCCACGCGGGCCTACAAGGGGCCGGGGAGGCCCTACATTCCAGAGTCCGAGCGAGCGGAGCTGGTCGCGGCGCTCGCGTGCACGGATCGAGTCATCCTCTTCGACGAGCCGAACGTGAGGGGCATCATCCGGGTGTTGAAGCCAGACGTGCACGTGAAGGGCACGGACTACACGCCCGATACCATCCCCGAGGCCGACGAGGTCCGCGCCTATGGAGGGCGCACCGCGGTTGCGGGTGATCCGAAGGCTCACAGCACGACCGAGATCGCCCGGCGCACGGGGCGCGAGAGCGGGAAGGGCTAGGACCCTCGTGGCGCTGAGCGAGCGGGTGAAGGAAGTGCTGGCATGCCCTCGGTGCAAGGGGCGGCTGGAGGTCCACGAGCCCCAGGGCGAGCTGTGGTGCCTCCAGTGCCGGCTCGCCTGGCCCATCCGGGACGGTGTTCCGGACCTGGTGCCTGGGAGCTCACGTCCGCTGCGGCGCTGAGGCTGGGGCTGCGAGGTGGGCCGCGAAGGCGCGGACCTCCTCGAAGACGCGCTCCTCCAGGCCGCTGCCCGCGTCGACGACGGGCGTGAGGTCCACCATGCGGTGGGGCGGGGAGGGGTGGCCCCAGCGCTCCATGTCGATGCGAAGGAAGAGCCCCAGGGTTGGGGCTCCGACAGCGACCGAGAGGTGCATCGGACCGGTATTGTTGGTCACGGTAAGCCCCGCGGCGCGCATGAGGGCGGCGAGCTCATCGAGGTTGGTAGGCGGGGCCAGGCGCGCACCAGGAGCGCCTTGGATGACGGCCTGGGCGAGCGCCTCCTCGCCTGGGCCCCAGGTGATGATGGGTACGCGCCCTGCGGCCAGCAGGGCCCGAGCGGCGGCGGCGAAGGCCTCTGGGGGGATGCGCCGCCAGCCCAGGCGACCACCAGGGTTCACGACGGCGCAGGGCGCGCTGGCTTCCTTGCGCAGGTACTCGCGGAAGCTGTCGCTGACGGTCGGCTCGCGGAAGGACAGGGTCTCGGCGATGGGCCCCCGCGTCAGCGGGGTGAGCAGGTGGGCGCGCTGGGTGGCCTCGCGGCGGGTTCCGGGGCGGGCAGGCACGGAGATGGAGTGCAGGGAGGACACGGGCCACACCTGTGGGCCGATGACGACGGCCCGCGGCCCCACGAGCCGGGACACCAGGGCCGAGGTGACGGAGGGAGCGTCCCAGTTGGCGCAGTCCACCACCACGTCATAGCGCTCGCGGCGCAGGGCACGGATGCCAGGGGCGAGCGGCCCAAGCCACAGCCGCCGACGATCGAACGCCACGACGGCGTCGGCGTTGGGGTGGCCCGCGAGCGCGCGCGCCACCTTGGTGTGCACGAGCACGTGCACCTCGGGGGTGGGGCCTGGCAGGGCCTTGAGGGTTTGTAGCAGAGGGGTGGTGAGGAGCGCCTCACCCACGCGGTTGTCCGGGCGTACGAGGAGGATCTTCCGGGGGGAGGTGAGGACGGTGTCGGGCGAACGCCTGCGGCCGGGCCGCCAGAGGAGGGCGGAAGCCACGAGCGCCAGCGCGAGCTTGGCCCACAACTCGACCCGCTTGTACCAGGGCATGAGGGGGCGGACCTTATCAGAGCGGAAGCGAGCAGGCGGCTTGACCTGATGGCGAAAAGACCCTACCAACTCAGCAATGCTCAAGAGCATGACCGGGTTCGGAGCGGGCCGCGCGCGAGTCGGAGACGAGGAAGTCTCCGTCGAACTTCGCTCGCTCAACCACAAGTTCTGTGAGGTGAAGGCCCGCCTCCCGAGAGACCTGGCTGCGCTCGAGCCGATCGTGTCCAAGCAGGTGAAGGATCGGCTCGCTCGAGGCGCGGTGGAGCTGTTCGTGAAGCGGCAGACGGCCACGCCCTCCGGCACGGTGCCGGTGGTGGACGTGGCCCTCGCCCGAGAGTACGCGCGCGCCTTTCGCGAGCTGGCGGGCGCGCTCGGCGTCGCGCCGGAGATCTCCTGGACGCAGATAGCCACCCAGCCGGGGGTGGTGAAGCTCGAGGAGAAGGGGGGCGATCTGGAGGCGGCCTCCCAGGCGGTCCACACGGCGCTGGAGCAAGCGCTCACCGCGCTGGAGCAGATGCGCCAGGTGGAGGGCGAGGCCATCCACGCGGATCTGGATGCCCGCTTGAAGCTCATCGAGGGCTGGAGCCGGGAGGTGGCTGCGCTCGCGCCCAAGGCGGTGGAAGACTACCGCCAGCGCCTCTCCGAGCGTGTGGCCGAGCTCGCACGGGGCGTCGCGGTAGACCCTCAGCGACTGGCCCAAGAGGTGGCCATGTTCGCGGAGCGCACGGACATCGCCGAGGAAGTGACGCGGCTGACGAGCCACCTCGAGCAGTTCCGAGCCCTCATGGCGAGCGCCGAGCCGGCGGGCCGCCGCATGGATTTCCTCGTCCAGGAGATGCACCGCGAGGTGAACACGACGGGCTCCAAGAGCCAGCACGCGGAGATCTCCGCGCGCGTGGTCTCGATGAAGGCCGAAGTCGAGCGCATCCGCGAACAGGTGCAGAACATCGAATGACCGAGCCCTCCCTGCTCCAACCAGGTCTGCTGCTCGTCCTCTCCGCGCCCTCTGGGGCGGGGAAGACCACCTTGGCCCATCGGCTGCTCAAGGAGGTGCCGGGCGGCATCTTCTCGATAAGCATCACCACGCGCAGGCCCCGCGGGAAGGAGCAGGACGGCGTCGACTACCACTTCGTCGATGTCTCCACCTTCCAGGAGAAGATCGACCGCGGCGAATTCGTCGAGTGGGCCGAGGTCCACGGCCACTTCTATGGCAGCCCTCAGTCGGTGGTGGACGAGGCCCGAGCGCGCCGAGGCGTCGCCATCTTCGACATTGACGTGCAGGGCGGGCAGGCGATCAAGCGCAAGCACCCGGATGCCGTCCTGGTCTTCGTCCTGCCCCCCTCCATGGAGGAGCTGGAGCGGCGCCTGCGTGACCGGAAGACGGATGCCGATGAGACCATCCGTCGCCGCATGCTGGCCGCCCGCTCGGAGATCGAGCGAGGGATCGCGTCCTACGACTACATCGTGGTGAACGATGACTTCGAGCGGGCCTACCAGGACCTGCGCTCGGTGGTGGTGGCGGAGCGCTGCAGGAGAGGCCGGGTGGACCTCTCGATGTTGAAGCTGGAGAAGCCCCCCGCTGAGCCCGGGCGCTGAAAAAGGGTACTTGCGTTGATCGGGATCTTGGTGGATAAGCCGGACACTTCGCGGCCTTGACCGGTTCCTCCGATCAGGCCTCGAGCCTCGACCCAACGGTTGAGGGAGGGAAGCTGGCGGGCGTTGGCGGTGTAGGTGGGTGATTCTGCCTCAATGGAGGCAGGGCCAGAGTCAGATCCTGGGCGATGAAATAGAAGTCGAGTCGCAGGATGTTGACACCCAACGCGGCGACGAAGTAGAAGCCGCGCCCCCTCGACAGGGATCGGCGCCGCGGAAGCGGGGCCGAGCCAGAAGAAGTCGGGGCCAAGACACAGTTGAATAAGTCAGCCGGAAGAGGTTGACGCGGGACGCGGCGGTGAGGT
>JAFGNZ010000033.1 GCA_016926755.1 Myxococcaceae bacterium | reverse complement strand
GGCCGAGCTGGAGAGCTTCGAGGCGGCGCCCCGGGCCGAGCTGGAGCTGACCGACGCGCGCGCCACCGGGCCGAGCTGGAGCTGTCGAAAATGTTCGCCCAGCCCCGTGGAGAAGGGGTGTCCACCGTTCCCAAGCAAGCAGACGGACAGCCCTCTTCCACAGGCAGTGGGCAGGGGGCGCGCGGGGCGCTGACGCAGGCTCCGCCTCGCGTCCTCCCCCATCGCGGCAGGCCGCTCCCTCTCCTCACTTTCATCAGATGGGACTCGGCGATCAGTTACGATGCTGGCCACGCGCCCCAGCGCTCACCAGGCGGCCCGCGTCCGACGTATGCATCATGGAGGGCACCACGAGCCCCAGCTCTCGCCACGAGCCCCAGCACCACGAGGCCCGCGTCGATGTAGCCGCGTCCAGCCAGCCTGGACGCTCACCACGAGGTCTAGCGCGCACCGCGAGCAGCACGCCAAGGCCTCATGAGCGAGGCTCCCGCCTCGCAGCAGGCGCGAGGAGCGGCCACTCCCAGTCACGCCGAAGACCTCACTGCGGAGGGTTCTGGGACACGAACTCAATCGCCCTTGGCACAGCAACCAGGAACCGCTCCAGATCGCCTCTTTCAAGTCGCCGCACTGATGGCGCACCGGACTTGGGGTTCTGTTCGTAGAGGTTCATCTCCCCCCGATGGACGACGCCATGCCGCGTGAACCAGAGATGGGCGAGGGTTTCGTAGAGCTGCGCGTCGATGCTGCGCAGGTCCGGAGTCCCAGGAACTTCGCCACGAAATAGGCGCATGTCCACCTTCTCACCCGGTGGCATGAGGGGCTGGAGGCCCACATCGAGCGCGGTCGCGCAGCAAACGATCACGCTTCGAGCATCCATGCCACGTCGCCGGTGTGCCTCGGCAAGTATGAGCCGCCACAATGGCGCTCCCGCGTTCTTCCGTTCGAATGTGTCCTGGAGCGTTGCCCAGTCCGCATGGACCAACGGACGCGCTCCCGTGTCACGCAGGTCTATCAGCGCGTAGGCAGGATATTGCGGCGGAATGGGCGGAAAGATCGTGCCATCCGGCGTTCGCCACATGAAGTAGGTCACAAAGGGCTGCACGTCTTTTTCGAGTTCCCAGTAGATGGAACTCTGTAGCGTGAAGCCGCTGAGTTGATACAGCAGCGGCGCCAGCACGGCCCTAGCAACTTCCCAGGGAGGCAGGAACAAGATCCCCTGCTTCTTGAGTGGCCCGACCTGAATACCGTCCTCCGGACCGTGCCCACCCAAGCACAGATGATCCAACTCGGCGCCTTCATATACAGCCTCAACTTCCAGCTTCCGAATCGCGCCATTCTCGACAATGGGGCGAACGAGCACCTCGGCAAGGTATTGATGGGCGTGGGAAACCCGCAGTGCGGAGAATGCACTTTCGGTCGTCTGAATCGGCACCTTCAGTTCGTACGAGAGCAACGCAACGTACTTGGGCATCGTCTTCCTTCCTCTGACCACGCTCGCCACCAGAGTGGCGTGGATTACAGAGCCTGAGTCTGACCTTGATGCCCTCCTATACGACACGAGCGCACCAGATCTGACGGTCGCGGTAGGGACGGCCCTTCGTCTCATCGACTCGGGCCGCCCCCCGCACGGAGCCCAGCGGGCGCTGCTAACGCACTGGGCTCTTGCCGCGGATGTTGACGTCAAAGCGCACTGCTGCTTGGCGTAGGCAGGCGAGCGCACTGGGCACGCTGTGTCCGGCTCTGCGTCCGGGGCGTGTTTTGCTCTCCCACCTTCTCCTTGGCCAGGCTCCTTCCCTCCACCACCTCCGCAGCCGTACCGCTGGCCTTGTTCGGCAGCTTCGTCGGTACTACGAGCCTGTCCGACCTCCTCTGCCCGTTCATCATCGGCGTACGGCCTTGGCCTTCCCGATGCGTCCCGCCCACCTTCGGCGGGCGAGCAGAGGATCTCCCGGTTCTCGCGCATGGAGTTTCCGTGCATGCCAGGGGTCTCCGACCGCGCAGGACTGTCCCTGAACTCGCCTTGTCGTTCAGGGGCATGTGGCCTTCCGCACCAGTTAACAACGTCGGCGTCCTGAAGTGGTTGATTTCGCGGCTCAATACCCTGCCTGCACTTCCCCCTGTCAACGCTTCACCTGCACCCTCACGAGTACCGGCGCATGACTCGGGGCCATCGTGGGGGGCTAGCCCTTCGATGTACGACTCTTTCATTCGCTACTCCATGCCGGTTTATCCCGGCGCACTAAGTGATCGCCGTGCCCCGTCGGAGAAGCGGAGAAGCAGCGGCCTGCCGAGCGTGTAGAGTCCGCCAGACGGACACCGCGTCAGCGTTCTCCGCGCCCCGTTCCCACTCCGAGTGGAACGTTGCTGCCCGGCTGGTTGCTCCATCCCGGGGCAGGGCGGACAGTTACGAGCTGTCGGACGCGCGCCACCGGGGCCGAGCTGGAGAGCTTCGAGGCGGCGCCCCGGGCCGAGCGGGAGCTGTCCGACGCGCGCACCACTGGGGCGGAGCTGGAGAGCTTCGAGGCGCGCCCCGGGCCGAGCGGGAGCTGACCGACGCGCGGACCACCGGGCCGAGCGGGAGCTGACCGACGCGCGCGCCACCGGGGCCGAGCTGGGAGCGGCGACCATGGCTGCCACCCCGGCGCGCGTCAGCGGGGCCGAGCTGGAGCTGTCCGACGCGCGCACCACCGGGGCCGAGCTGGAGCTGTCGGACGCGCGCCACCGGGGCCGAGCTGGAGAGCTTCGAGGCGGCGCCCCGGGCCGAGCGG
>JAFGNZ010000232.1 GCA_016926755.1 Myxococcaceae bacterium | reverse complement strand
TGGTGGTGGAGGAGCTCAAGCGCCTGGAGCGCCTGGCCTCCTCGGGCGAGAAGGCGCGCGAGCGCGTGGCGCAGCCGGGCACGGGCGGGGTGAGCGACTGGCTCTACCCGCTGATCGCCGAGGTGGTGAACCGCCCCGTGGCGGAGGTGCGCCCCGAGGCCCGCCTGGCGGGGGATCTCGGCTTCGACTCGCTCATGCTGACGGAGCTCTCCGTGGCGCTGGAGCAGGCGGGCGTGCCGCTGCCGGCGGTGAGCGATCTGACGCAGATCCAGACGGTGGAGGATCTGCGCAAGGTGATCCTCGCCTCCGGGCGCCGGCCCGCCGCCGAGGCCCGGGCCAAGGAGATCTCCGAGGACCACAAGCGCGCCGAGGAGGCGGAGATCCCCGTGCCGGAGCTGGTGGCGAACCTGGGCCGGCAGCTGCTCACCTTCGGCCAGAAGGTGCTCTACGGCGGCATGTTCCAGGTGAAGGTGACGGGCAAGCAGTTCGTCCCGCAGAACCGCAACTTCCTCGTCATCGCCAACCACGCCAGCCACCTGGATGCGGGGCTCATCCGCACGGTGCTGGAGGAGCAGGGCCAGAAGACGGTGGCGCTGGCGGCGCGGGACTACTTCTTCGACACGCCGCTCAAGCGCGCCTACTTCGAGAACTTCACGGATCTCATCCCCATGGATCGGCACGGCAGCCTGCGCGAGTCGCTGCGGCTGGCGGGCGAGGCGCTGCGCATGGGCTACAACCTGCTCATCTTCCCGGAGGGCACGCGCTCCACCACGGGAGAGCTGCTGGAGTTCAAGCCGACGCTGGGCTACCTGGCGCTCACCTATGAGGTGGACGTGCTGCCGCTGTACCTCAAGGGCACCTTCGAGGCGCTGCCCAAGGGCACCATGTTCCCGAAGTCCAAGGAGCTGGAGGTGCACATCGGCCCGGCGCTGCGGTACGCGGACCTGAGGACGAAGACGCAGGGCATGGCGCGCTCGGAGAGCTACCGCTACGCCACGCGGCTGGCCGAGGAGGCGGTGAAGGCGCTGCGGGCCGGCCGGGTGCTGAACCTGGACGCCGCGGCCACGACGGAGGAGCAGCGGCGGGCGCTCGGCTCCGCGGGAGGGCAGGACGCGTGAAGCTGCTCGTGACGGGAGGCACCGGTTTCCTGGGCATCCACCTGGTGCCGAAGCTGCTCGAGGCCGGCCATGAGGTGCGGCTGATCGGCCGGACGCGGCCCTCGGCGCCGGGGCTGGCGCGGGCGGAGTTCGTCCAGGGCGATCTGAAGGATCGCGAGGCGGTGCGGCGCGCGCTGGAGGGGGTGGAGGCCGTCTACCACCTGGCGGGGCTCGTCTCCTTCCAGGACAAGGACGCGCGGCGGATGTACGAGCTGCACGTGGACGCCACGCGCGAGCTGGTGCGGGACGTGCGCGAGGCGGGGGTGAAGCGCTTCATCCTCGCGTCCACCTCGGGGACGATCGCGGTGTCCAAGGAGGAGCGGCTCGGCCGCGAGGAGGACGACTACCCCATCACGCTGGTGGGGCGCTGGCCGTACTACCTCTCGAAGATCTACGAGGAGAAGCTGACGTTGGAGTACTGCCGCAAGCACTCCATCCCGCTGGTGGTGCTCAACCCGAGCCTGCTGATGGGACCTGGGGATGACCGGCTCTCCTCGACGTGGACGGTGGTGAAGTTCCTCAACCGGGAGCTGCCGGCGATGCCGGGGGGCGGGATGTCCTTCGTGGACGCGCGGGACGCGGCGGACGCGTTCGTGAGCGCGCTGACGCGGGGGGAGCTGTACGGCCGCCACCTGATGGGCGTGAACATGTCCATGGCGGACTTCTTCGAGCGGCTGGAGCGGCTGACGGGGGTGGCGGCGCCGCGCCTGCGCCTGCCCTCGAAGGTGAACGTGGTGGGGGCGAAGCTGCTGGAGCGGTGGGCGAAGCTGCGGGGCACGAAGCCGGCGCTGGATCCGCAGGAGGTGGACGTGGGCGAGCACTACTTCTACCTGGACGCCTCGAAGGCGGAGCAGGAGCTGGGCTTCCACGCGAGGGATCCGCACGAGACGCTGCACGACACGGTGCAGTACCTCTTCACGAAGATGCCGCCCACGGATCTGCCGGGCACCAAGGGGCGGCTCGCGGAGCTGCGCGAGGACACCTGAGCCCTGAAGTCCAAGGGCCTGTCTTGCTGTCCGACAGGTCCGGGCGCTCGACGCCCGAGGCCGGGCCCGGCACTATGTGCGGGCCATGAAAGTCCTCGTCATCAACGTCGGCAGCACCTCCATCAAGTACCAGCTCTACGAAATGGACACCGAGGAGATCCTCTCGGGTGGCGTCGTCGAGCGGGTCGGCTCGCCCCATGCGGTCCACAAGTGGCGGGTCGGCTCAACGCGCTCGCAGGCGGAGTTCCCGGCCCCCACCCTGCGCGCGGGGCTCGACGCGGTGCTCGCGCAGCTCACCAGCCCGGGCGGCTCGCTCAAGGACATCTCCGAGCTGCGCGCGGTAGGCCACCGGGTCGTCCATGGCGGCGAGAAGCTGGTGCGCCCCTGCGTCATCACCCCCGAGGTGAAGGACATCATCACCCGGTGCGCGCAGTTCGCGCCCCTCCACAACCCGGCGAACCTCGCCGGCATCGAGGCGGCCCAGGCCGCGCTGCCCAACGCCACCCACGTCGCCGTCTTTGACACCGCGTTCCACGGCGAGCTGCCGCCGCACTCCTATATCTACGCGGTGCCGTACGAGCTCTACCTCGAGCGCGGCGTGCGCCGGTACGGCTTCCACGGCCCGAGCCACCAGTTCATGGCGGCCAGCGCCTCCGAGTTCCTCAAGACCGACATCTCCCGGCTGAAGCTCATCACCTGCCACCTGGGCGGCGGCGCCTCCGTGTGCGCCATCGACGGCGGCCGCTCGGTGGATACCTCCATGGGGATGACGCCGCTCGAGGGGCTGGTGATGGGCACCCGCTCGGGAGACGTCGACCCGGCGCTCGCCATCGTGCTCGGGCGGCAGGGGATGACGCCGGACGCCATCGACGAGGCGCTGAACCGGAAGTCCGGCCTGTTCGGCATCTCGGGCGTCTCGGCCGACTTCCGCGACATCGACCAGGCCGCGGCGGGCGGAAACGACCGCGCCCGGCTGGCGATCGAGGTGTTCGTCCACCGCATCCGCAAGTACATCGGCGCGTACGCGGCGGTGCTGGGCGGCGCGGACGCCATCGTCTTCACCGGCGGCATCGGCGAGAACAGCGTGAAGGTGCGCACGGCCGTCTGCGACGCGCTCGTCTACATGGGCGTGGTGATCGACTCGGAGAGGAACCAGCACTGCGACGCGCGCGGCTCGGGCGGCGTGGTGGACATCGCCTCCCCGCGCGCCCCCACCCGCGTGCTGGTCGTCGCCACCGACGAGGAGCGGATGATCGCCCGCGAGGTGGTCCGGGTAACCGCGGGCCCCACGGCGGCGCGGCAGCGCGTCACGGGCCACGCCATCCCCGTGGGGGTCAGCGTGCGCCACGTGCACCTGACCCGGGAGCACTGCGACGCGCTCTTCGGCCAGGGCTACGAGCTCACCGAGCGCCGCCAGGTGTCCCAGCCCGGGCAGTACGTCTGCCGGGAGACCGTCGATCTGATCGGGCCCAAGGGCGAGATCGAGCGGGTGGCGATCATCAACCCGCTGCGCAAGGAGACCCAGGTCGAAGTCTCCCGCACGGACGCGTTCACCCTGGGGGTGAACCCACCGCTGCGCGAGTCGGGCAAGCTGGAGAACACGCCGGGCCTGACGCTGCGAGGCCCGAAGGGCACGGTGGCCATCGACCACGGCGTCATCCTGGCGCACCGCCACGTGCACATGCACCCGGACGATGCGCGGCGCCTCGGCGTGCAGGACAAGAACCAGATCCGCGTCCGAGTGGAGGGCGAGCGCGAGACGATCTTCGGGGACGTGATCGTCCGGGTGCACGAGCAGTTCTCCCTGGACATGCACGTGGACACGGACGAGGCGAACGCGGCGGGGCTCACCAACGACAGCGTGGCCACCTTCGACGGCGTCCAGTGACACGGCCTGGGCCATGCTCGACAGCCAGGGAGCCTGGCAGCCAAGGACTTCGGTGATTCCCACCTCAGGCGGTAGGATGGTGCCGCATGGCGCTACACGCTGGAGCCCGATTCGGTCGCTATGAGCTGGTGTCCCGGCTCGGCCGCGGCGGCATGGCAGAGACCTACCGCGCTCGCCTGGTGGGCGAGGCCGGCGTCACCAAGCCCGTGCTCATCAAGAAGGTGCTCCCCGAGTACGCCAACGATCAGGCCTTCACCACCATGTTCATCAGCGAGGCGCGCATCTCCGCCACGCTCTCCCACGGCACCATCGCCCAGGTCTATGACTTCGGCCGCGTGGATGGGGAGTACTTCCTGGCCATGGAGTACGTGGATGGCCAGCCGCTGGACCGCATCATCAAGCGCGCCCTCAAGTCGGGCCCCACCTGCATCCCCGCCCCGCTCGCCGCCTTCATCGGCATCGAGATGTGCCGCGGCCTGCACTACGCCCACACCCGCAAGGACGAGCAGGGCAAGCCCCTGGGCATCGTCCACCGCGACATCTCTCCGGACAACGTGCTCGTCAGCTACGAGGGCCAGGTCAAGATCGTCGACTTCGGCATCGCCAAGGCCCGGGAGCTGCGCGGCTTCAACACCGAGCCCGGCGTGGTGAAGGGCAAGTACCTGTTCTTCTCCCCGGAGCAGGCGCGAGGCCATGAGGTGGATGCGCGCACGGATGTGTGGGCCACCGGCATCGTCCTCTACGAGATGCTGTGCGGCCAGCTCCCCGTCCAGGGCCCCCAGTACGTGGCGGTGCATCGGCTCATCAAAGGCGACTTCCCGCGCCCCCGAGAGCTCAACCCTGCTCTGCCCGTGGAGCTGGAAGACATCGTCATGCAGGCGCTGGCGGTCAACCGCGAGGAGCGTACCGGCTCCTGCCATGAGCTGGGGGATGCGCTGGCCGGCTTCCTCTACTCCGCCGAGCCTCGCTTCTCGGGCATGTCCCTCTCCCACTTCGCTCAGGCGCTGTTCCGGGAGGACCTCATCGCCGAAGGGCGTCAGGTCCAGATTCCTCGCTCTTTCCAGGAGCAGCTGTCCCGATGGCAAGGTGCGACGGCGCCCAGCCGCTCCGCTACTCCGCCGGCTGAGCCCATGCCGCGCGCGCCACAGCCACCTCCGGACACTGTCCCCGCGGAGTCCGCGCTGTCCACGCGCAAGGCGCTGTACACGGGCCTCGGAGCAGGGGCCGCGCTCACGGTCTTCGCCCTTGTCCTCGTCTTCGTCGCCATGGGG
This sequence comes from Myxococcaceae bacterium, assembly GCA_016926755.1. Classification (GTDB taxonomy): domain Bacteria; phylum Myxococcota; class Myxococcia; order Myxococcales; family Myxococcaceae; genus Hyalangium. The sequence goes on along the minus strand of JAFGNZ010000232.1, from coordinate 31,263 downwards.
GAGCCTCAGCTGCAGGCCGCTCAGGAGCCTTCTCCGCTCAAGCCGCTGGCCCAGGCGACCATCGGCACCACGCCACCTTCACGCGTCAGCATCCCCGAGCCTGCTCCTCCCCCACCCTCTCCTCCCGAGAATGTCCGGCCGGAGCCCTCGAAGGAGGAGCGCGCCGGGGCCGCGCGGGAAGAGGCCTCCAGGCTCCTCGCCGCGAAGCAGTACCCACAGGCAGTGCTCTCCGCCCTGCTGTGCCTCGAGTTCGAGCCGAAGAACGCGGAGTGTCACAAGCTCGCCGGCGATGCGCACACGGAGCTGGGAGAGAAATCGAAAGCAGCCGAGCGGTATCGCGCCTTCCTGAGCCTCGCTCCGGATCACCCGCAAGCCCCCGCCGTCAAAGAGGCCTTGGGCGGGCGCCTCACCCCACCCTCTCTCCCCTCGGATCCTGCTCGGGCCCTGGGCCTCTCCTCGAGAGGCGATGCGCCGGCGGCCTTCGCCAACGCGGCAGCGCTGCTGCGCGCCAGGCAGTACGCCGAAGCGAGCCAGCAGGCCTCGTGGTGCGTCAAGCTGACCCCGCGCAACGCCGACTGTCACATGATCCTCGGCGCTGCCCAGGCGGGGATGGGCAGGTTCGACACCGCCGTGGTGCACTACCGCAAGTTCCTGGAGCTGGCTCCGGATCACAAGATGGCGCCCAAGGTGAGGCAGATGCTCGCGGAGTACGACCGCGCCCGCTGACACCCGGGGCGCTCGTCGACAACCCCTCCTTCAGGAGACTCCATGCCTCGCCACCCCACCTACGCTCCCTCCGTCACCGCCATGTCGGGCTCGGTGTACAGCGCGCTCGCGGATCAGCTCTCCCGCAAGGAGGGCGAGGTGTATCCGCTGCACGTGGGGGACACGTGGATGGAGCCGCCCGAGGGCTGCCGCATGGAGGATCTGCGAGTGGCCCAGCACCCGGGCCTGCATCGCTACACCCCGGTGGAGGGCCTGCCCGCGCTGCTGGACACCCTCGTCGAGTACGTCCGGGCCCGCACGGGAGTGGCCACCGAGCGCGCCAACGTGCTCGTCACCACGGGGGCCACCGGGGGGCTGGGGGCGATGGTGGGCGCGCTGGTGGCGCCCGGCGAGGAGGTGCTGGTGCTGGCGCCCTACTGGCCGCTCATCGCCGGCATCGTGAGGGCCTTCCACGGGGTGCCGGTGCCAGTGCCCTTCCTGGAGCTGGCCAGCGCCGAGGAGCTGGTGGAGGCGGTGCGCTCGCGGCTCACCGAGCGCACGGCGGCGCTGTACCTCAACACCCCGAACAACCCCACCGGCCGGGTGCTGCCGCGCGCGTGGGTGGAGGCCCTGGCGGAGCTGGCGCGGCGAGAGGGGCTGTGGCTGCTCTCGGACGAGGTGTACGAGGACTACGTCTACGCGGGAGAGCACGTCTACGCGCGCGCGCTGGCGCCCGAGCGCACGCTGTCCGCCTGGAGCTTCAGCAAGGCGTACGGCATGGCCGGCAACCGCTGCGGCTGGGTGGTGGGCCCCACCGACGCGGTGGCGCAGATGCGCAAGGTGAGCACCCACTCCTTCTACAGCGCGCCCACCGCCGCGCAGCTCGCGGGGATGCGGGCGCTCCAGGGGCCGGGGCCACGCTGGGCGGCCGCGGCCGCGGCGCAGTACTCGGACACGGGCGGCAAGGTGGCCGCGAGGCTGGGCGTGCCGCCACCGCAAGGCAGCACCTTCCTCTTCCTGGACGTGGCCGGGCACCTGGACGAGCGAGGGCTGCCGGGCTTCCTGGAGCGCTGCGTGGAGCACCGCCTGCTGCTGGCCCCCGGGCCCAGCTTCGGGCCCTTTCCGCACCACGTGCGGCTGTGCTTCACCTGTTCTCCACCGGAGGTGGTGCTCCGCGGGGCGGAGGTGCTGGCGAGGCTCCTCGGGCGCTGAGCCCCGCCCCTCCGCGCGGGAGGCAGCGCCTTGCACGGCCACTACCTGGGCCGATACCTTCCGCCGCTACGCCGAGATCGGAGATCCTGAGATGAGCGCCCGAGAGCCAATGGCGGACCACGCCGCGCGACTGGTGGAGCACCATGGAAGCCCGCTCTACGTCTACGACGCCGAGCGCGTGCGGGCCGCGTACCGGGACTTCACCGCGGCCTTCCCCTACTCGCCCGCCGACTTCCACTACGCCATCGTCTGCAACAAGAACCGGCACCTGGTGCGCCTGCTGCACGCGCTGGGGGCGGGGATCCACGCCAACACCCCGGGAGACGCCTTCGCCGCGCTCTCCGCGGGCGTGCCCCCGGATCGGATCCTCTATAGCGGGACGAACCTCAACGCGGACGATCTGGACTTCCTCCTCGGCCACCGCATCCGCCTCAACCTCGACTCGGTCGATCAGCTCCGGGACTTCGCCGCGCGCGGCCCGGGTGGGGCCGTGGGGCTGCGCCTCCTGGTGGACGATCCCACCCGCGCCAGCCGCATCGGCGTGGACCCGGCCGAGCTCCCCGAGGCCCTCGAGATCGCCCGCGCGGCCGGGGTCCGCCTCATCGGCCTCCACATGTACGCGGGCACCAACAACCGCTCCCTGGCGCGCTTCCTCGCGTGCTTCGATCGGATGGTGGCCGCCTCGGAGCTCCTGCCGGATCTGGAGGAGCTCGACGCGGGCGGCGGCTTCGGGGTGCCCTACCGGCCGGGCCAGGAGCCGCTGGATCTCCCCACGCTGGGCCGCGAGGTGGCAGGCCGGATGGAAGCGCTCTCGGCGCGCCGGGGCCGCCGGATCCGCCTGGTGGTGGAGCCCGGGCGGGTGCTGGTGGCCGAGGCGGGCTCGCTGCTCGTCAAGGTCATCTCGGTGAAGGAGCGCGGCGGGCGGCGCTACGTCGGGGTGGACACCACGGTGGGCAACGTCGTGGTGGAGAGCGTCTACTACCCCCATCACCGCGTCGAGGCAGTGGCGCCCCGCGGCGCCCCGCTGGAGATCCCCACGGATGTCTGCGGCAACACCACGCACTCGCGGGACTTCCTCGCGCGCAACTGCCAGCTCCCGCGGCTCGCGCCAGGAGATCTCCTGGCCTTGCGAGACGTCGGCGCCTACGGTTACGCCATGTCGAGCCACTTCCTGAATCGTCCCCGCCCCGCCGAGGTGGTGATGGACCAGGGCCAGGCGCTCCTCACCACGCGAAGGGAGACCTTCGCGGACCTCCTCTCCACCCAGGTGGATGCATGAGCGGGCTCTGCGGCTACGTGGGGGAGGCCTCCCCCGAAGTGCTCACCGCGATGCTCCAGGCGATCGACTACCGCGGGGACCGCATCGACACCGCGCAGGCCCCGGGGGTGGGGCTCGGCTACCGCTGGTGGGGCGGCCGCCCGGGCAAGTCCGGCTCCATCCTCCGCCAGGGCCCTCACCTGCTCTCCTGCGCCGGGACGCTCGCGCCCCCCGCCCCCTCTCCCGCCGAGGCCCTCCTCTCGCGGCTGTCCGCCGGCGGCGCCGCGCTGGATGAGCTCGACGGCGCCTTCGCCTGCGCCTGGTGGGATGGCGAGCGGCGGCGGCTCACGCTGCTGCGAGATCCCTTCGGGGTCCGCTCGCTCTACTACACGGTCCACCAAGGCGTGCTGTACTTCGCCAGCGAGCTGAAGCAGCTGCTGGCCATCCCGGGCTTCGAGCCCGCCCTGGATCCGGCCGCCATCCACAAGTACCTCACCTTCTCCTTCGTCCCGGGCGAGGACGTGCCCCTGCGCGGGGTGAAGCGCCTGCTGCCCGGACACCTGGGCGTCTTCGAGGACGGCAAGCTCAGCTCCACGCCGTACTTCACCCTGCGCGAGCAGCTCGATCCCGCGCTCGAGGACCAGGCCACGGCGGTGCGGCGCGTGCGCGCCCTCTGCCGGCAGGCGGTGGAGCGGCGGCTCAACGGAGAGCCCGAGGTGGCGCTCTACCTCTCGGGTGGCATCGACTCCTCCGGCGTGGCCGTGTGGCTCAAGGAGGCGGGCGTCAAGGTGCGCGCCTTCAGCCTCGACTTCGGCGAGCACAGCGTGGAGCGCGAGCAGGCCGAGCAGGTCGCCAGGCTGCTGGAGTTCCCGCTCACCTGGGTGAAGGCCTCGGGCGAGGACATCGGCCAGGCGCTGATGGAGCTCGTCTGGAAGCTGGACCTGCCCTTCGGAGATGCGGTGACGGGGCCGCACTTCCTCCTGGGCCGGGCGGCGCGGCAGGCGGGCTACTCGGCCGTCTTCAACGGCGAGGGCGGTGATCAGCTCTTCGGAGGGTGGACCTCGAAGCCCATGGTGGCCGCGGAGGTGTACGGCGGCCTCTACGAGGACTCTCCGCAGGAGCCGGAGGAGCTCTACCTGCGCTCCTACCACCGCTTCTACGGGCTGGAGGACGCGCTCTACGCGCCGGAGTTCCGCGCGCAGGTGGGCGGCCCCGGCCAGCGGCGCGCGCTCCTGCGGCCCTACCTGGGCAGCCCGGACATTCCCCACTTCCTGAACCGGGTCCGCCTGGCGGACATCGCGCTCAAGGGCTCGCAGAACATCCTCCCGCGCGCGGAGCGGATCGCCAACGCGTGGGCGCTGGACATGCGGGTGCCGCTGTTCGACCGCGCCCTGGCCACGGAGTCCTTCGCCCTGCCGCCGCAGCTCAAGCTGCACGGGGCCTGTGAGAAGTACGTCCTCAAGCTGGCGCTGCAGAACAAGCTGCCGGACGACATCGTCTGGCGGCGGAAGTTCGGGATGAGCGTGCCCGCCACGGACTGGGTGCTGGGCCCGCTCGCGCCGCTCATGGAGGAGCTGCTCGGGCCCGCGGCGGTGCGGCGGCGAGGGATGTTCCAGGAGGACTACGTCTCCCGCCTACGGCAGGGCCAGGATCAGCCCGACGAGACGCGGCGCCGGCGGATCGGCGAGAAGCTGTGGGCCCTGGCCATGCTGGAGGCATGGATGCGGGTGTTCGTGGATGGCCGCGGGCGGCGGCCGGGAGGGGCGGCATGATCTGCATCCGCTGCCAGCACGACTCGAAGTACTCCGAGCGGACCGGGAAGAAGTGCCCGCACTGCGGAGGCAGGTTCGCCTTCGAGCCCCGCGAGAATGATCCCTTCACCGACATGGCCGTCCAGCGGGCGATCGACACCGTCTCGGCCAACGGGCAGGTGAAGTGGGGGGTGGAGCACCTCTATTACGAGCTCTGCCGCAGGAAGAAGAGCTCCACCAAGGGGGCCGCCGTCTTCGTGGTCCTCTTCGTCGGCTTCGGAGCGGGGATCGCGATTGGCACCGCGGCGCCCCTGGCGCTTCTGCTCCACGTGCCCGCGGTCTTTGGGCTGCTCTGGTACACGTACCAGAACGTAGGCAACGAGCTGTTCGCGCGCGGCGCCTTCGAGCAGCTGTGGGATCGCTGGGGGCAGGTCCACGGCAAGCCCAAGGGCGTGATCGCCCGCAGGCCCCCGGAGGCGAAGCCGGCGCGCGCGCCAGAGCCGGACCTGGGCGACTACTCCTTCGATCGGGCGGTCATCTGCGATCGCGCGCGCACGGTGGATCTGCTGCTGGCCAACAACTTCCACTTCGAGAACAACTGCGCGGTCCTGTCCGTGGGGGGCTACCCGCAGCAGGCCTTCGAGACGGTGCGGCGCATGCTGCGGCGCAACCCACGGCTCGAGGTGTTCGTGCTCCATGACAACACGCCCGAGGGGTGCCGGCTGGCCCACCTGCTGGCGAACAGCCCCGAGTGGTTCAAGGGCCTGGGCATCCGGATCGTGGACGTGGGGCTGCGCCCGCTTCACGCCGGCCCGTTCGAGCGGTTGCTCCTGCGGCAGAACCGGGAGGTGCCCGCCGGTGGTGGCCTCTCCGCCGCGGAAGCCAGCTGGCTCTCGAAGCACTCGCTCGAGCTGGCCGTCATCCGCCCGGAGCAGGTGCTGAAGCGGCTCTTCCGCGCCATGAACCAGTTCACCCGGGCCGTGCGCGCTCCCGCCGCGCCGCGCGAGAGCCGGGTCGCGCAGGGCCGGCTGTCTCCGGGAGCCGCCGCCGCGGGAGCCGCCGTCGCAGGGGCGGCGGTGCTCGCGCCCACGGCCGCCCTGGCCAGGCAGCGGGAGGCCGAGGAGCTGGAGCGCCAGAGGAAGAAGAATGAGGCCGCGGCGCAGGGCGGCGGAGATGGAGGCTCGGGTGCCTCCAGCTCCAGCGGTGACTTCGAGGTAGACATCGACTCCTTCTCCTCCGATGCCGATACCTCGGACGGCGGGGCGGACAGCTTCGGGTAGCCATGGCGGCACCTCTGCTGATCAAGGCGGTGGAAGGGCCTCCACTTGGGACGGGGGTCACCCGCCGTCGCCCATCCGGGCGCATGGGAGGGCTGGTGCTCGCGGCCAGCGCTCAGGGGGCGGCACCGCAGGCCTCTGAGGCGCTCCTGCGGGCCCTGGGTCCCAGCGGCCAGCTGCTGGAGCCGGCGCAAGGCACGGCGCTCGTCGCGGACTGGGACGCGTGCTGGGTGGATGGGCGGCGGATCGAAGCGCTCTCCCAGTGGAGCGCGCTCATGGAGGCGGGCCGGCTCGCGGACGTGAATGGCGCCTTCGCCCTCGCCTGTCGCGTGGGTGACGAGCTCCGGCTCACCCGAGACGCCATCGGCGAGCGGACGCTCTACTACGCGCAGCTCGCCCACGGCTGGATCTTCGCGTCGACGATCCACGCGCTGCTGGCCAGCGGGCTCGTGCCGCGCCAGCTCAACCTGCGCGGCGTCGCGACGTACCTCAGCTACGCATACCTGCCTGGGGATGAGACGCTCGTGGAGGGCGTCCGCGAGGTGCTCCCTGGCGAGGTGGTGCACCTGCCGCTGACAGGGGGCAAGGCTCGCCACGAGCAGTTCTGGTCCGTGCCGGAGGAGGTGGACGCGAGCGCGGACCTCTCCCCCGCGCGAGAGGAGGCGCTGCGGGTGCGCCTGCGCCAGGAGCTGGAGGGGGCCGTCTCCCGCAGGCTGCCGGCGGGCGAGAAGGTGGGCGTGTTCCTCTCGGGCGGGCTCGACTCCAGCCTGGTGGTCGCGCTGGCGAAGCGGCTCCATGACAAGGAAGTCATCACCTGGTCGGTGTCGTTCGGCCCCGAGTACCGGAACGAGCTGCCGTTCAGCACCCTGGTGGCCGAGCACTGCCGCACCACGCACCGGGTGGTGGAGCTGGCGCCGCGAGTCATCCTCCGCCACCTGGACGAGACGATCGCGCTGCACTCGGATCCGATCGGGGATCCGCTCACCGTGCCCAACTCGCTGCTCTTCCGGGAGGCGGGGGCGGAGGTGGGCGTGGTGCTCAACGGCGAGGGGGGCGATCCCTGCTTTGGCGGGCCGAAGAACCTGCCCATGCTGCTGGCGGAGCTCTACGGCGAGGTGTCCGTGGTGGACGACGAGCTGCTGGCGCGAGAGCGGAGCTACCTGCGGGCCCACCAGAAGTGCTTCGATGACTTCGGGCAGGCGCTCTCTCCGAAGATGAAGGCGGCGGTGGCGGAGCGTCCGCTCGAGGCGACGATCGCGCCCCTCTTCGCGGATCCGCGTTGGAGGACGTTCGTCGGCAAGCTGATGGCGCTCAACCTGTTCCTCAAGGGCTCGCACCACATCCTCCACAAGGTGGACGAGGTGAGCGCCCCGTTCGGGGTGCTCCCGCGCGCCCCGCTGTTCGACCGGCGGGTGGTGGAGTTGGCGTTCGAGCTGCCGCCGCAGCTCAAGCTGAAGGGCTCGGTGGAGAAGTACCTGCTCAAGCGGGCGGTGGAGGATGTCCTCCCGCGAGAGATCATCGATCGGCCCAAGAGCGGGATGCTGGTCCCGGTGGAGGGGTGGTTCCAGGGGCCGCTGCTGCCGGAGGCGCGAGCGCGGCTCCTGGATGGGCTGAAGCCGTGGGAGCTGTTCGATCGCGGCTGGCTGGAGCGGCTGCTCTCCGGGAAGCTGGGAGGCCTGCGCCCTCGGCACGGCGTGAAGATCTGGCTCCTCATCACGCTAGAGGCATGGCTGCGCACCGTGCTCGCGAAGTAGCGCGGATCCACGGCTCCGTCCCTCCGGGTAAGCTGGGGAGCATGAGTGGTCAAGCAGGTGCCATCCGCGTGTCCGAGTTCCATGCCCTCGAGCTCCTCGACGGCAAGCGCGTGTCCGTCGCGTCGCTGCCGGGCGAGGATCCCTCGGAGGCCACCCGCAGGTGGTTCGAGCACGCCAGTCTCCCCTATGAGCGCTGGGCCGCGGCGGCCCTCGGCCCCCTCGAAGAGCTGTTCGCCGAGCTGGTCGCGGAGGGCCGACTGCCGATTGCCCCCTATCGCGCGGTGCCTCGCTCCCTGATCGGTGGCGAAGAGCTGCTCACGCCGGGGGCGCAGCCCGAGGAGCGCTTCGATCCGCCCCGCCTCCTGCGCATGGCCCTGCACCAGCAGCCCCTCGACGAGGCCTGGCTCTCGCTCCTGCTCACCCGCCCCCTCCCCCGCGCCGACTGGGCTCGGCTGGCGGAGCGCGTCGGGGCCGTGCTCGCCGCCACGGAGCCAATCGCACGTGCAAGCGAAGAGCCCGGCCGCGCCGAAGCCGTCCCGCCCACTGCGGACAAGACCGAGCCCGGTGTGCTCGGGCGCCTCGGCCTGCGGCAGCGGGGCCAGCCTCGCCTCGCGCTCGAAGTCCAGGTGACGCCTCAACGGCTCCCGCTGGATGAGCTCGCGGAGGTGAAGCTCCAGCTCCACTTCCGCAACGAGGGGGATGAGCCCGCGGAGCTCTACCCGGGCCTGGCGCAGCCCGAGGCTCGTAGTGGATGGGGAGGGCCGCGGTGGACGGTGGCGGTGGAGGCAGCCGGCTTTCCCCAGGAGCGCGTGAGGCTCGTGGAGCTCCGCACCTGGTACGGTCCGCCCGGGATGCCTCCCGCCGCGAGCTTCTTCGCGCCCTTCTCGCGCGAGGTGAAGCCAGGCGCGACGCTCACGCACGAGCTGACGGCGTGCTGGATCCCTCGCGCCCGGCTCCCGGCGGAGAGCGTCCACCCGGCCGTGCTCGATCCCGAGGAGATGGACGGCCTCGGCGGGTGGCCGCACCTGGGGCGCTCCGCGATCCTCGTGCTGGGGCAGACCCGCGAGGCGATGCAGGCCGCCATGGCGAAGAGCCAGGACTTCCTGCGCGGCAACGTCGTGCTCTTCCTCCCTCCCCGGGGGCTCTTCCAGGTGACGCTCGGCTATCGCCACGAGCCCTGGATGGGCTTCGCGCCCCGGCAGTCGTGGGGGCTCACGGCGCGCCCCTGCGAGCTGCTCATCGACACGCCCTCGCCCTGAACACCCTACTCCAGCAGCTTCTCCAGCTGCGCCCGCGCATCCACCGTGAGGCCGGCGTGCCCGTCCGCGATGCGGGAGAACTCCACGCCCCTCAGCTTCCGCAGGGACGCGCGGCTCTCCTCGTTGCTCTCGGAGAAGATGAAGGGTGAGGAGTCCAGGCCCCGGTTGCTGCGCACCAGCAAGTCCCCGGTGAAGAGCACATCCCGCCACAGGTACACCATGCTGCCGGGCGTGTGCCCTGGCACGTGAATGGCGCGGATCGGCTCCCCATCCACCTCCAGCTCCACCCCCTCCGCCACCTCCTCCAGCTTCGCGGGCAGGGGCGGGCGGGGCAGCGAGCGCGTCATCCGCCCCACCAGGCTCTTCTGGGAATACTCTCCCCGGAGCAGGGCGCCCTCCCCCGGCCCCAGCACCACGCGGGCATTGGGGAACAGGTGGGCGCCGGCCCAGTGGTCCACATGGCCATGCGTCAGCAGGATCGTATGCACCTGCTCCGGGCTCACCCCGCGCGCGGCCAGCTCCGCCAGCAGCTCCTTGCCCTGGGGATCCGCCCCGGCATCCACGAGCGCCGCGCCGTTCGGCGTCTTCAGCACCCAGGCATAGGCGTACCCACCGGACAGCAGGCCCAGCAGCTCCGGGCCTGCCTCGACGCGCGCCCCGTCACGGCTGGGCAGATGGGGCCAGACCCACGCCGCGCCCAGCATCACCAGCCCCAGGAGGATGAACAGGGCCCGAGCCAGCCGCGATGGCGAGTCCTTGGCCACGCCCTACCCGATCACCTGATTGCGCCCTGCCTTCTTGGCCCGGTACAGGTTGGCGTCCGCCACCTTGATGAACTGGGTGGGCTCCGTCATGTCGTTCTCCATCTCCGCCACGCCCACGGAGATGGTGACGGGGATCTCCTTCTCCTCGAAGAGGAACGTCTTCTCCTCGATGAGCTTGCGGATCTTCTCCGCGAACAGCCGCGCCTTCTCCGGCCCGTCCTCGGGCATCACCAGCGCGAACTCCTCGCCCCCGTAGCGCGCGAAGCACTGCTCGCGCCGCACCAGCCGCTTGATGGACTGGGCCAGCTCGCGCAGCACGTAGTCCCCGGCCAGGTGCCCGTGCACGTCGTTGATCTTCTTGAAGTGGTCGATGTCGAACATCATCAGCGACAGCGCCCGGTGGTAGCGGTGCGAGCGCCCCATCTCCCGCTCGAGGTACTCGAGGAAGTAGCGCTTGTTGTTCACCCCGGTGAGACCGTCCGCGATCGTCAGCGTGTAGATCGTCTCGTGGTACTGCGTCTCGATGTTGTCGCCATCCAGGAACTTGAAGATCGAGCCGCCGACCTTGATCAGATCTCCGCTGCGCAGCGGCTGGGCGTGGTGCACCTCCTGATCATTGAGGTAGGTGCCGTTGGTGGAGTTCAGATCCTCCACGAACATGCGGCCCTGCTTGGTGCTGATCTTCGCGTGCCGGCGGGACACGTTGTCCAGCTCCACGACGATCTGGTTGTTCTCGTCGCGCCCGATGGTGTGCTCCTGATCATCGAGCACGTACTTCTTCCCGAGCTCCGGGCCATGGATCTGGACGAGGCAGCAATCCCGGTTGGTCGCGCTAGGTGCCTTGACCGTGGTGATCTTGGTGACCCGAGTTTCGTCGGCAGCCATCGGAAACGAGGAATATCACGTCCTGGCTGCAGGAAGCCATGTAGGCGTGGAGCCCCCGGAGTTCTCCAGTTTCCAGCGGCCCCCCCCGGGGGCGGTTGGGCATTCAACGGATCGAAAGGGAAGCGAGCAGGCGGCCTTGTCGCCCGGCGGTGGGGCACTAACGTCCGCCGCCTATGACAAAGCTGCTGGCGATGATTCTGGCAGGTGGCGCAGGGACCCGGCTGGAGCCGCTCACCCGAGAGCGCGCCAAGCCGGCGGTGCCCTTCGGTGGGCGCTACCGCATCATTGACTTCGTCCTCTCCAACTTCGCCAACTCCGGCGTGTACCGGATGAAGGTGCTCACCCAGTACAAGAGCGACTCGCTGAACAACCACCTGTCCCGGGCCTGGAGGATGACGGCCTTCCTGGGCCACTACGTGGAGTCCGTGCCGGCGCAGATGCGCACCGGGCTGGACTGGTACAAGGGCAGCGCGGACGCCATCTACCAGAACCTCAACATCATCACGGACGAGGAGCCGGATCACATCTACGTCTTCGGCGCGGACCACGTGTACCGGATGGATGTGCGGCAGATGCTGGACTTCCACGTGGCGCGCAAGGCCGCCTGCACGGTGGCGGCCATCCCCGTGCCCATCGAGGAGGGCAGGGAGTTCGGCATCATCGACGTGGGGCCGGACGGGCAGATGCGCCAGTTCCTGGAGAAGCCCAGGAACCCGCCGCCCATGCCCGGCAACCCGAAGATGTGCCTGGCCTCCATGGGCAACTACCTCTTCTCCACGGACACCCTGGTGCAGGAGGTGGTGCGAGACGCGGCGGACGAGGACAGCGCGCACGACTTCGGCAAGTCCATCATCAGCCAGCTGTACAAGCGCGCGCCGGTGTACGTGTACGACTTCGCCCAGAACCGGGTGCCGGGGCAGGAGGAGAAGGAGCACGGCTACTGGCGGGATGTGGGGAACATCGACGTGTACTACCAGTCCAACATGGATCTGGCGGAGGTGGACCCCATCTTCAACCTCTACAACGACCGGTGGCCCATCTACACCCAGCCCAACAACTACCCGCCGGCCAAGTTCGTCTTCGCGGACCAGGCCAACAAGCGGGTGGGCAAGGCCACGGACTCGCTGGTATCCGAGGGCTGCATCATCTCCGGGGGCATGGTGAACCGCTCCATCCTCTCGCCCAAGGTGCGCGTCCACTCGTACTCGGAGGTGGAGGACTGCATCCTCTTCGAGAACGTCTCCATCGGCCGGCGCTGCCGGATCAAGCGCGCCATCATCGACAAGAACGTGGAGATCCCCCCGGGGATGACGATCGGGTACGATCTGGAGGAGGACAAGCGGCGCTTCCACGTCACCTCGGGCGGCGTGGTGGTCATCCCCAAGGGCATGAAGGTGGCGTGAGGGCGTGGTGGCACGAGGGTTGACCCTGCGCCCGGCGAGCGAGGCGGATCGCGACGCGCTCTGGCGGCTGCACTCCCGCTCCGTGGCGGCCCTCTGTCGGGGCGCCTACTCCTCCCTGGAGGTGAGGACGTGGGTGGAGCTGCTGCGCCCGGAGGGCTACCTGCGGCCGGAGCAGCCGCGCACGGTGCTGGTGGCCGAGCGCGGGCGACACCTGGTGGGCTTCGGGCAGCTCGATCCGCGGCAGGGGGAGCTGGAGGCCCTCTACGTGGCGCCGGAGGAGGCGGGCCACGGCGTGGGCTCCGCGCTGCTGTCCGCGCTGGAGACGCTGGCGTGGCGCGCCGGGGCGCACGGGGTGAGCCTGGATGCCAGCCTCAACGCGGAGACGTTCTACCGCACGCGGGGCTACGTCCGGCTGCACGCGGCCCAGCGCGTCCTCACCCCGGAGGTGCAGCTGTCCTGCGTGCGGATGCAGAAGCGCCGGTCCACCCTCTCGCTCCTCCTGGGAGAGCGCCGGGGCGAGGCGTTCGTCTCCCGGCGCCCCGAGCCGTGAGCCCGGCCGTGGCGGGTCCGGGCTCCCGGCGGCCTGCTACCGGAAGGCGGACTTCACCTCGGGTTTGTTGAGCACGATCAGCGCGTAGATGCCCACCGGGATGCCGATGCAGCCGCACGGGCAGCACGGGATGAGCGCGATGATGGCGGCCGCCATCGCCAGCCCGTAGCTCTCCAGGTTCTTCATCTTCAAGCCGCCGAACAGGACGAAGGCGTTGGCGGCCAGGATGATGATGGGGAAGATCACCCCTCCCTTCACCGTGCTCGCGAGGACGGACTTGAGCCCCTCGGGGATGTTCGGGTCGCTGAGGATCTGCTCCATCTGCGCCTGCTGGGCGTCGCCTCCCGTGAGCGCCGTCACGATGCTCAGCAGGGCATACGCCACGCCAATGCCTCCCGCGACCATCAACAGGATGGCGGGCAGGCTCACCTTCTCCCGGGCATCACCCGCTGGCCCGGAAGCTCCAAACGTATCGGTCATCTTCCCCTCCCTTGTCTCTCTCGTGGGTATCATCACGGGCCCAGGGCCCGTTCCGGCGGATTCCACCCGGAGCAGCCCCTTGGGCGCCAGTGAATTAGCGCGGCCTCCTCGCGCCCGGCCGCGCGGGAGCGCCTCTTCACGCCTTGAACGTCAGCAGCGGGGCCAGCCGCGCCACCTCGCGGACGATGCCAGCCTCCACCTGGGAGGCCACCACCGGCCCGATGGGCTTGTACGCGGCCGGCGCCTCCGCGGGGCAGGCCCCCTTGCGCGCCAGCCCCCCACCCTGACACCCGTTTTGACTCGAATTGCTCGTTTGCTCACGCCGGGCCACTGGACCCCTGAGTGAGTCCGATGCACGATGTGCGCGGAACTTCCCATGGCGAACAAGCAGAGGGGTCCTCTCCCTCCAGTACTGTCCGTTGAGGAGACACGCGTCAGGCCTCCCGAGGAGGACGAAGAGGAACTGCCTCCCGAGGAGCCCTCGTGGGATCCAGCGCAGGACCGGACGCAGCTGATGCCCAACGCCGCCGCGGTGAAGGCGTCCTATGAAGGGGATGACGCGACGCCTCCCATCCCTCGCAAGGTAGACCCCATCCCCTTCGCGGAGGAGGATCTCCAGGAGCCTGACGACGCGACCCCCATTCGCCCCCTGCCCGCGCTCCAGCCGCCCGTGCAGGACGAGGACGCGACGCGCAACATCCCTCGCAAGTCCACGGTCCGCCCAGCCCTGCAGGGCGACGACGCGACGCGCAACATCCCTCGCAAGTCCACGATCCGGCCAGCCCTGCAGGACGACGACGCGACGCGCAACATCCCTCGCAAGTCCACGGTCCGGCCGGCCCTGCAGGACGAGGACGCGACGCGCCAACCCCTTCGCAGGTCTGGGGTCGTGCCCACGCTGCCGCCAGAGCCGACGACGGAGCCTCCCCTGCCCTGGAACGCCCAGGAGCAACCAGAGTCCGCCATCCCCACGAGGACCCAGAGCCTGCCCCCCATCATCTCGGGGCCTGCCCAGTCCATGGTGTACCCCCCGGACGGCCCCCCCGTCCTGGTCCCCGTCAACACCGAGCCCCACTACCTCCGCCCGGCGCCCATGGTGCCGGTCGTCACGCAGCCCAACTACGTCCCACCGCCGCCTTCCATCCTGCAGCCGGTCGTCACCGCGCCCCACCTCGTCCAGCCCCCGGCGCCCGCCCTTCCGAGCGAGCCCCCTCCCGAGGATCTCCGGACGGCGTTCTCGAACAAGGCGGCGCTGGTCGCGGATCTCGTCAAGGCGACGTTCGCGCGCAGGAGCTATGGGCCCTATCGGCTCCGCATCGACGAGCCGGATGGCCCCAGCACCGCGGGCGGCCTGCATGCCCGGCAGCCCATCTCGCTCGTGTCGCACGCGGAGACGGCGCCCTCGGTGCTGGTGGGCTGGGTGGACGTGGCCAAGAAGGAGGCCCAGCTGCGCAGCTACGCCTCGGTGGTGCGGCGGCACCAGAGCCGCCACGGCGCCGTGATGGACATCCTCGAGGAGGAGTACGAGCGCTTCTTCAACGAGCTGGTGGAGACGCTGTTCTACGGCGGCATCAAGATCGTGGTGCTCGTCCCGGACGAGCAGGAGCCCGCGCAGGCCCAGGCCCAGGCGCAGGCGCAGGCCCAGATGAAGCCCGCGGGCCGCTCGTGCCTGGGGACGCTGTTCCTCCTCTCGCTGACGTTCGCCTTGGGGGTGGGCGCGGGAATGAACGCCGAGCGCTTCGCTCCCCTGATCGAGCGGGTGAAGGCGCTCCTCCCCCAGCGCTGAGACAATGGGTACGCGGTACGTTCGAATCCTGATGCTGGCAGCCTGCGTCCTCGTGGCGGGCTGCCCCCGTCCCTCCCGGGCGCCGGTGACGCGGCCGGAGGAGGCCCTGGTCGAGTTCGCCCAGCCGCTCGAGCTCCGGGATGATGGGGAGCCGGCGGCGCTGCGAGCCGCGATCGCCGAGAGCCTCGTGTGGCTGGGCACGCGGCCCGCGGAGCAGCGCTTCATCTTCGGCCGGCGCGAGGTGACGGCCGCCGAGCTGCGCGCCGCGCTGGAGCGGCTGCACTCGCACATCACGGACGGCCTGTCCCCGGAGGAGCTCACGGCGCGAGTCCTCGCGGACTTCGAGCCGCTGGAGTCCGCCGGGGGCGAGGATGGCCAGGTGCTCTTCACGGGCTACTACGAGCCCGAGCTCGAGGCGAGCCTGACCCGGACCGAGGAGTACACCATCCCCATCTACGGGCAGCCGGGGGATCTGGTCGAAGTCCCGCTCGAGCCCTTCGCGGAGCGCTTCAAGGCGGAGCGTGTCTTCGGGCGGCTCGAGGGGCGGCGGCTGCTGCCGTACTGGACGCGGTCGGAGATCCGCGGCGGGAAGCTGGGAGGCAGGGGGCTGGAGATCGCCTGGGCCAAGGATCCGGTGGCGCTCTTCTTCGTGGAGGTGCAGGGGAGCGGCACGCTGCGGCTGCCGGACGGGGGGGAGCGGCGGATCGGCTATGCGGCGTCCAACGGGCGGCCCTACCGCAGCATCGGCTCGCTGCTGATCCAGGAGGGCGCGATCGCTCGCGAGGCGATGTCGATGCAGGCGTTGAGGGCGTGGCTGGCGGCGAACCCGCCGCAGTGCAACCGGGTGCTCGACTTCAACGAATCCTATGTGTTCTTCCGCTTCCTGGAGAGCGCGGCGGTGGGCTCGCTGGGCAGGCCGGTGACGCCGGGGCGCTCGATCGCCACGGACGCGCGGCTGTTCCCGCGGGGTGCGCTGGCCTTCATCCACACCGAGCGGCCGGTGCTGCTGGCGGACGGGACGGTGGAGTGGCGGCCGCTGTCGCGGTTCGTGCTGAACCAGGACACGGGTGGGGCCATCAAGGGGGCGGGGCGGGTGGACGTCTTCTGGGGGCGAGGCCGCGAGGCGGAGCTGTCCGCCGGGATGATGAAGCAGAAGGGCCGCCTGCTCTTCCTGATCCCTCGACAGCCAAGGGCACGCTGAGCCCTCCCGGCTGCACTAGAGTCCTCCGTCCATGTCGCTGCCCGCGCTCCTCACCGCTGAGAACCTCCGCGCGGCCGCCGGGAGTGCCTTCGCGCGCGGTGAGGCGTACTGGCGCGAGGGGCGCGTGCGCTCCTGCGCCCTCGAGAACGACTCGCTCAATGGGCTCGTCGAGGGAACGGCGAAGTACCGCGTCCGAGTCACCGCGCCCGACGGGGCCCTCGTGTCCGACTGCACGTGCCCTGTCCGGGAGGCGGTCTGCAAGCACGCCGTCGCGCTCGGCCTCTGCTTTCTCGCGCAGCGTGCCCCTGCTCTCGAGCCGCGGAACGGGGCCGCCCCGGACAGCTCGCACGAAGGGCCCTTCGCGACGCGGGCCCAGCTCGATCGCTGGGCGGAAGAGCATCACGTCCGGCACGCGCTCTCGGTCTCCGCGGAGATCCTCCTCTCGGACCTGCCCATCAATGAGGCGCAGCGACTGGGGCTCCGCTACATCCTGGGCGGGCTCGCCATCCGCGATGTCGGCTCCAGAGAAGGCGCCCTTCGCCATGCCGGCGCGCGCGGCCGAGGCCTGGAGACAGCGCTCACCGAGGCGACCTGGGCGTACCTGCGACAGGAGGCGGCCTCGGTGCGGCAGGCGCTCTCCGAGGAGGCAGCGCGGCGGGAGTCTCACGAGGACCCGATCCTCGCGCCGCTGTGGGCGCGCCTGCTCGAGCTGCGCCGCACGCTCCGGCCTCATGCGCCCCCGCGCTCGCGCGAGCTGAGAACCTCGGCCACCTGGGGCTTCGATGCGGCGACCTGCGCGCTCACGTGGAAGGAGCGCGACCGGGTCGTCCGCGCGGGCCCGGACTACGGCACCGTCGGGGTCTCCGCCCGGCTGATGTTCCCTGGAGGGTACGAGGGCCAGGGGGAGTGCAGCTGCGCGGCCCGGCAGCGCGGCTGCGTCCACGTGCTCGCGCTCATCGACACCACCCTGGATCTCCTCGATGACGGCGCCCGGGCCGCCGAGGCACGGCGGATCTCCGAGGAGCTGCTGCGCCCGAGCTGGGCCCGCGCGTTGAAGGAGCTCGAGCTGTTCGAGGCGGCAGCGGCCAAGCCCCGCGCCGCGATCGAGGTGTGGTGGTGCATCGAGCATGAGCTCGGGACGCTGACCGTGTCGCCCCTCGTGAAGAAGCAGACCCGCCGAGGCACCTTGAGCGCCGGCGCGCGGATGAGCGCAGCCCGCCTGCTCGAAGAGCATCGCGAGCTGCTCCCCGAGACGGAGCTCCGGATCGCCGAGCACCTCGCCTCGTGGGCTCCGGCCTCCCGCGCAGCCGGTACGTACCCGTCGCGCGCGTTCCTCGCGCTCGTGGGACATCCGCGCGTGGCGCTCGACCTTCGCCCCGAAGCGCCGCTCGAGGTGAAGCACGTGCGCCTGGGCTTCACCGCGCTCTCCGCCGGGGAGCACATCCGCCTCGAGCCCTCCATCGAAGGCGAGCGCTTCAACCCGAAGCTCCTCGGCGCGCTGCTGCGCTCATTCGCTCCGGGCGAGCCGCTGGTCACGGTGGAGGAGCAACGGGGCCGGTGCCTGCTCATCGACGTGAACGAAGAGGCGCGGCAGCTCTGGAGCGTGCTCGAGAGGCACGGCGACCAGTTCCCCCCCGAGAGCCACGAGCAGCTGCTCGAGCGCCTGTCCCGCCTCGAAGCGCGCCTCCCGCTCGTCGTCCCACAGACGTTGAAGGGACGCGAGCTCCAGACCGAGACGACCACCATCGTTCGCCTGCGCCTGCTCCCCGAGGTGTCCCTCGAGCTCGAGCTGCTCGTACGGCCCGGCCCGGGCGCGCCGCTGTTCCACCCCGGAGTGGGGCCGCGCGATGTGCTGCTCTCTCGCAACGGGGAGCGCGGCTACGTGCGCCGCCAGCTGTTGCGCGAGGAGGAGCGCGCGCGCGCGGCGATCGCTCCCCTGCCCCTCGCCGCCGCGGAAGAGGGGCCGCCGTTCTGCTTCCGGATCGGAGACACGGAGACGGCGCTGGAGCTCGTCGCCGCCCTGCAAAAGCCGCCCCCGGGGCTTGAGGTCGAATGGATCGACGAGAAGCCGTTCATCGCCTCGTCCGTCGGCCCGGAAGCCCTGAAGGTGCAGGTCGAGCGCAAGCGGGACTGGTTCGGTCTCGAGGGAGAGCTGAAGGTCGAAGCGGGGAGGATCGAGCTCGCCGTCCTCCTGGATGCGGCCCGGCGGCAGCAGCGCTTCGTGCGCGTCGATGCCCAGCGGTGGGTCGAGCTCAGCAACACCCTGCGCCAGCGCCTGCTCGCGGTGGCCGATCACACCTTCATTGCCAGGAACCGCGTGGAGCTCTCTCCCGGAGCGGTTCCCGCGATCAGCGCGCTGCGCGACGCAGGGGCGGACGTGGAGACCGCGCCGGCGTGGCAGCTGCTGACGGAGCGCCTCGCCGCGTCGCTCTCGCTCAAGCCGAAGCCGCCCGCCGGGCTGGGGACCACGCTGCGCGACTACCAAGTGGAAGGCCATGCGTGGCTCAGCCGCGTCGCGGCCTGGGGCGCCGGAGCATGCCTCGCGGATGACATGGGGCTGGGCAAGACCGTGCAGGCGATCGCGGTGCTCCTGGATCGTTCGCGGCTCGGCCCGGCCCTCGTCCTCGCGCCGACCTCGGTCGCCTTCAACTGGGTCCAGGAGCTCCAGCGCTTCGCGCCGAGCCTGCGCCCCGTGCTCTACGCGGAGCAGGCGGATCGACTGAGGTGCCTCGCGAAGCTCAAGAAGAACGACGTGCTCATCGTGAGCTACGGCCTGCTGGTGCGAGATGCGGCGAGCCTCGGCGCGATCTCGTTCGCGACGCTCGTCGTCGACGAGGCGCAGGCGCTGAAGAACCCGAACACCCGCCGAGCCCGAGCCGCGCGGCAGCTGAACGCCGGCTTCCGCATCGCGCTCTCGGGGACGCCCCTGGAGAACCACCTCGGAGAGCTGTGGAGCCTCTTCGCAGTCGTCTTCCCGGGCCTGCTCGGGAGCTGGGAGCAGTTCCGCGAGCGCTACGCCGCGCCTGTGGAGCGCGGCAAGGATCCCGACGCGAACGCGGCCCTCTCCCGCGTGCTCCGCCCCTTCCTGCTCCGCCGCACGAAGCAGGAGGTGGCCCGAGAGCTGCCGCCGCGGACGGAGATCCAGGTGCCGGTGGCGCTCTCCGAGGAGGAGTGGGCGCTCTACGAGGACGCGCGGCTCGCGGCGGTCGCGGAGCTCAGCTCGCAGGGCAAGGGCCTGCGCAACGAGCAGCAGCGCTTCCAGGTGCTCGCGGCGCTCACGAGGCTGAGGCTGCTCGCGTCCCATCCGCGGCTCTACGACGCTCAGTCCAACATCTCGTCCTCCAAGATGCGGCGCCTCCTGGAGCTCCTGGAGGAGCTGCGCAGCGAGGGCCACCGGGCCCTGGTGTTCAGCCAGTTCACCTCGCACCTCGAGCTCGTCCGCGCGGAGCTGGAGCGCGCCGGCTTCACGTACCAGTACCTCGACGGCTCGACACCGGCGGCGGCGCGCGCGAAGCGGATCCAGGCGTTCCAGGAGGGCGAGGGCGAGCTGTTCCTGATCTCGCTCAAGGCGGGCGGCACGGGCATCAACCTCACGGCCGCCGACTACGTCATCCACCTGGATCCGTGGTGGAACCCGGCGGTCGAGGATCAGGCGACGGATCGCGCCCACCGCATCGGCCAGACACGGCCGGTGACGGTGTACCGGCTGATCGCTCGCGGGACGATCGAGGAGCAGATCCTCTCGCTCCACTCGGACAAGCGCGCGCTGGTGGCCGGCGTACTCGAAGGAACGGATGTCGCGGCGCGGCTGACGACAAAGGACCTGCTCGCCCTGCTGGCCGGTGGTGAGGCCCCGCGCGCCAGGCTCGACGACGAGGACGAGCCGCCCACCCCCACGGTGCACTGATCCCGCCTGGTCCCTGTAAATCCTTTGATTTACTGGGGCGACACGCCCAAGGCGAGGGGTGCCTCCCAGGCAAAACCAATGATTCTCGTTTTTTAAGTTTTTTTGAGATAGCTGCGAAGTCGGGTCTTCCCGGTGGGCTGGAACCCCCACCGCTCCTCGACTTCCATGACGCCAGAATCCCTCCATCGCTCCACCTCCCCCGCGAAATCCCCCTCGCGCCAGCGCCTGTGGCTCGGCGCCATCGCGTTGGGCGCCGTGGCCCTCCTGATAGGCGTGGCGCTGATCGGCAGCGACTCCCCTGAAGCGCAGCCCAAGGGCGGGGCAGCCGCCGCCGCGCCAGGCACTCGGCAGGGGGGGCCCTCCGGAAACGGGACCGCCACCGGCCTCGCGGGCCAGGGCGGGGCTGAGCAGCCACGGGAGAAGGGCCCCCGGTTCACGGCCACCACCTGCTGGGAGGGGCTGGAGCACTTCAACGAGGCGGTGACCCTGGAGACGTTCCGGGCCTGGGCCGCGCCGCTGCTGGCCGCCAGGGATCCGCACGTCCGCGAATACCTCCGGGGGCGCCTCGCCGAGCTCATCGGGAATGACGAGGGCCGCGCGCTCGAGGTGCTGGGCTGGGCAAAGGAGGCACCTCCCACGGAGTTCAAGCTGCTGATGGGCGGCCTTCGGCAGTCCAAGGCCATCGTCCTGCCCAGGGTCGGCGCGCGGCTCACGGAGCTGGGGCTCGACGAGAGCATCGAGATCGAACGGCGCGCGGGGTTCCTGGACGGGCTGCAGCACCTGCCCCAGCTGGAGCCGGGCGCGCTGGAGCGACTCACCCGCTTCGCCAGGGATCCCGCCTCGGGCGAGGCCGGCTGGATCACCACGCGCTCCATCGGCCGGGTGATGAAGGAGGACCTCACGCGGACAGGGAACGCGCGGCCCTACCTCGACAAGCTCTTCACCATCGGCACCGAGTCACCGGACGAGCCGGTCCGCTACCTCGCGCTGGAGATGGAGATGCACGCCGACGCGCCGCTCGACGCGCAGGCCACCGAGCGGCTGGCGCGGATCCTCGCCACCGAGGGCAGCGAGCACATCCGCGAGGTGGCGGCACACGATCTGTCGCTGGCGCAGGACAAGGCCCGGGGGCTGGAGATCTACGCCAAGGCCTTCGAGGCCGAGAAGGATCTCTGTGTGCGGTGGGCCCTGTTCCGCTTCGCCGCACGGGCCGCGGGCAAGGCGGCGCTGCCGGTGATGGCGAACATGGCCATCACGGACCCGCGCTTCCAGGGGAACTACCAGGACATCGCGCGGCTCTACGCCAGCGGTGTCGTCGACTTCGATCGGATCTGGTTCGGCCTGCCGGACCAGAACCCCCACGGCTGCCTCGACAAGCACGATGACTGAGGCCTGGAGCCCACCCATGACACGCCACTTCCTCTCCCTGGACAGGATCTCCACCCTGGCGCTCACCCTCTGCCTCCTGGCCACCCCCCTGGCCTCCGCGGCAGAGCCGACCTCTTCGGCCTCGGCCTCGGACGAGCCCCCCACGCTCAAGGGCGGGAGCTGCTCGGTCCAGGGGCTGATGGATCAGATCCGCCGAGGGCTCGGCTCGAAGTCGGAGGCGTACCGGCTCTACCTGCGCACGCTCCTGCGCGAGTCCGCCGTCACCTTGCCCCTCCACGAGCTCCAGGCGGCCTTCGAGCGGGAGTACGACCCGGTCATGGCCGAGCACCTCGCGGCCGCCCTGGTGGCGCGGACCGAGCGCGGCCTGGAGCCCGAGGCGATGGCGCGCGTCGCCCAGCGGGCCCTGGAAGATCGAGATCCGAGCATTCGCGCCGCCACGGTCCGCGCGATGCGGCTCACCGGCGCGCTGGAGCGGACGGGGGACATGTACGAGCGCCTGGTGAGGGATCCCTCGCCCGAGGTGCGCAGGGAGGCGGCGACCAACCTCGTGGAGGACAACCTGAAGGTCTACGGGGGGCGCCATGGCCCGGCGGTGGACGCCGCGGTGACGGCGGCGGTGGCCTCCTCGGATTCGAAGGTGACGGCGCAGATCGTCGGCCAGCTCATGACGGGGGAGGTCAGCGCGGAGTCGGCGCGCAAGCTCGAGCAGCTCTTGCGCAGCGACTCCGCCGAGGTCCGCGCGGCGGCGAGCAGCGCGCTTGGGGGCGTGCCCGCGGCGGAGATGACCCGCGCCCGCGAGGCGCTGCTCGGCATGTACCGCGGCGAGCAGGATCCCACGGTGCGCAAGGCCATCCTCCAGAGCATCGCCCGGCTGGGCTTCTCCGGAGCGGTGCCGGAGCTCCAGCGGCTGCGCGGCGTCGATCCCAGCCTGGCCCCCGAGATCGACGCGTGGATCCGGGTTCTCGAGATGGACCTTCAGGAGTGGAGCCTGATCCTGAGGGAGAAGCAGCGACTGCAGCAGGCTCGGTGAAGAGCAATCCCCCCACGGAGGCCGGTGAAGCGGCCCGAGAGGAACCATGATGCGAAACACGATGAAGACGACACTGGCGGCGCTGGCTTCCCTGGCGCTGATCCCCACGGCCGCGAGCGCGTACCGGGTCGGCTCCCCCTTCCCGGGCGATGTGACGGCCACCACGTACTACTCGAGCGGCTCGTTCCACGGCGCGGTGGACATCTCCAGCCGCAACGCCTGTGGCTACTGGGGCGTGGAGACGGGCGTGGTGGGCTCGCTCTATTGGAACGTGACCATCCGCACCACGGGCGTGGTGTGCTACGGCAACGGCAGCGGCAACCAGAACGAGGTGAAGCACACCTTCTCGAACGGCTACACGATCCGGCAGTGGCACTTCCTGAAGGAGCCCACCTCGTACGATCGGACGTGTGATCGCTGCCAGATCGGCGACGAGGGCGGCACGGGCAACGTCACCGGCCCCCACACCCACATGCAGTACGACAAGTCCGGAACCAACAACACCTCGTGGTACTCGGGCACCGTGAAGGGCGAGTTCCTCGACCGCGGCGAGACCGTCGGCTACGTCGGCTAGCCGAGCGCGCCGCGTCAGGCTCCGAGCCTCTGGTGAGGACCTGCTGCTCACCAGGGGCCCCTGTCCCGCCTCTCAATTCCCCTCACCCCGAGCCCGGGTGAGCGTCACGTCCACGGGCGCTCCTTCCGGCCAGCGCGAGAGCTGCATCCGCTGGCGCGGCATCTCACACAGCTCGAGGCGCCTGCCGCCGGGGTGTCGGAAGTAGAGGGCGCGGGGGGCGTGGAAGCCCGAGGGGACCGCCGCCTCCTGGGAGGGCCACACGCCGCGGCTCACCCACCAGTGGCGCACCACCGGCCGCTCACGGAGGTGGTGGTGCACCTCCACGACCAGGCTGTCCACGCCCTCCACGTTCCACTCGAGGGCAAGGTGCCCCCCGTGCTGGCGCCGCTCGCTGAGGAGCGGGTAGGCGCGGGCGCCAATGAAGGCCGTCGCGTCCACCTTCGCCCCATTCAGCGACTCGAGGAACTCCACCTCCATCCGGGAGGCCCCCTTCGGGAGCCGGAAGGTGTACGCCATGCGCCCGGGGCGCCGCTTGGTGGCGCCCAGGTACGTGTTGGGCGGATCCGCCTCGGTGAAGAGCGCACGCTCACCGGCGCGGAACTGCTCGATTCCGCCAGGGGCCGAGAGCGCAGGGGCCTCGGCTGGCAGCTCCACCCGCTTCCACCCGGCGGTCTGGTCCGAGGGGAGGTAGCAGGGCCCCACCGGTGTTCCCGCCAGGAGCGCCGCGCTGGCCAGGGAGAGCATCGGCCCCATGTCAGGCGCTCCGGGGGGACGTGCGCGTGGAGAGCCACGCACCGCCGAGCATCAGCAGCCCCGCGCCCGCCAGGCCCGCCACGCGCAGCGTGCCGCTGAGGTGCGTGGTGTCGTAGAGCAGGGCCTTGCCCACGGCCATGGCGACGAAGGCGAAGCCCGCGTCGCGGATGACGGCCTCGCCGCGCTTGCGGCCGTGGAGCACCAGGGCCACACCGGCGACGAGCCAGCCCAGGGTGAGCACGAGGCGGCGGCCCACGTCATCATCAGCGAAGCCCAGCGTGAGGAAGTGGAAGTAGAAGGCCCAGGAGCTGGCGATGGCCGCCGCCGTCAGGCCGTACCAGATGAGGAAGGACTGGATGCGATCCGGCTCCGCGTCCGGGCGCCGGGAGCGCCACACGACGAGCGCCGCGGCCACGAGCGTCACCGCCAGGCCGATGAGCAGCAGGCCGGACTTCGTCGCCGCGTACCACGCACCGCCCAGCACCGCGCAGGCGAGCACCGCGATGGGCCCGGCCAGGGGCCGCTCCCGAGGCACCGCGGCGAAGGCCAGGCCCGCGGCCGTGATCGCCGCGAGGGCGAGCAACATCTCCATGGGGACCTGCAGGTCCCTCCAGAGGAACACCCCCGCGAGCCCCAGCAACCCCGCGCCCGCGACAACCAAGACACGCACATCCCACTTCGTTCCGTTCATTCGGCCCTACCTCCGTGTGTCGTCGGGGGTTTGCAGCGAGCGGGCCACCGGTTGACGCATGGCGGCATGCGGGGTTGCGCGCCCGACTGTGCAGGGCGGTGTGCACCCAGGCTCACACCCGGGCAGCGCCCCGCTTCACAGCCCCCCCCGCGCGGAGCACCTCCCGGCTCACTCTGGAAGCGCCAGGGACTTCAGGATGTCCTTCCACTGGGTGAACAGGGAGAAGTGCCCCCCGCCGGGCAGGAAGTGGGGCACGGCCCGAGGGATGCGCGCGGCGAGGTAGCGCCCCATCTGCGGCGGGACGATGCTGTCGCCCTCCCAGTACCAGAGGCGCACCTCGGGGCGGATGTCCTCCAGCCGGAAGCCCCAGGGCGAGACGAGGATGTGGGCCTCGCGCCGCATGCCGCTCACGCCCTGGCGCGTGGCCTCGAGGCGCCAGCCCTGCACCTGGGCGGCGAGGGCCGGGTCCGCCAGCGCGGCGCGGTCGTCGGGCGAGCAGTGCGCCAGCAGGGCCGCGAGCGCGCGATGCGGGGCCTTGCGCACCGATCGATCGTGCATGGCCATGATCGGGTGCAGCAGCCACTCGGGCCAGCCGGCCAGCGTGTAGGCGTTGCGGTAGTCCCGGTTGACGCCCTCCATGGCCTTGGGCCGATCGAACGGCGCGGCGCCGGAGACGATGGCCGCGCGCGTGATGCGCTCGCCGAGGCGCCAGGCGCAGGCCGCGGCGTAGGGGCCTCCCGCGGACACGCCGAAGAGGGCGAAGCGGCCCAGCCCCAGCATGTTGGCGAGCTGCTCGATGTCCGAGGGGCAGTCCAGCAGCGTGCGCTCCGGCTGGTAGTCGGACAGCCCGTAGCCGGGCCGATCCGGGGTGATGAGCCGCACGCCCAGGCGGTACGTGAGGCTGTCATCCGGGTGGCGCATGTAGCGCGAGCCCGGGTTGCCATGCAGGAAGATGACCGGCGTGCCGGAGGGATCTCCGGACTCGGCGAACGCGAGCCGGCGTCCATCCTTGAGACGGATCGAACCCTCGCGCAGCGGCGCCATGGGGGCCCTCATCGCGTCACGCCTCCAGGGGCCGCGAGCGCGCGGCGATCCAGTCGGCGATGGCGGGCCACACCTGGGTGGGGCTCTTGCTGGAGGCCGACAGGCCGATGTGGCCCACGGGGAAGCGGAGCGTCTGGGTGTCCCGCGAGCCCACCAGCCGAGGCAGCGGCTCGCTCATGGGGGGCAGCGCGATGGTGTCGTGCTCGGCGATGATGCTGAGCAACGCGCAGCGGATGCGGCCCAGGTCCACGCGCTCGCCGCCCACCTCCATGCGGCCCTGGCAGAAGAGGTTCTGCTGGTAGCAATCCTTGATGTACTGGCGGTACACCTCCCCTGGGAAGGGGACGGCGTCGGCGCCCCAGCGCTCCATGGCGAGGAAGGTGGTGACGTACTCGGGCTCGTCAATGTGGCGGCACACATCCAGCCAGCGCGTGAGGCGCTGGACGGGGGCGGCCATGAGGAAGCCGCTCTCCAGCACACGCGAAGGGACGTTGCCGTAGGCATCGACGAGCGAGTCGACGTCGAAGTGGCGAGGCTGGGTCCACAGCGAGTAGACGCCGCCGTGGCTGAAGTCCACGGGGGTGGCCTGCGCCACGACGTTGCGGAGGCCCTCGGGGTGGAGGCTGGCATAAGCCAGGGCCAGGGTGCCGCCCATGCAGTAGCCGTAGAGGGTGAGCTCGTCGCTGCCGCTGGAGCGCAGCGTCCACCGCACTGCCTGGCGGACGAGGTCCCCGGTGAGATCGGCCCAGGTGAGGTGCTGCTCGTCGGGCCCGGCGATGCCCCAGTCGATCGCGTAGACGTCGAAGCCGGCGCGGGTGAGGAACTCGATCAGGCTGCGGCCGGGCAGGAAGTCGAGGATGTACCAGCGGTTGATCAGCGAGTACGAGAAGAGGATGGGGGTGCGCCAGCGGCGGTGGGGCGCGGCGTAGCGCAGCAGGCGCATGCTGCCGCGGGTGAACACCACCGAGTGCGGAGTGGGGCTGATGGGCGGCTCACGCACGCCGGAGGCCTTCTCGATGAGGGGCCGGAGGTAGGGATAGGGGTTGAGGGGGCGCTCCTGGACGGCCTGCGCGAGCGCGCGGGAGAGCTCGACCTGGCTCGAGACGAAGGAGCGGAAGCGCTGGAAGGTGTTCTGCGACATGAGTGTTCGGCCTTGGGGAGCTCAGCTGCCGTGTCGGCGAGAGACGGGCTCGCGCGCGGGAGCTTCCTGGAGGGAGTCGGTGGATTGGGAGCCCTTCTCCTGCTGCTCGAGCAGCTCCACCACCGTACCGAGCTGCGAGCTGAGCGCCTCGACCTGGTAGCTCAGGCGGCGGACCTGATCGCGCATGGCCTCGACATCGGAGGACACGGGCATGCGCAGCGCCTGGAGCGCCCGCTCCTGCAGGGCCTGCCGGCGGACGCGCAGGTTGAAGCCGCGTCGCATCACCCCACCGCTGATGCGCAGCCAGGTCGGGCTCTCCCCCAGCCGGGTGGAGAGCTGGGTGAGTCCGCGCTCGGCCTTGGCGAAGACTCGGCCCGTCCGGGTCTCCGGGCTGGTGAGGCGTCCGACGAGCTTCAGGCCACGCGCCAGGAGGCCCTTCGGAGGGCGGGAGGAAGTGCTCATGACGCGCAATCTACCCAGCCGGCGAGCAATTCCAGAGTCTGAGAAAAAGAAAACCCGGCCTGCTCACGAGGTCGGCCCCACCCCAGCGCACTCCCCTGGTCGAGCCCTGTCCGTCCAACCGAGACAAGCCCTTACGCCCACACGTTCTCGCGTGAGATGGTTTGCCCGCGCATCACCGCACCAGCCCCAGAAGATCCCCCTTGAAACATACGACTCTGGCCCGCCTCGTCCTCTTCGCAGCCCTCCTCTCATTTGGCGTCGCCTGCCGCGAGCCCGCCCCCCCTCCAGCTGCTCGGGCCGCACCTCCGCGCATGTCCTCGGACGCGCCGGGGGCCCCGTTCGCCCTGGGTGAGGTCATCCGCCGCACCCACTTCTCCTACCGGGAGCAGGGGGATGGCTGGAGCGCCGGCCACGGCACCTGGTCCGCGCGCGTCACCCCGGGAGGGCTGACGTTCACTCCACGCCATGCCCTGGAGGCGGCTCCCGAGGGCGCGGCCCGCGCGCAGGCTGCCCCGCGGGTCCTCACGGGCGCACCGATCACCTTCGGCGCGGCGGTCGTCTCGCGCGGTGGCGTCCCCCTGGAGAGCACCGCGGGGCGCGGCAGCGTGGCCCAGGATGGCTCGCTCTCCCTGGCTCGAGGCGAGGTGAGGGAGCAGCTCCTCAACGGTGAGGACGGCATCGAGCAGCGCTGGCACTTCGCGCGCGAGCCCCGAGGCCAGGGCGCCATGTTGCTCCGAGTGCCCGTGCAGGGCCTGCGCTTCGCGGGAGAGACGCCGCGGGGCGTGCACTTCGCCGACGCCACGGGGCTGGGCGTCCGTTACAGCCACGCCACCTGGACAGATGCCGCTGGCAAGCAGACGCAGGTGCGCGCGCGCGGGGTGGCGGGCGCGGTGGAGTTCCAGGTCCCGGCCGCGCTGCTGGCGGGCTCGGCCTTCCCGGCCATGCTGGCGCCCACCGTCTCCCCGGAGTTCGGCCTGGACACTCCGGTCACGGATCCCGGGGGTGGCAGCCAGACCGCGCCGGCCGTGGCCTCCAGCGGCACCGACTACCTCGTGGTCTGGACGGACGATCGCGGCGGCGACATGGACATCTATGGTGCCCGCGTGAGCCAGGCCGGAGCTGTCCTGGACAGCACCGGCATCCCGATCGCCAGGGCCCTCAACTCCCAGCAGAACCCGGCGGTGGCCTTCGACGGGACGAACTACTTCGTGGTGTGGAGTGACGGCCGGCGGGGGAGTGGCGTGGACCTCTACGGCGCCCGCGTGAGCCCCGCCGGCTCCGTGCTGGACCCGACGGGCCGGGTGGTCGCCAACTCCACGGTCTTCACCCTCATGATGGACTTCCCGGCGATCGCGTTCGACGGCACCAACTACCTCATCATCTGGGAAGAGCGGCTGGGCTTCAGCGCGGCCAGCAACCTCATGGGCACGCGCGTGAGCCCCACGGGCGCTCCCGTCGGGAGCGCCTTCGTCGTCTCCAACGCCACCGGGAACCAGGGCGCGCCCGCACTGGCCTTCGATGGAACGAACTACTTGGCCGTCTGGCAGGACGACCGCTCGTCGGGGCAGAACGACATCTACGCCTCGCGCATCTCTCCGGCCGGCACCGTGCTGGACGTCTCGGGCATCGTCGTGAGCTCGACGCCTCAGACGCAGATCAACCCGACGGTGGCCTTCAATGGGACGTCCTACCTCGTCGTCTGGGAGGATTACCGCAACCTCGCCACGAGCGCGGACCTCTATGGCGCGCGGCTCACCCCGTCGGGGAGCGTGCTGGACGCCTCGGGGCTCCCGCTCATCCAGGCAGCGGCCAACCAGTCCCAGCCCTCGTTGGCTCGTGTGGGGACCCAGTACCTGCTGGCCTGGCACGATCTGCGCGCCGACAACCAGGATGTCTACGCCGCGCGGGTGGATGAGGCGGGGAGCGTGCTGGATGGCTCGGGAGTGCCGGTGAAGGTGGCGCCGGGCAACCAATACGCGGTGGCCGTGGCGACCAACGGCACGGACTCGCTCGTCACCTGGAATGACGGCCGGAGCCTGGACATCGCCGGGGCGAGAGTGAGCGCGGCGGGCGCCGTGCTCGACTCTGGCGGCTTCACGATCAGCCTCTCGCCCAACAGCGAGACGAATGCGGCCGTGGCCTTCGACGGGACCCACTTCCTGGTCGTGTGGCAGGACAACCGGGGCAGCGGGTTCGACATCTACGGTGTGCGCGTCAGCGCGAGCGGCACGGTCCTGGATCCTTCGGGCCTGGCCATCTCCACGGCGACGGGCCACCAGCGCAACCCGGCGCTGGCCTACGATGGCACGAACTACCTCGTCGTCTGGGAGGACACGCGCAGCAGCCCCACCAGCGACATCTACGGGGCGCGGGTGAGCCCGAGCGGGACGGTGCTGGATCTGGATGGGGTGGGCTTCTGCCTCCGCTTCAACTCGCAGGAGCAGCCGGCGATCGCCTTCGACGGCACGAACTACCTGGTGGTGTGGGCGGACTCCGGCACCAGCGCCCCCCGAGACATCTACGGCACACGCATCAGCACGGCCGGCGCCGTGCTGGATCCCAGCTTCATCGCGATCAACGCGAACGCGGCGGACCAGGCCGCGCCAGCCCTGGCCTTCGATGGGTCGAACTACCTCGTGGTGTGGAGCGACTGGCGGAACTCGACCTCCGACATCTATGGAACGCGGGTGAGCCGTACGGGTGCGGTGCTGGAGGCGAACGGGACGCAGATCGGCGGCGGGGCCGAGGCCCAGACGGACGCGGCCGTGGCGTTCGATGGGACGAACTACCTGGTGGTCTGGTCGGACTACCAGCTCTTCCCATCCTCGAACCTGTTCGCTCGGCGGGTGAGGACGGCGGGGGCACCGCTCGACGTCGCGGCGATCACGGTATCCGCCGCATCGGGGAACCAGCAGCAGGCTTCGGTGGTGTACAACGGGACGGACTTCATCGTCGCGTGGCAGGACAGTCGAAGCGGCACGGACATGGACATCTACGCGGGGCGCATCACCCGCACCGGCGTGCCGCAGGACGGCGATGGCTTCATCGTCTCCGCGGGTCCCAATGCAGAGAGCACGGTCGCCCTCGCCTCCGCGGGCGCGCAGGGAGTGCTCGCGGTGTACCAGGTGACCGATCCGTCCTCTGGCAGCAACGTGCAGCGGCTGAAGGCCCGGTGGCTGAGCAGCTCGAGCAACACGCCGCCCACCGCGGAGCCGCAGAGCGGCAGCACGGAGGAGGACCAGGCGCTCGCCCTGGAGCTCACGGGGAGTGACGCGGAAGGCGGGGCTCTCACCTACACGGTCGTCGATCAGCCCCAGCACGGCACCATCACCGGCCTGCCGCCGAAGATCACGTACACGCCCGCGCTGAACTACCACGGCCCGGACAGCTTCACCTTCACCGTCTCCGACGGGCAGGCCACTTCGGCGCCAGCCACGGTCTCGCTCACCATCACGCCGGTGAACGATGCGCCCACCGCGACTGCCCAGTCGATCCCGACTCCGGAGGAGACGGCCACGGACATCACGCTGACGGCCGAGGAGCCGGAAGGCGAGCTGCTGAGCTTCGCCGTGGCCTCGCAGCCGGCCCACGGCACCCTGACGGGCACACCGCCCGACCTCACCTACACGCCCGCGCCGGACTATTACGGGCCGGACAGCTTTACCTTCACGGCCTCGGATGGCACGACGACCTCGGCCCCCGGCACCATCTCGATCACCGTCACCCCCGTGAACGATGCGCCAGTGGCCATCGCGCGCTCGCTGTCGACTTCAGAGGACACACCGCTGCCGGTGACGCTCACGGGCTCGGACGTGGACGAAGACTCGCTCTCCTTCGCCATCTCCACGCAGCCGGCCCACGGCACCCTGACGGGCACGCCACCCGACCTCACCTACACGCCCGCGCCGGACTACCGGGGCCCGGACAGCTTCACCTTCACGGCCTCGGATGGCACGACGACCTCGGCCCCAGGCACCCTCTCCATCA
>JAFGNZ010000231.1 GCA_016926755.1 Myxococcaceae bacterium | reverse complement strand
CCCTTGTACACGACGCTCATGCCCCCCGAGCCCAGCTGCTCGAGGATGCGGTAGCGACCGATCTGCCGGCCAATGAGCGTCATCGGTTCCAGGTGCCCCTCCTCCTCAGTCCCCGAAGCTGATCCCCATGCTCTTGGCGAAGCGCACCGTCTCGCCGTTCGGATCCACGCGGCGCTCCTTGCGCGACTCGCTCAGCGGCGCGGTGACGATCCTCCCGTTGCGCAGCGCCACCATGTGATCCCACTGCCCGTCGCGCACCAGATCCAGCACCTTGCAGCCATACAGCGTGGCCAGCACCCGGTCCGCCGCCGAGGGCGTGCCGCCGCGCTGCAGGTGGCCCAGCACCGTGACGCGGATCTCCGCCTCGATGTGCTGGGCCAGCAGATCCGCGCACACCTTGCCCGCGCCGCCCAGGCGCACCACGCCGCGGCCGGGGACCTCCCCGGCCTTCTCCGCCACGGCCAGGGTGCCGCCCACGGGGTAGGCGCCCTCGGCGATGGCGATGATGGAGAAGCTGCGCTTGTGAGTGGAGCGCTTGTGGATCTTCTCGACGATGGACTCCACCCGGTAGGGGATCTCCGGGATGAGGATCACGTCCGCGCCCCCGGCGATGCCGCTGTCCAGGGTGAGGAAGCCGGCGTGCCGGCCCATGATCTCCACCACCATCACGCGCTCATGCGCCTCGGCGGTGGAGTGCAGCCGGTCGATCGCCTCCGTGCAGATGCCTCGCGCGGTGTCGAAGCCGAAGGTCTGGTCCGTGCCGGACAGATCGTTGTCGATCGTCTTCGGGCACCCCACCACGCGCAGCCCCTTCTCGGCGAGCTTGTGGCCGATCGTCAGCGTGCCGTCCCCGCCGATGGCGACCAGCCCGTCCAGCTTCAGCTCCGCGGCGCGGCGCAGGACGACGTCGGACAGATCCTTCTCCACCCACTTCCCGTCCTCCTTGACGGCGTACTGGAAGGGGTTGGCCTTGTTGGAGGTGCCCAGGATGGTGCCGCCCTTGGGGAGGATGCCGCGGGTGTCCTCCTCGGTGAGCGGCCGGGTGAGCTCCGGCTCGACCAGGCCCATGTACCCGTTCTCGATGCCCACGAACTCGTGGCCGAACTCGTGGATGCCACGCTTCACCAGCCCTCGGATGAGGGCGTTGAGGCCGGGGCAGTCACCGCCGCCGGTGAGGACTCCGAGTCGAAGGGATTGGGGCATAAAAGTCGGACGCGAGTGTCAGGGGAGCGGGGTGAGCCTATGACACCGGCGTCGGGGGAGCGATAGTAGGACCCACCCCCCAGGTGCGCAACGCACGAATCGCGCAGTGCGTCGCGACCAGGCCTTGAACTTCCAGCCTTTATGAGGAAGGGAACGAAGCGGCTCAGTCGCGCTTGAGCCGCCGCCGGGCTGCCAGCCTGTCCAGCAGGGCCTGGAGGCGGTGCTCGGGCTCCTTGGGGAGCGCCTTGTCGGTGGGCGAGTGGGCGGGGGCGATGGTGGCCAGCCGGTACAGCTCGACGAGGCGCTCCTTGATGAGCTCGTTGTCGGGGCGCTCCTGGAGGGCGCGGCGGTAGGCGGCGGCGGCCCCGGCATAGTCGCCCAGGGCGAAGAGGCGCTCGCCCTCCTGGACAGGGGAGGAGGGGCCTTGCGGCAGACGCTCCTCGCGGGCGGGCGGCCGGGCCTTCGCGGAGTGGAGCTCCATGGGCTGGAGGGACTCACGCAGGAGGGCGAGCTTCTGGGCGAGCGCCGGGTCCTCGGGGAACGCCTGGGCGAGCGTCTCGTAGAGGCCCACTGCCTCGGCCAGCTCTCCGCGCCGCAGAGCGCGCTCTGCACGCGCCTGCATCTCGGCCCGGGCTTCAGGGGTCATCGCTGGCGCAGGTTACCGTGCGGGGCCGCCGCCGCGCACGGGGTTATCCTGGGACCGGCTCATGCTCGTCTCCTCTCTCCTCACCAGCCTGTTGTTGGTCCAGGGCACGCTCGGCACCGAGCTGCGAAAGGACGGCTACAGCTTCCATCCGCCGGCGGGCTTCGTGATGGTGCGGCACGAGCCCTATGCGGGGACTCGGGCCGGAGCGGTGGCGCTGGAGCCCGGGGCGCCGCGCTTCCTGTCGGCGGCGCTGTCGGAGGGAGAGGGGGCCGAGGCCGCGCGGATGCTGGTGGCCGTGGTGGAGGGGACGTTCTCGGCGAGCCCGTCCGAGCGGGACGACTTCGGGGCGGCGGTGGTGCGGCACTTCGACAAGGAGCTGGGGATGACGCTGGTGCCGGAGCGGGTGGACCGGATCCAGGGCCCGGTGCCGCGCGTGGAGGTGCTCGGGACGCTGCGAGAGGCGGGGCAGGTGAGGACGGTGCTGGTGGCGGGGCTGGCCTCGGAGGGGCGGCACGCGGTGATGACGGTGAGCGCGCCGGCCGCCCGTTGGGAGGCGGTGGCGCCGCAGGTGCGCGCCTCGCTGGAGACGTTCCGGATGGAGGCGCCGACGCACGGGGGCCTCTCACGCCGGGCCGCGGGAGCGCTGGCGGGTGCGCTGGCCGGTGCGCTGGTGGCCTCCTATACGGCGTGGCGCCGCAGGAGGCGTGACGGCACCTCGGGCTGAGCGGGGATTCCTCCGCAGTGTTTCATACAGGACAGGCCCCCATATCCCACCCGCGGTTTGCGTCAGTGTCAGTCTGGAGGCGAAAATCCGGGTTCCCCTGGCGGAGCCCGAACCGAGCGGGTGGCCGCACCTCAGCCGTCGCGCGTATCAGCCCCATTCTCGGATGTCTCGCGGAGAAGACTCGATGAAGACGTTCCATGCTCAGCGCCGCGCGCCCGGAGCGCGTGCACGTGCCACCCGGTCGTCCCCGTCCATGCTCCCCTGGCAGCCGGTGATGATGCGCCGGCGGACCTTCATGTCCACGCTGCTGCTCGGGGCGGGCACCCTCGCCGTGGGCTGCGGGGAGGAAAAGAAGCCGCCCCCGCCCGCTGGCGTCTATGTCCCCGAGGTGAAGCCGGGCGAGGATCTCTTCGCCTACCTCGAGCGCACGCGCGGGGGCTTCGATCGCACCCTCTACAACCAGCTCGTCGGCGCGGCCAACGAGTACAAGGAGGGGGATGAGGCCGCGGGGCTCTCCGCCTCCGACGAGGCCTCTCGGGCCAACGCCCGCACGCTGCTGTCCAACACGCGCATCGGCGACCTGCGCGCCCAGCCCTTCTTCGATGACGGGCTCTTCCAGCTCATCGAGCAGGGGGTGGACGCCACGCTGGCCGCCCAGGTGGCGGGGTGGACGGTGGGCGAGCTCAAGAGCTTCCTGCTCGACAAGGGCGAGGACGAGATCAATGCCATCATGGGCGGGCTGAGCAGCGACGTGATCGGCTGCGTCGTCAAGCTGATGAGCAACGCCGAGCTCATCAGCGTGGGCAGCAAGATCTTCAACCCGCTGCCTGGCAGCAACCTGGGCGCCAGGGGCTACATGGGCGCGCGCCTCCAGCCCAACTCGCCCACGGATCACCCGGACGACATCCGCTGGCAGGTGCTCGACGGCTGGGCGTACGGGGTGGGGGACGTGGTGCTCGGCACCAACCCGGTCTCCAGCGACGTCAACTCGGTGGCGACGGTGGAGCTGGCTCTCAAGGATCTGCTGGACACGTTCGGCCTGGCCGAGGTGCTGCCCCACTGCGTGCTGGCCCACATCGACATCCAGGCCGAGGTGGAGACGCTGCAGCCGGGCTCCACGGCGCTCTGGTTCCAGAGCCTCGGCGGCACGGAGGGCGCCAACCGCACCTTCGACGTGACGATCCCCAAGATGCTGGATCACGCGGCGAAGCGCACCGGCCGGTACGGGCTCTACTTCGAGACGGGGCAGGGCGCGGACGGCACCAACGGCCACGGCAACGGCTTCGACATGGTGGTGCACGAGTCGCGCAAGTACGGCTTCGCGCGCGTGCTCAAGCAGAAGGTGGCCGCGGCCCAACTCGGCGCGGGCAAGCCCGCCCAGCCCTGGGTCCACCTCAACGACGTGGCGGGCTTCATCGGCCCGGAGGTGTTCCGCTCGAAGGAGCAGCTGGTGCGCTGCTGCCTCGAGGACATCGTGATGGGCAAGCTGCACGGGATGATGATCGGCCTGGACGTCTGCTCCACGCTGCACATGGAGGTGTCGCTGGACGATCTGGACTGGTGCCTGGATCAGATCATGCCGGCCAACCCCGGGTACCTGATGGGGCTGCCGACGAAGAACGATCCCATGCTCAGCTACCTCACCACGGCGTACCAGGACCACGTCCGCCTCCGCCACAAGTTCGGGTTCAAGGTGGAGGATCGGATGTGGGCCTTCTTCCAGGAGCTCGGCGTGATCGACGCGCAGGGCAACCCGGGCCCGCACTTCGGCGATCCCACGTGGATGTACCTGCAGTACCGCCGGCGCAAGGGGGACGCGCGCGCGGAGGCGGAGATCCTCTCCGAGGCCCAGGCCCAGCTCACCGAGGTCCGCAAGCGCGGCGTCTTCATCGCGGAGGGGCATGGCGCCAACCCGTGGGAGCTGAACGCCGATCTCGATCGCGAGGTCCGCTTCCTCTACAAGGACGCGAAGGACAGCATCTTCGCCGAGCTGCCCGCCACCTTCGCGGGCTCGGTGGCGCAGGCGGTCCCGGTCAGCACCCAGTCCCTGGACCGCGCCGACTACATCCTCCACCCACCCACGGGCGAGCAGCTCTCGGAGGATGCGCTCGGCAAGCTGCGCACGCTGCGAGACAGCCAGTCGAGCCGGTACGACGTGCAGATCGTCATCTCCGACGGGCTCAACGCGTGGGCGCTCACGGATGAGGGGCACCTGGGGCCGTACCTGGAGAAGGTCCGCGCGGATCTGGAGGCGGCCGGCTACAAGGTCGCCCCCGAGCACCTCATCGTCAGCGCCGGGCGCGTGCGCGCCGGCTACCGGATCGGCGAGGCGCTCTTCGGCGGGCTGGCGGACCGGACGTCGCGCCGGGCCATCCTCCACGTGATCGGTGAGCGGCCCGGCTCGGGGCATCACGCCTACTCCGTGTACATCACCGCCCCCACCGTGGAGACCTGGTCGCAGCCGGACGTCGTCGATCACAACATCACGCGGGTGATCTCCGGCATCGCCGACACGGCCCTGCTGCCCACGGCGGCGGCCACCGAGACGCTGAACATCCTCAAGCAGATGGCGCCGCGGTAGCACCCCGGGAGGAGGAAAGGGCCGGGGGCGCCATCCAGGCGTTGCCCGGCCCGCCGCTTTGCCTCTAGCGTCTAGGGCCACGACGCATGCCGGGAGGGGCAAGTGGGCCAGAGTGACGACAACGAGCGCACCGAACTATCGGTCAACCCGCTGTACATGATGGAGGGGATGGACGCGTTGAAGGCGTCCTCCCTGTTCGGCCAGCTGGACGGGGCGGAGCTCAAGAGGCTGTTCCAGGCCAGCGAGCGGCGCCCCTTCCAGGACGGGGAAGAGCTGGTCCGCGCGGGCGCGCCCCTCGACGCCTTCTGGATGATCGTCACCGGCCGGGTGGAGGTCTCCAAGGGCGGCAGCCGCAGCGAGCAGGGGCCGTCCACCTCCTTCGGGGATCGCGCCCTGGTGTCGACGATCCCCTCGCCCATCTCCTGTCGGGCGGTCTCCGAGGGCGAGGCGCTGCGCTTCAGCCGAGTCAACCTCGTGAAGCTCTGCCGGGAGCAGCCCAAGCTGGGCGTGAAGCTGCTCTGGGCCCTGCTGGAGAACGCCTACAAGGCCCAGGAAGCCGACGCCGAAGACTGAATCACCGACACACCGCGCGCGTGTTGCCTGGGGCCTCGGAGAGATCCAGATAGGCCCGGCACTCGGCGTCCGTCTCGCAGCCCGCGAAGGTGCAGCGTTCCTGGTGGCAGACCTCGAAGGAGGTCTCGTTGCATTCGGAGATCACCGCGCAACCCACGATGCACGCGCCAGCCGCGCAGCGGCCACGC
This sequence comes from Myxococcaceae bacterium, assembly GCA_016926755.1. Lineage (GTDB taxonomy): Bacteria > Myxococcota > Myxococcia > Myxococcales > Myxococcaceae > Hyalangium. Next base: position 73,925 of record JAFGNZ010000231.1, on the reverse strand, counting down.
GGATGACCGAGGACGAAGACGCACTCGCGGTCCGTGGTGCACCCGGAGGGGACGCAGCTCCCCTCCTGGCAGGCATGGAGGACGGGGCAGTTCTCGTTTGTCTTGCATTGCGCCTGGCAGGCTCCACTGACGCAGCGCTCTGTCTCCAGGCAGTCCCCGTGCTCTCGGCACTCCACGCACCGACTCTCCACACAGTAGGGGGAGCCGGCCGGACAGCTTCCGTCCGTCGAGCAAGCCGGCGCCGCGTCCACGCACAACTCATTCGAGCAGACGCGATTGCACTGACACAGTGTCCGAAACGCATCGCAGTCGTTCGGGTCGGCTTGACAGGCCTGCTCGTAGGCATCGCAGCCGGAGGCGGGCACGAAGTCGGCGCAGCACTCGGCATCATTGCCACACTGGACCCGGTAACAGGCCTTGCCCGTCACGCTCAGCGCGGGGGGGCCCGGGACGCATTTGTCATTGATGCAGGAGAGCCCGGACTCACAGTCATTACGTGCGCGGCAGCTCTCTCCTGCGCTTCCCCGCGGGTCGCTCGAGCAGCCCGCCACGATGCAGCCACTCAAGACAATTCCGAGGATGATGAAAGGCAACCCGGTCGTCCTCACGCGCATGTTCTCCCCATGTGAAAAAGGCGCTTGCTTGGAGAAGCGGGGCAAAACTACTGTCCTCTAAGAAAACGTTCCATCGTGATTCTCATTAAATGAGTAATCCTTTTGTGGTGGAATTTTCGATTTTCGTGGAAATCAGTTCGGCGCGAAGCGTCAAGCCGTTGGGAGTGCTGCAATGCCCATTCGTCGAGGTGGCGTCTCCTCTTCGTTCAATTCCCTTGCTGCGCTGGGTGTGGCGGCGCTCCTGGTGGCCTCTCTGTCCTGCCAGGGGGGAGAAGACTCGCTCCCAGCGGGAGAGCTCTCAGCGCGCCGGTTGACGCCGCGCACCCTGGTCGCGGGAGATTGGCAGGCGGCCTGGGCGCTGTTCGACCGCGACACCGCGAACGGATGGGTGCCTTCTCCAGGCGCGCGAGTTGCGGACGTGACCGCGCAGCTGGACGGCAACCCGGAGGTCGCCGCGCTCAAGGTCTTCGGCCCCACCCCCTACCGCCTCTCGCTGCTGGATGTTCAGGGGCTGCTCATCTCGGGCCCGCATGATCTGTCTGCCCTGCCCGAGGGCTGGACCACCTTTCCGCTGAAGGCACCGCGACAGCTGGCGCGCATCACCCTGCGGTTCGAGCCTGTGGGTGACAGCCGGGCCTCCGTGCCCGAGGTGGAGCTCTGGGGTACCGCGGCGGCGCTGCCGCTCGCGTGGGAGCCGATCACCCTCACGGGCAATGAGTTGATCCCTGAGGAACTCGCCGAGCTGGTGACCTCCGCCTCCGAGCTCCAGTCCATCAGCCGCAGCTCCACGAGCGGTCTTCCGGCCTGTGCCACGTTCTCCTTCGATCTTTCACACCATCCCGGTGCGTACCGGCGTGCCTGGCTGCGCTATCGCACCGAGGGGGTCTTCCGACCCCTGGCCCTGACGCGTGCGGTGAACAGGGGGCCCATCACGAAAGGCTTCTGGGTCCCGTCGGCGTCCACCGAAGCGGGCGCGTTCGTGCATCCGGTGGATGTGGAGACGCTGCAGCTGGGTCGCAACCAGATCGAGTTCTGCCTCCCTGGAGAGGCGAGTGGCACGGTGAGCATCAGCCAGGTCGCGCTCATCGCCGAGTTCGATCATGGCAGCAACATCATCGAGGCCCTCTCGATCGCGCCCTTTGATGGCATTCCTACCCAGGGCGCGGAAGAACTGCTCGTGGGCAGCGGGACTCCCACGCCGGTCTCGGTGGGGCAGGAGCTGGTCGTCGCCTTCGAGCGCTGGATTGCGCCGGAGGTGGTGCGTGTCGCCTCCAGCGCGGGTGTCTCCTGGGCATTGCGTTGTGTGGGGGCTGACGCGGTGGCACATGAGCTGCCGGCCACGCTCATCGAGGACGACAAGGGAGTGGCCACCTACGCCGTCAGCGATGCGGGGCGTGCCCGCTGCGCCGGTCTCCGCCTGCGTCCGTCGGCTGACACCGCGGTCACGGAGCTGCGAGTGTTCGGCTCGGGCACGGGGCGTCGCATCGACTTCCCGCGCATCGTGCTTGCCTCGGCCCGCGAGCACTTTGGCCATGAGGCGTGGGTGGACGGCTGGGCCCGGGCGCCCAGCCAGGTGGGGGGTGGGGTGCGCGTGAGCATTGATGGCCGGGAGACGGAGACCAGCACAGGGGTGTTCGCATCCTTGCTCCGGCGCACGTCCGAGCCGACCGATGCCTGGCCCGTGACCATCAAGGCCCGCTTCGCCGATGGCAGCAGCTTCACGCGGCAATTCGTGCTCGACAGACAAAGCGGCCTCCTGCCCGGCGTTGATGGCCGCGCGCCCGCGCTGGACGATGGGCTCACCCCGGAGGAGCGCCAGGCCCGTTTTGGCGTGGCTGGGCAGATCGCCGAGGCCGAGGTTGCTCCAGGCGAGGCCAAACGCATCGCGCTGGGCACGGATGTCTCGGTCGAGATCCCGGCGACGGCCATGAGTGGGCGCAAGCCCGTCTCGCTCAAGCACCTCAGCGCCACCGAGATTCCGCCCCTCGATCCTGGCCTCATCAACGTCACCGCGCCCTTCCGCCGCGCGTACGAGTTCAAGCCTCACGGCGAGAATTTCAATGACGCCCTGAAGATCACGCTGCCCTATCAGCCTTCGCTGTTGCCCGCGGGCTATGTGCCCGAGGATGTCCAGACCTTCTATTACGACGAGACCTTGAAGCGCTGGGAGCCGCTCGCCCGCGCCCAGGTCGTGAAGGGTCGGCAGGTGATCGAGAGCCTCACCGATCACTTCACCATCATGATCAACGCGATCGTGGTGGCCCCCGAGCACCCACAGATCGCGTCATTCGATGCCAATCGCCTCAAGGGCATCAAGGCGGCCAGCCCCACTGCCGGGATCCAGCTCATCGCCCCACCCGAGGTGAACTCGCGAGGGGATGCGGGGCTGAACTATCCGCTGGAGCTTCCCCCTGGGCGGCTCGGTGTGCAGCCTACGTTTGCCCTCAGCTACAGCTCGGCGCGCGCGAATGGCTGGATGGGCATGGGCTGGGATCTCGGGGGCTCGACGATCGAAGCCGAGACTCGCTGGGGAGTCCCGCGCTACGACCCCGCGCTCGAGACAGAGACCTACCTCCTCGACGGCGCCCAGCTGTCACCCACCGCGCACCGTGCGCAGCCTCGCCCGCGCTCGGAAGGCATCAAGCGCATCGGCAACGCGGAGGGCAAGCTGTTCCATCCCCGTGTCGAGGGGGCGTTCCAGCGCATCGTGCGTCGGGGCAACGCTCCTGGCAGCTATTGGTGGGAGGTCACCGATCGCAAGGGCACGCGCTACTTCTACGGCGGCACGCCCGAGACGGGCAGCGAGTCCGACTCAAGCCTGAGGGACGATGCCGGCAACGTCTTCCGCTGGGCCCTGCGAGAGATCCGCGACACCCACGGCAATCGCGTGCGCTTCGACTACAAGACGGTCACCTGGAGCGCGCCGGGTCAGGTCCCTGGACGAGATCTCTACCTGGACTCGGCGCACTACACCCTGCGCATGGGAGAGACCACGGCGCCGTACCGCGTGGTCTTCCTGCGAGAGCCGGCGTGCACGAGCGAGGGCCAGAGCGGCTGCCGCCCGGAGCTCATCGTCAGCGGCCGGGGTGGTTTCAAGCAGGTCACCAGCGAGCGCCTGAGCCGCATCGAGGTCTACTACCGCCAGACCCTCGTGCGCGCCTGGCAGCTCCAGTATGACCAGGGGCCCTTTGGCAAGAGCCGCCTGCGAACGCTCACCCAGTTTGGCGTGAACAACCAGCCGTTCGCGGGCAATGTCCACACCTTCGATTACTTCGACGAAGTCACCGAGACGAGCAACGTCTATCGCGGCTTCGATCCGCTGGAGTCGTGGAATGCCGGTGGGGAGAAGCCCGATACCGGGCTCGCGCTGCCGGACGAGATGTACGACGCCCTCGGAGAAGCCGATGCCAGCGCGCTGGGAGGCACGAGGACCCGATCATTCGGCGGCCACCTGTACCTGGGAGTGGGCTTTGGCACGGACAAGTGGGTCTCGGTCGGCGCGAAGACGGGTCGGCGCTCCGACGTCAGCACGGGACGGGTTGCGCTCGTGGACATCGACGGCGATGGCCTGGCGGATCGCGTCTTCCGCACCTCGGAGGGGTTCTTCTTCAACCGCAATCAATCAGGTCCTGGGGGGCCGCCCCTCTTCGCGACGCCTGCGCTCCCTGTCCAGGGCCTCCCGGCCCTCTCCCACGAGAAGTCGATCATGCAGCTGTCCGTGGGACCCGAGGCGTACGTCGCCCCAGTCCAGTTCCACGCGAACGCGGCATTCTCGACCGCCGAGCAGAGCAGCTACCTGGGGGACGTCAACGCAGACGGCATGGTGGACCTGATCCACGGCTCGACGGTCTTCTTCAACTGGAGGAGCCCGGAGGGTCTGCCGCGGTTCGTCCGTAGCGACAGCAGCGGCACCCCGGTCCAGATCGGCGCGAGTGCCGTAGCCCGCGAGACGTTGCCCGACTCCTTCGAGGATCCCGAGTACCAGGGCGAGCTCGACCGCCACTCGCCGCCGGTGGATGTGGTCAGGAGCTGGCAGGCTCCCTATGCGGGGCTCGTGCGCATCTCGGGCCCGGTGGGCTTGAGTCGGATCCAACGCGGAGGGGATGGCGTCCGAGTGTTCATCGAGCGCGAGGGCGTGCAGCTCTGGAGGCACGACTTCGGTCCCGCGGAGACCCAGCCGCAGCAGCCCGAGCTGACGCTCTCCGTCGCCGCGGGGGATCGCATCTTCTTCCGGGTCCACTCGCTGCGGAACGAGTGGGATGACCGGGTGCTCTGGAGCCCGGTTGTCCAGTACACGGAGAGAGAGCCTGCCGAGGATGAGAACCGCCTCGCCATCCACCGCTTCGACGCCACCGCCGAGTTCGCGCTCGCGGGACGCCCCGGCGTGGGGATGCAGGCTCCGTTTGCTGGCACCCTGCGGCTCACGGGACGGCTCACCAAGAAGCGCGAGACGTCCGACGACGTGAAGGTCAGCATCACGGTGGATGGCAACCCGGTCTTCAACCAGGTGCTGGCGGCTGCGTCGCAGAGCAGCCTGACGCTCGATCAAGACATCCAGGTCCAGGCCAAGGGCTTTGTCGCGCTCCGCGTCCACACCGACTCTCCCATCGATCTGACGGCGCTGGCCTTCGAGCCGGTGAGCGACAGCGCCGGCCAGCTCAGGCACGGGCCCTGGCTGCGCTATGTGGTGGCACGGGGCGAGAATGGCCAATCCCTGCCGGTCGAGGATCACGAAGGGAAGCCGATCTTCGAGGTCCCGCTGTCCTACGACATGAGCGCGTATTCGCTGCGCGAGCCCGCGCAGCCGGCCACCGCATACGTGTCCTCGAGCGACCAGACGCTCTCCGTCTTCGCCAGGGTCGCGGCTGGGGGCACCCTCCATCAGGGGACGGTCACCTTCACGGCCAAGAGCCAGGGGCGCCTGCTCGCCAAGAAGCAGGTCAGCATCGAGAACGGTGGCACCCACATGATGAGCCTCGATGTGCCGGTCGAGGCCGACAAGCCGGTCTTCTTCTCCTTCTCCGTGAGCAACCCGGACCTGTTTGACGTCATCCAGACCGATGCCATCGCCGGTCTCGACGTGCTGCCGACCATGCGCTACGGCGTCGGCAGGTCGGGACGGCTCTCGAATGCCTATCGTGGCTGGTCGTACGGGGGCTACAACGGCGGCGGAGAGCGGGGGAATCAGCCCATCCCCGCGGGGGAGTTCGACAAGCCGCTGATCTTCGCGGACAGCGAGCCACCCACGGAGCAGACGGGGCCCGACATGGCACGTCGGTTCTCCGAGGAGGGCATGGACTCGTTCTCGCTCCTGCCCATGCCCGACACGATGCCTTGCCGCTACACGACGGAGGATCTCCTCGTGTGCGAGTCGGTGAGGGGTGGGCACTGGCAGGGGCCGAACGAGCGCATCTACGTGACGGCAAGCGAGATGTCGACGACACGGCTTGGGGGAGCGATGCCGCGGCTCTCCACCCCGGACCAGATCGCGGGAGCAGCGGCGGTGCCGCGCATGTCCCGCTCGCGCAACCTGGCTGTGGGAGGAGGGGCCGGTCCGGCCTCGTTCTCGATCTCCGAAGGCAAGTCCCACGGGCTCCTCGACTTCCTCGACATGAACGGGGACAGCTTCCCGGACGTCGTGTCGCAGGACCGCGTCCAGTACACGTCGCCCCTCGGCGTACTGTCGGAGCGGCGCAACGTGCCGAGTCGCGACCTGCGGCTCTCGAAATCCAATAACAAGTCGGTGGGCATTGGAGGCAACATCGCCAGCGCCATCTCCGACGCACGGGGTCTGATAGCGGGGGGAGCCGGCAAGGCTCCGAAAGGCACTGCCAGCACCCAGCAGATGCAGCCGATCGGCTTCGCCGTGAATGTGGGGGCCAGCGAAGGCGATTCCAGTTCCGAAGCCGATCTCATGGATGTCAACGGCGACGGCCTGCCCGACCGGATATGGAAGGGGAGTGGATCGCTCGATGTGGCGCTCAACCTGGGCTACCGGTTTGCTGATCGCGAGCCCTGGGGGCACGCGATCATCCACGAGGGCTCCAGCGAGGAGTTGAACGGAGGAGCCTCCCTCAGCTTCAACAGCGGAAACTATGGTTTCGGAGGAGGCATCAACGGCAGCAAGAGCACCTCCGGCGCCATGACGGGTGGGGGGGGCAGATGCGGCGGCTCCCTGATCGACGTCAACGGTGATGGCCTGATCGACTGCGCGGAGCAGGCGAGCGATGGGCTGCGGGTGTGGTTCAACCTGGGCCATCGTTTCGCGGCAGCTCCCGTGAGCTGGCGCGGCGGCTCGGCTGGCAAGGGCATCAATGAGAGTCAGTCGACCACCCTGGGGGGTGGTGCCTACTTCACGATCACGATTCCTCTCATCGCCGTCAGCATCATCATCAACCCGGGCGCGGACTTCGGGGAGTCCGTCGGGCGGCCCACGTCGGTCATCCAGGACATCAACGGTGATGGCTACCCGGATCACCTCGTCTCCAGCAACCCGCACCAGGTGACGGTGGCGCGCAATCGCACGGGACGCACCGATCTCCTGCGTCATGTGAAACGTCCACTGGGAGCCGAGTTCTGGCTCGACTACGAGCGTGCCGGGAACACCCAGGACATGCCGCAGAGCCGCTGGGTCCTGAACGAGATCAAGGTCTACGACGGGCAGGCCGACTCGGCGGAGCTGGGCCAGATCACCGACTACGCACTGCAGCGCGTCCATTATGAGAACGGCCGCTACGACCGCTACGAGCGCGAGTTCTACGGCTTCGCTCAGGTCAAGGTCGATACGCTGGATACACGTGGCTGGGATGGTGCTTCTCCCGTGAGTGCACTGCCAGTCTTCCGCCGCCAGGAGCAGGAGTTCCTCAACAGCAGCTACCACGAGCGTGGGCTCCTGGCCTCATCGCGCACCCTGGCTGGTGACGGGTCCATCTTCGGGCGCTCCACTTCCCGGTACGAGCTGCGCGACGTGCAGACCGGTCGGGTGCTCTCGCCAGAGGAGGCCGCGCGCACCGAAGCTGTGTTCCCGGCCCTGGTGCAGGAACATCGCTACAAGCACGAGGGCGATCCCAGCGCCTCGATCCACACCTTCACCACCCAGGACTATGACGTCTACGGCAACGTCATCGCGTTCCACGACGCGGGAGGGCAGGGAACGAGCGACGACTTCAAGGCGGAGATTCACTACACGGCTCAATCCTCTACCTGCCGAACACACTACATCGTGGGATTGCCAGATCGCATCGTCGTGCGTGATGCGGCCGGCACGCTCCTGCGCAAGCGTGAGGCCAGCGTCGACTGCGCCAGCGCTACGGGCGACATACGTCAGATTCGTGCGTACCTCGACAGCACAGCGGTTGCGATGACGGATCTCGGCTACGACGCGGATGGCAATCTGGCCAGCGTCATCGCCCCCCCCAACCACAAAGGCCAGCGCTATCAGTTGCAGTACAGCTACGACCCGGATGTGCGGACCCATGTCGTTCGTATCGACGACAGCTTTGGCTACTACTCCACAGCAGACTACGATCTGCGCTTCGGCGTACCCACGCGCGAAACTGACATCAACGGCAATTCGGTTCTTAGCGAGCACGACGGGTTTGGGCGCACGGCTCGAGTTCGAGGGCCTTACGAGATCGAGCATGGCCTTGACTACGCCATCCGCTTTTCCTACCGGCCCGATGCCGTGGTGCCCTTTGCCATCACGGCGCACATGGATGTGTTCCGCAACCCGACGGATCCGATCGAGACCGTGGTGTTCGCGGATGGCTTCGGTCGGGATCTCCAGATCAAGAAGGACGCCACCCTGCACCGCGGAGTCGATGCCACGGCTCAAGACGGCATGATCGTGTCGGGCCGCACGCACTTTGACCCGTGGGGGCGCGTTGTGGCGCGGTGGTACCCCCGAGAAGAGCCGAAGAGCCCAACGGATAATCTCGTGTTCTCAAGGTCGGTGGACACCAGCGCGCCGCCCACCCGCAGCACCTACGACGTGCTCGATCGCGAGCTCGTTGCCGTGGCTCCCGATGACACGCAGACGCACAAGGCTTACTCGTTGGCGCCTGCGCTCGTGGGGGGAGGGCTCTGGGAGCGGAACGTCATCATCGACGCCGAGCTGAACCGACGTGACTCCTACCGTGACGCGCGCGAGAACATCCGCGCCGTGGTCGAGCACCTCGACGGGCGGGGGATCACGACACGCTACGAGTACGATCCGCTCAAGCAGATTCGGCGCGTGGTGGATGCGGCCGGTAACCTCACGCGAACAGAATATGACCTGGCTGGGCGGCGCACTGATGTGGTGCATCCGGACAGCGGGCTGACCGAGATGGTCTACGACGCGGCCGGCAATGTGATTCGTCGGATCACAGCCAACCTGCGGCGGGAGGGGAGCGCGATCGAGTATCAGTATGACTTCACACACCTGGTGGAGATTCGCTATCCGCGCTTCCAGGACAACGACGTGAAGTACACGTGGGGTGACGCGACGCTGCGCGGTCAGGGGGGGAACCGTGTCGGGCGCATCGTGCGCGTGGATGACAACAGTGGCTTCGAGGAGAGGCGCTACGGTGCGCTCGGCGAGGTCGTCCACGAGCGGCGCAGCATCGACAGCCATACCATGGGCAACAGCCCCAACAGCCCCGAGATCTACGTGACGCGCTACCTCTACGACACGTGGGGGCGGTTGCAGCAGATGATCTATCCGGATACCGAAGTGCTCACCTATGCCTACGACTCGGGCGGACAGGTGCGCGCGGTCGGAGGGGTGAAGCTGGGGGTCCAGTTTCCGTACGTGACCCGGTTGGAGTACGACCGGTTCGAACAACGGAGATTCCAGCAGACCGGCAATGGTATCCGTACGCACTACGACTATGATCCCCACAGTCGAAGACTCGCCACCCTCGCTGCCGGAGAGTTTCAGCGGTTCACGTATGGCTACGACAAAGTAGGCAACGTCACCCAACTGATCAACGACGTGCCGAACGCGCGGCCGAACGAGTACGGTGGGCGAGTCGAGCAGAGCTTCTCCTACGATGACCTGTACCGGCTGACCAGCGCGAATGGGACGTGGTCCCAGCCACCGGGGAAGCTGAATCAGTACGCGTACACGCTGCAGTACGACGACATCCACAACGTCAGAGCCAAGGAGCAACAGCACTGGATCCGCAACCGTGGCGAGGGCAAGCCCATCCCGCAGCACAAGACCACCTATGGGTGGAGCTATGAGTACGGATCAGCCAGGCCGCACGCGGCGACGCACATCGGGGACCGGACTTTTTTCTACGATGATAATGGGAACCAGACCGGGTGGGATCACGACCGGAGCGGACAACGCCGAACGATCGCATGGGACGAGGAGAACCGCGTCCGATCGATCTCAGACAACGGTCGGACCACGCGTTTCGTGTATGACGATGGAGGGGACCGGATCATCAAGACCGGTGCGCAGGGCGAGACTGTCTATGTGAATGACAAGTGGACGGTTCGCAATCGGTCCGTGGGGACGAAGCATGTCTATGTTGGCACGGCACGCGTTGCTTCCAAGTTGTCACCGGGCGATGCGCACGTGCGGCCGGACGAGGGTGATCTGGTGTCCGTGATGCTGGGCAGATGGTGGGAGCATCGCTCGGCGAACGGGCACCAGCACGGCCGGAATGTGGAGATGAATCCGCATTACCAGGTCCCGAGCCAGATGCCGGACGATGGGATGCCGGATACGAACTTCCTGTACTTCTATCACCCCGATCATCTCAGCAGTACAAGCTACGTCACGGATGTAGACGGGGCCCTGTACGAGCACGTGCAGTACTTCCCGTCTGGCGAGACCTGGGTGGATCAGCGGTCGAACACCGAGCGGTTGCCGCATCTGTTTAGCGGAAAGGAGATGGACCAGGAGACAGGGCTCTATTACTTCGGGGCGCGCTACTACGATCCGCGGGTTGGGTTGTGGGCGAGCCCGGATCCAGCCGCGACGCAGTATCTCGATGGTGCTGGGTTGGGGGGAGTGCACAACCCGGTCAACCTGGCGGCCTACACGTATGCGGCGGCCAATCCTCTGAGGTTCATGGATCCGGATGGCCGTACGCCCTGGGATCGGGTTGTGGGGGGGCTCAAGCTGCTCGGCGGCGTCATGGAAATAGCCGCAGGCGCTGCTGGGGGCATCGCCACATCCTGGACTGGCGTTGGGGCGGTTGTGGGAGGGGTCGCTGTCGTCCACGGCGCGGATGTCGCTGCCGCAGGATTGACTCAACTCCTCACGGGAGAGCAGACAAGCTCGTTTACCAGCCGAGGGTTGCAGGCTGCTGGCATGTCTCACGAGAATGCTGAGTTGGCCGACTCGGGCGTCTCGGTTATACTCACTCTCGGCGGGTCATCTCTCGCCAATGCCCCGAGAGCGGTCCTCACGCCGGCACTGAGTTCAGGAGGGACTGCAACGAATCTCGTGGCGCCCTCTTCAAGGGCGCTGGGGGCGGCGCTCGAAGCCGCAGGGACCACTCGGCCGGCGCAATCGGCAGCCCATCACATCGTTGCTGGTTCAGCAGCAGTGGCCGCGCCAGCGCGTGCGGTGCTACAGCGGTTCGGTATTGCCATCAACGAAGCGGTCAACGGAGTGTTTCTGCCTGCCAGCCGGGCGGCTGCCAATCCGGCTGGATCCGCGGTTCATTCCACGGTACATACTCGCGCGTACTATGAGGCTGTGAATGAGATGCTGGGGCAGGCCACTACCAGGCAAGAGGCCGTGGAGGCGTTGAATGCGATTCGGCAGGCGCTACTGAATGGCGGATTCCCATGAGCGATAGGGTGATGGCTGTCTACACGCCGTCGCCTCTCGAAGGCTACGAGTTCTGTCACCCTGTCAAGCAGGAGGACTTCGAGAACATCCACGTTCAGATCAACGGGGTGCCCCGGGCGGGAGGCTGGAGTCCAGTCGTCATGCGACTGATTCAAGAGGACGAGGGGCGAAAGCTCCTGGAGTCTGACTCACCATGGCTTGGTTCACACGCCCTCATCTTCAGGCCTCGGGCTGTTGAGGTCCTTGGGCCGATGCTGCGCGAGTACGGTGAGTTGCTGCCAGTGGCATGCGATGGCGCAGAGTTGCGGATATTCAATCCCACCCGAGTCGTCGATGCGCTCGATGAAGCCGCATCCTCCGTGCTTCGTTTCAGCGATGGGCGTATCATGCGCATCAGTCGCTATGGGTTTCGCGCTGATGCCATCCGAGGGCTTCTCTTCTTCAAGATCCCAAACCTTCGGGTGAGTCCCACCTTTGTGAGTGAGCGTGTCGTCGAGCTGTGGAGGGCCGCCGGCATGAGGGGGCTTGAGTTCAAGCAAGTCTGGGCTCCCAAGTAAGCGGGGGGGCACCCGGGTGAGCGGTACGCGGCAGGGGCCGAGGATCCACTGGCCCACGCTCCTGTCCGCGCCAGCGGACGGTCCTCCGCCCGAACCGACAGCGCCTCCGCCGTTCCGGGCGGGGCCTCCGTTGCCTCGGAGGAAAGCGCACGCGTGCATGGCCGTTCACTCGCTGTCCGGGTCCACCTGCTCTATCCAGGGGGCGTTTTCTTCACGTGCCCGGGGGACCGGGAGGAGACGACCCGATGATGACCGCGAACGCCATGCCGATGAACATGCCCAACCAGAACATGCCCATGGGCATGAACCCCATGATGAACATGGGCATGCCGATGATGGGCATGAACCCCATGATGGGCGGCATGATGGGCATGAACCCGATGATGGGGGGGATGGGCGGCATGATGCCCATGGGCATGATGGGCATGAACCCCATGATGATGGGCGGCATGGGCATGAACCCCATGATGATGCCCATGGGCATGGGCATGCCCATGATGATGCCCATGATGATGCGTCAGATGATGCCGATGATGACCCGCATGAACTGCGAGATGGGCAAGGACGGCATGATCTGCAAGATGATGCCCATGGACGGGCAGGACATGGCGATGATGAAGGAGTGCTGCGACGCCATGAACTCCATGATGGCCATGGGCGCGCCCATGATGATGATGTGCAACGGCATGCCCACGATGATGGGCATGGCCAAGTAGCTCAGCCCACCTCTTCGGCGTACGTCATCACCAGGTACATGGTGACGTCCTCGGGCCCCACGTTCCGGTAGACGTGGGGCTTGTCCGCCTCGAAGAGGATGGCGTCCCCGGTGGCCAGCAGGTGCCGCTCGGGGCCCACCTCCATCTCCACCGTCCCGCGCGTGACGATGAGGTTCTCCAGCGTGCCGGGCGGGTGGGGATCGGCCCGCTCCTCGCTGTGGCCCTTCAGCTGCAACTCGTAGAACTCCACCCGCCGAGGCTCGTCGAACGGGAAGAGCGCCCGGGACGCGAAGCGCCCGTCATGCGAGGTGAGCCGCTTGGCCTGCGACGCCTTCATCACCCGCGTCCCGGCGCCGCCCGTGGTGCTGATCAGCGCCGAGAACGGCAGATCCAGCGCGCGGGCGATCTTCCACAGCACGTTGATGGTGGGCGCGCTCTGGCCCAGCTCGATCTGCCCGAGCATGGCCCGGCTCACGCCCGAGGCCTTCGACAGCCGCTCGAGCGACAGCCCGCGCTGCACGCGCAGCCGCCGCAGGTTGCGGCCCACCACGGGCGCCAGATCCTGGTCCGCATCCGGGTGGGCCACCTCGTAGATCCATGCCTCTTCTCCCTTGGGGGCTCCCTTGGGAGCTCCCTTGGAAGGAGAGGCAACGGGGGATCGGATCTCGGGCAGCTTCTCGGCGGGCTCTTCGGGAGGCTCGGGCGCAAGGGCCTCAGTGGGGGGCTCTGCCTCCTTGCGGCGAGGCGAACCCCCACGGCTCTTGCGCCCCGTGTTCTCCCGGACAGACTTCATGCGGGCCAGACCATGACCCATACCCAGACAGGCAGCCAAGGCCTGACCGGGGCGGGCCGCATCATCTGACACTGCTCGGCCTCTCGCTTCTTGCGGAAGTCCTGCAGGTCGATGACAGCGGCGCTCATGTGGAGACCTCTTCGTTATCGGACAGTCATCCGTGAAAACGGATGATCCATATATCCGTTATAGCGGACGCCTTGTCAAGGGGGCCCAGCGCAGCAGGCGCCGCGCTCCCGGCCTGGGGAGCAGGCGGCTCAGAAGCCGAAGCCCGGGCTCATGCTGCCCGAGCCCGGGCCCGCCAGCGGCTTGTAGGGGAAGTAGAGGTTGCGCACGAAGCGGGTGAAGAGGTGCCCCTCGTCCCAGCGCTGGCGCGCCATGCCGTATACGCCGGGCGCGCGCAGATCATGCTGGGTGACGGCGGGGACGAACTCCCGCTCGCTGTAGATGGCGAACACCTCGTCCACCATGGCGCGGTGGCGGTAGGTGCGCAGCATGGTCCGGTAGACGAGATCGTTCTCCTCCTGGGTGAAGGCCAGGCCCTGGATGGCGTGCGCCACCTCGTGGAAGACCAGGTGCGGCTCCACGCCGAGCTTGTCCTGGCGCAGCGCGATGCGCGCTCGCTCCCACTCCGGGTGATCCCAGAAGAGCCCCGCCGCGTTCGGCGAGACGGAGCGGGGATAGCCGTACTTCGCCATGGGCTGGCCAGGGGGGATGAGATCGATCGTCACCGGCCGCGACGCCTCCAGCCGTCCGATCAGCTGGAGGTTGCCGGAGAGCTGCCGGACGATGTCCCCCTCCACGCGCTGGAGCTGCTCGGGGGGCGCGCCGTGGGCCGCGATCGTCACCTGGGCCTTCAGGTACGCGCGCGCGCGGGCGGCGCCATCCGGGGGCGGCTTGCCGCCGCGTGACTCGAACACGTCTCCCCCGTCCAGCAGCGTGAAGGCGGAGAGCGGCAGCCGCCGCCCATGCTCCGCGGGCAGCGGGGTGATCTCCGGCGTCGAGCCATCCACCGTCTCGTAATGGGGGAGAGACATCGCTCAATCCTCCGGCGGAACGCGAGAGCCGCCCTGGAGAAAGATCCCAGTATACCCGCGGCGCGACGCTCGGCGCCTGCTGGGCGGGTAGGACGTGAAGCGTTGGCCGCTCGCGCTCCAGGGCGCTACCTGACAGGTCGTGCTCCGGGCGGCCTCGGCACACCCGCCCCCCAGGAGGGCCGCGCCTCCGCTACGCTGCGGCCAGCATGGTTGCTCTTCTCGTCCTCGCCGTCCTCGCGCAGGCGCCGGTGCCCGCCCAGTCCCCGGCACCCCCTCTGGCTCCCGTCCAGGTCGAACCCTCCCCGCCGGAAGCGGGTGAGCCGGAGATCGTCCCGCAGCTCCCCGTGGCCACGCTGCCGCCCGCCACGCACGAGCTGTTCGAGCGCATCAAGCGCCGGGTGGCCCAGGTCCGCATCATCGAGCGTCGCTCCGGCACCAAGTCGTCCATCGGCTCGGCCTTCTTCGTGAGCGCGGATGGGCACGCGATCACCAACTACCACGTCGTCTCGGATCTGGTGTTCCACCCGGAGGACTACACCGCGGAGCTGGTCCGGGATGGGCAGGAGCCCGGGGCGGTGAGCCTGGTCGCGGTGGACGTGGTGCACGATCTGGCCATCGTCCATCTGGGCCAGCCGGTGCCGGACTTCTTCCAACTGCAGGAGAAGCCGCCGCCGCAGGGCGCGCGCCTGTTCGCCATGGGCAACCCGCGCGATCTGGGCACCACCATCGTCGAGGGCACGTACAACGGGCTCGTCCAGGACGCCCTCTATGATCGGGTCCACTTCAGCGGCGCCATCAACCCGGGCATGAGCGGTGGCCCCACGCTCACCGGCGAGGGGCGCGTGGTGGGCGTCAACGTGGCCACCATGGGCAACCAGGTGGGGTTCCTCGTGCCGGTGGATCACGCCCGGGCGCTGCTCAACCGCGCGCTGGGGGCCCAGGCGGAGGACTCCTCGCCCAAGGCGCTGCTGGCCGCCGTGCACGCGCAGTTGCTGGATCACCAGCAGCGCATCACCGAGCGCCTGCTGGGCACATCGCTGCCGCAGCAGTCCCTGGGGCCCTACCACGTCCCCGGGCGGTGGCTGCCGTTCCTCAAGTGCTGGGGAGACACGCCGCACGATCCGGAGGCGCAGTACACGGTGACGAACTACCAGTGCTCCTCCGAGGAGGATCTGTACGTCTCCTCGGACCAGCGCACGGGCATGGTGTCCTACTCCCACCAGCACCTCTCCTCCACGAAGCTGGGGGCCCTGCGCTTCTCGGCGCTCTACAGCGCCTTCTTCTCCTCGGATCCCTCGGTGGTGGAGGCCACGCGGGATGATGTGACGAACTTCCGTTGCCACTCGGAGTTCGTGAGCTCGGGGGGGCTCACCCTGCGCGCGGCGCTGTGCCTGCGCGCCTACAAGAAGTTCCCGGGGCTCTATGATCTGGTGCTCCGGGCCGCCCCGCTCCCCTCGAGCAGCCAGGGCGTGGACACCAGCCTCACGTTGGCCGGCTTCTCTCCAGAGAACGCCTACAAGCTCGCGCGCCGCTACCTGGAGGGGCTGTCGTGGACGAAGTGATCTACCTGGAGGTGCTGGAGGGGGACGCCGTCCACGTGCGCCACCGGCTGGAGCGCTTCCCCGTCACCGTGGGGCGCGGCTACGGCAGCGACGTGATCCTGGATGATCCCAAGGTGTCCGCGGCGCACCTGCGCGTCGAGCGCGCCGAGGACGGCGGGCTGGTGGTGCGGGATCTGGGCAGCCGCAACGGCACCTTCCGGGTGGAGCCGTGGGCGCGGCTGGCGGAGCTGGTGCTCACCGACGACGCGCGCGTGATGGTGGGCGACACGGTGCTGCGCTTCCGGGGGCGCGGCTACGCGGTGGAGGGCACGCTGGTGGCCGAGGCGCCGGTGGGGATCCGGCAGCGCGTCTTCGAGCGGCCGCGGATCTTCCTGGGGGCGCTCGGGGCGGCGATGGCGGCCTCGCTGCTCTCCAGCTACCTGACGAGCTACGACCAGGTGGACTGGGGCGAGCTGCTGTTCTCCATGCTGCTGCCCACCGCCTTCGCGCTGGCCTGGGCGGGCGGCTGGTCCATCGCGAGCCGGATCGCGCGCCGGCAGTTCCACTTCCGCGCGCATGGAGCGATCGGCAGCCTGGTGCTGCTGGGCACCATCTGCCTGCCCGGCTTCTTGACGCTCCTGGGCTTCAGCCTGGCTTCCGGGACGGCCCTCTCGTGGCTGGCGATGTTCGGCTACCTGGGGCTGGTCGCGTGGGGCCTGTTCTGGCACCTGCGCTACGTGACGCGCTGGGACTCGCGGCGGCTGGGGGCGACGGTGGGGGCGATCGTCCTGGGCTTTGGCGCGCTCATGCAGGCGGAGGATCTGCTGGGCAACGAGGACTTCAGCATGTCCATGGAGTTCCCGCGCACGCTGCTGCCAGCGTCCTTCCGGCTGCTGCCTGCCAGCTCCGCGGATGACTTCTTCGGGGAGGCGATCGATCTCCAGCAGCAGGTGGACGAGCTCACGAAGGAGAAGTGAGCCCCGCTGGGGTGAGGCCTCCGGCTACACGCCTCGGACCGGGTGCGGCTTGTAGGGCGCCTCGAGCGCCGCGATCTCTTCCGCCGTGAGCTGGAGGTCCACCGCGCGGAGGGCCGCCTCCAGGTGCTCCAGCTTCGTGGAGCCCACGATCGGCGCCGCCACCCCGGGCCGTGACAGCAGCCACGCGAGGGACACCTCCGCCATCGAGCTCCCGCGCGCCGCCGCCACCCGCCTGACCGCTTCGACGACCTCCCAGTCGTTGGGGTTGTCGTAGAGCGCCACCGCGTGCGCGTCCGAGCCCGCCCGCGTCGTGGCCGTGCGGTCCTCCAGCGACTTGCGCGAGCCCGCCAGCAGGCCGCGCGCCAGCGGGGACCAGGGGATGACGCTGATGCCCTCCGCCTGGCACAGCGGCAGCATCTCCCGCTCCTCCTCGCGGTACACGAGGTTGTAGTGGTTCTGCATCGAGACGAAGCGCGCCTGGCCGTGGCGCTCGGAGACGCCCAGCGCCCGGGCGAACTGCCATGCGTACATGGAGCTGGCCCCCAGGTAGCGGACCTTCCCCTGCCGCACGAGCTGATCCAGCGCCGCCAGCGTCTCCTCCATGGGCGTGTTCGGGTCCAGCCGGTGGATCTGGTACAGATCGATCGTCTCCACGCCCAGCCGCCTCAGGCTGGCCTCGCAGCCCTGGACGATGTGCTTGCGTGACAGGCCGCCCATGTTGGGCCCCTCGCCCATGGGGAAGTAGACCTTGGTGGCCAGCACCACCTCCTCCATCCGCGCGTACCGCTTGAGCGCCCGGCCGGTGATCTCCTCGCTCACCCCCAGCGAGTACATGTCCGCCGTGTCGAAGAAGTTGATGCCGCTCTCCACCGCCTTGCGGAAGAAGGGCTGCGCGGCCTCCTCGTCCAGCACCCACTTGCGCCACGAGGTGCTGCCGAAGCTCATGCACCCCAGGCAGATACGGGACACCTTCAAGCCGGTCCGCCCCAGGTAGGCGTACTTCATCGGTGGGCTCCTCCCCGACGTTCGAGGAAAAAGACAGCGGGCAGGCCCCCGAGGGAGCCTGCCCGCTGGTACCTCAGAGGAGGGGCGTAAGGCTAGGCCTCAGCCCGGATCTCCGGAGAGGGCTCCGTGCTCGCGCCCGGCAGCGGCGTCTGCGGCTGCTCGCCACCGGCCGGCGAACCCGCCGTGCCCTTGAACGGCGGGGTCTCCAGCGCCGCCGTCAGCACCTCGTCCATCTTGGTGACGAAGATGAACTCCAGCTCCTTCTTCGCCTGATCCGGCACGTCCACCAGATCCTTCCGGCAGCGCTCGGGCAGGATCACCCGCTTGATGCCGGCGCGGTGCGCCGCGAGCACCTTCTCCTTGATGCCGCCCACCGGCAGCACCAGGCCGCGCAGCGTGGCCTCGCCCGTCATCGCCGTGTCGCTGCGCACCCGGATGCCCGTCAGCAGGCTGGTGAGCGCGGTGAGGATGGTGACGCCGGCCGAGGGGCCGTCCTTCGGGATGGAGCCCGCGGGGAAGTGCAGGTGCAGGTCCGTCTTCTCCAGGAAGTTCGGGCTGATCCCCAGCGACTCCGCCTTGCTGCGCAGGTAGCTGAGGGCCGCCGTCGCGCTCTCCTTCATCACGTCGCCGAGCTGGCCGGTGAGCGTCATGCCGCCCTTGCCCGCCATCTTCGTCGCCTCGATGAAGAGCAGATCGCCGCCAGCCGCCGTCCACGCCAGGCCCGTGGCCACACCCGGAACCTCGGTGCGCTCGGCCACCTCGGAGTAGAACGTCTCGGGCCCGAGGATCTCCTTGACCCGCTCGCCGTTGATCGTCTGCTTCTCCATCTTCCCGCCGGCCACCTCCACCGCCACCGCGCGGCAGATGTCTGCGATGCGGCGCTCGAGGCTACGCACCCCGGCCTCACGCGTGTACGAGGTGGTGATCGTCAGCAGCGCCTCGTCGGCGATCTCGATGTGATCCGGCGAGAGCCCGTGCTCCTTGAGCTGCTTGGGCACCAGGTGGATCCGCGCGATGTTCTGCTTCTCCTCGAACGTGTAGCCGGACAGCTCGATGATCTCCATGCGGTCCCGGAGCGGCCCGGGGATGGGATCCAGCTGGTTCGCCGTGGCGATGAACATCACCTTGGACAGATCGAAGGCGACGTCCAGGTAGTGATCGCTGAAGCTGTTGTTCTGCTCCGGATCCAGCACCTCGAGCAGCGCCGCGCTCGGATCGCCGCGGAAGTCCGCGCCGAGCTTGTCGATCTCGTCCAGCATCATCACCGGGTTCTTCGTCCCGGCCTTCTTCATGCTCTGGATGAAGCGGCCCGGCAGCGCGCCGACGTAGGTGCGCCGGTGCCCACGGATCTCCGCCTCGTCCCGCACGCCGCCCAGCGACAGGCGGACGAACTTGCGGCCGGTGGCCCTGGCGACGCTCTGGCCGAGCGACGTCTTGCCCACGCCCGGAGGACCCACCAGGCAGAGGATGGGGCCGCGCATGTCGTTCTTCAGCTTGCGCACGGCCAGGTACTCGAGGATGCGCTTCTTCACCTTCTTGATGCCGTAGTGATCCTTGTCCAGCACCTGGCGCGCGTTCTCGATGTCCAGGTTGTCCTCGGACACCTTGGACCAGGGCAGATCCGCGATCCAGTCCAGGTAGGTGCGCGCGACGGTGTACTCGCTGGAGGCCGCCGGGATCGTCTTCAGGCGGTTGAGCTCCTTCTGGGCCACCTTCTCCACGTCCGGCGGCAGGCCCGCCTTCTTCAGGCGCTCCTGCAGCTCGTCCAGCTCCTCCTCCTCCTCGCCCATCTCGCCGAGCTCTTCCTTGATCGCCTTGAGCTGCTGGCGCAGGTAGTACTCGCGCTGGGTCTTCGACATCTCGCCCTTCACGGCGGAGTCGATCTTGTTGGAGAGCTTGAGGATCTCGCGCTTGCGGTTGAGCAGCTCCAGCACCAGCTTCATGCGCGCCTTGAGGTCCACCGTCTCCAGGACGGCCTGCTTCTCCTCGATGGGCACGTCCACGTTGGCGGCGATCAGGTCCGCCAGGTGGCCCGGGTGCGTGATGGACTCCACCAGCTCGGTGGCGGCCGCCGGCAGCTCCGGCATCAGCTCGATCACCTCACGCGCCAGCTTCTTCAGGTTGATGCCCAGGGCCTCCACCTCGACGTTCTCCGCCGAAGTCTTGTCCTCCACGGCCTCCACGCGGGCCTTGAGGTAGGGGGCCTCCTGCACCAGCTCCATCACCCGGAAGCGCGCCAGGCCCTGCACGACGAGCGAGTAGTTGTCCTCGCCCATCTTCAGGAGCTTCACGATCCGGGCAACGGTGCCCATGGCGTACAGATCGGACGCGCCGGGATCCTCCTCCTCCGCGCGCCGCTGGGTGACGACGCCGATGACCTGGTCGTCACGCACCGCATCCTTGATGAGGGCGATGGTCTTCTGGCGGCCGACCGCCAGAGGCAGCACACCGCCCGGGAAGAACACGGAGTTCCGCAGGGGCAGGATGGGGAGCACCTGCGGGATGTCCTCCTTGTTGATCAGCCCCGGAGGCGCCATGGCCGCCGGCATGGCGCTGGCGGCGGAGCCCTTCTTCTTCTCGTCAGACATTTGGTTCGACCCTCTAATCGCCCGCTTGGGTGTCGGGCGGTTCATTACAGCTGTTCTTTTGTGCCAGTTGACCCAACGTAGCAACCAAAACGCCCATGGCAAACGCGGCGTGCATTTTTCCGGATGGACGTTTGCCCCCGGACGCTTGTCGCGAAGCCCTGGAAGGTGGGGCATGCTGGACCCCTGTTATCATCTGATGCGGCGCGTCCAGGCGCGTCGCGGATCTGGAGGGATCCCCCGTGAGGGCTCGAACGCCTGCTCCTTTCATCCTCGTGGCAGCCATCCTGGGGTGGGTGGCGGCATGTGAGTCTCCCGTGGATCAGCCGGGCTCCACGGTGCCTGGGACGTGCCAGGCGGACGCCCCTTCCATCGCTCCCCAGCGGACCGACATCCTGTTCGTCATCGACAACTCCGGATCGATGGCCGAGGAGCAGGCGGCCATCGCCACCGAGCTGCCCGCCTTCCTGGAGGAGCTGCGCCAGGGAGGCGGCGTGACGCAGGACTTCCGGGTCGGCGTCATTACGACTTCCGTGTATCGCCGCTCGTTCTTCAATAACCGCGAGGAGTACCGGGAGTACCCGGAAGAGGCCGGCCGGCTGAGGCCCGTCCCCACTCCGAGCGGGGAGCCGAGCGCCGAGCGCTACCTGGAGGGTTCGGATCCGGAGGTGCTGGAGAAGTCCCGGCGCCTGGTGAAGCAGGGGACGAGCGGCAGCGGGCAGGAGTCGCCCTTCGAGGCGGTCCGGCTGGCGGTGGCCTCCTCGCTGGCCACCCAGCCGCTGGAGCAGGGGGGCAATGGGGGCTTTTTGAGGGACGGGGCGCGGCTGCTGGTGGTGGTCGTCACCGACGAGGAGGACTGCAGCTCCACGCAGCGCCCGCCGCCGGTGCTGCTCACGGAGGACACCTCGCGGGACTTCTGCTCGGAGCAGGAGAAGAGCCTCACCTCCGTGGAGGAGTACTTCAACACCCTCCAGGGGCTGCGGGACGGGCAGGGCGCCGCGCGTGAGGTGCTGTGGGCGACCATCGGCCCGGTGGCGCTGAGCGACAAGCGCGCCGGGCTGGTCCAGGACGTGACGCCCCAGGGGACGTTCGTGCGCAACGTGGAGTGCCCGACATCCTACGGACCGGGCTTCCGCCACCGGGCGATGAGCGAGCGCTTCGACAGCCGGCTGCAGAACCTGGACTCCATCTGCAAGCCCAGCTACCGCGAGACGCTGGTGGCCATCGCCGAGCTGGCCGCCATCTCGCAGAGCATCGAGGTGATGAACCTGCCGGACCCCCGGCTGGCGCGGGTGGAGTTGACGCGAGGGGACGGCACGGTGCAGGTGTGCAGCGTGGCGGGGGGAGACCTGCGCTACGACGCGGCCGGGGAGGACCGGCCCGCGCGCCTCTTCTTCCTGGGCGACTGCCTGCGCCGGGCGGATGATCAGGGCGTCGAGGTGAAGCTGTTCTGCGCGCAGTAAGCAGGGCGGCTGCGGCGCCCTTGCTACTTGTGGCTTCGAGGAGCGCCACCCAGGGGAGGGGCGGGCGCATCACGGGGTGCCGCGCTCTGCTTCGCGTGGGCCGACTGGTCCATGGCGATCTCGCGCAGGGACAGCTTGGTGGGAACCCGGGGCCCCTGGCTCTGTCCTGACAGCGGCACGAGCCTGCTCTCTCTGTCCGCCAGGGCCTTGGCGAGCTCCTGCAGGGTCTCCGTGCTGCTGGTGGATTGTTTCTCCCGGATCTTCTCCAACAGCTCCAGAGTCCGCCGCAGCGCCAGCGAGCCCGGTCTCTGCCTCAGCGACTCCAGAGCCTCCGCGGCGAGGTGTGCCCCGTCGGGCTTGAGGCCGAACAGCGCGGCGTTGCCGAGGATCGCCGTGCGCAAGAGCACCTTCGCCGAGCCCTCATCGCCTTTCTTGCTCCGCGCCAGGACGGGCGCCGCGAGGGCCCGGCCGGTGTGCAGGGCGACACGATCCAGGAAGGGCCGCCCACCGAACTGGTAGCTCGCCGGGAGCAGGCCGTTGTTCCAGAGGGGCTGGACCAGCTGCTTCTGTGACAGGGCGAGCGCCAGCCGGGGCAGGGTGGTCAAGAAGGTCTGACCGCCTCGCTCCTGCGCCAGGAGCATCCGGCGCAGCAGCTGCTGTCCGGGAGCCGTGGCGCCCACGATGTTCAGCGAGGCCATCGAGACCGTGGCCTCGGTGAGCAGGGGGGCCGCGGCCGGCGGCAGCCCCTGGCCGTGCTCGATCATGTAAGCGCACGCCGGGATCGTCGCTGCCAGGAGCGAGATGTGGGCCTCGAGCTCGCGAAGCAGCGTGGCCTCGCTGGCGCCGCCGGACGGAGCGGCGCTGAGCTCGCGCAGGTTCTTGAAGATGGGAGTGCAGCTCCCGCGGGCCTGACGGATCCACTCGTGGAGCGCTCCGCCCAGCTGCTCGGCCGCCTTCACCTCGCCACGCGCAAAGAGGGTGAGGGCGAGCTGGAACGCCCAGCTCCCACCGCCGGGAGCCACCTTCAGGGCGGGTGGCAGGAACTCGGCGAGGGTGCCTGCCGCCTCGGCGCGCCCGGTGGCAAGGATCCCGCTCACGACGGCCTCTGCCATCGCGGGGAGGCTCTGGGGCTCCAGGCTCTCGGCCGAGCGCAGGAGGGAGATCCAGGTGGGGTGCCGCTCCTCGGGCGTCAGCCCCTCCGCGTCACGCGCCAGCTGCTCCAGGGTGGCGCGTCCCGCGTCGATCAGCGCCGAGCGGTACTCCGGGCTCGCGGCTCGCCGCAGTGCCTGCTCGAACTGCGTGGCGCGCGCGACCACTGCTTCGGAGGAGGTCGCCAGATGGGCCGCCTCCGCCACCCCCGCCGAGGCCAGTAGCTTCGTGAACGCGCCAGAGCTCTTGCTCCCCACCTGGTAGGCCGCGCGCGAGACGAGCGCGGCGAGCGTCCGCCGCTCATCGGCGGGGGCCTCGGCGACGCGGCTCGCCATCGACTCCAGCTGCGGCTTGACCTGATCGGTGAGCAGATCCTTGAACTCACGGTCCCGGTCCACCCCGAGCTGTGCGTTCAACAGCCGCGCGATGTTCGAGGCAGGCTCTCCCTCGCGCTCCAGGTGCTGCAGGAACAGGGCCTCGCGCTTCGCCTGATCGAAGGGGGTCTCCTCCTGCTCCTCTCCCAGCAGGTAGTTGCGCGCGCGTCGTGGGTTCTGCTCTTCCTCTTCCTCTTCTTCTTCCTCGAGGGCGACCTGGGTGGAGGCGGAGACCTCGCTGCTCTGTCCTGCCCGCTTCTTGGCGGCCTTGCGGAGGCGGGACTGGCGCGAGCGCTTCAGCGCCCCGAATGCGGCCATGAACGGATTTTCGCCACCCGCCTCGTCGGGGCCCTGCCCGGCCTCCTGCGCGCCCTGTTCGCCCTTGCCTTCCTCGGTCCGCTCGGAGGAGGAGGACTTCTCGGAGCCGCGCGACTGCCCGGCCTCTTTGGTGCCGAGGCCCTTGAAGAGCTGCCCCGCCAGCCGCCCGGCGGACTGAAAAGCGGAGCCGAACTGCTGGGCGACCTGCTGCGCCTGGACCGCGACGGGCGCGGGCTTGGCCGGCGTAGCCTGTGAGGCGGGCCCTTGCGGCTGCTGCTGTGGCGTGGCCGCGGGCTCGGCCTTTCCCGCGGGGCTCGGGGAAGGCCGCGGGACTGTAGGTGGGAGATGGCCGCCGATCTTCGCCATGGGCCCCTTTAGGGTACTCGCAGAAGGCGCTGAGACGGAACCAAGGCGGAGGTTTCTTGTGCCATGAGGAGCCAGGGCGGGCCGAGCCATCCCCGCGGTGCTGGACGAGGGTGGGTGCGCAGCCGTGATGTAGAATCGCCTCCGAGGAGGCACTTTCGCCCGTCCTCCGGGGCGATCCAGCCTGAGAGGTTGGGTCGAGGGGCCAATGGCCCGTGATCTCGCGTGGATCGCGGGGGCTCCCGGCTCGCGAGCGCGCCCATCGCCATGGGTCCTTCGTGCCGTACGTCAGATCCGTGAGCATACTGAACGAGCGTGTAGCTGGCTCGGAGCCCGGAGACGATGTGATGAGCGCGACGGCGGAACAGCGATCGGGAGCAGTGGTGGAGCAGCTGCGCGAGCGCATCCGCCAGCTCCAGGCCGCGCCCCGGAGCTATCTGGCCACGCTGCGCACCGGCGTGGAAGAGGTGGACGCGCTGCTGCCCTCGGGTGGCTTTCCGCTGGGGCAGGCGGTGGAGCTGTGCGGCGACGCGGCCTCGGGGCGCACCAGCCTGGCGCTGCGCGCGGTGGCGGCGGCGCACCGGGAGCGTCGGCTGTGCGCCTGGGTGGATGGCCCCAAGGAGCTCTATCCGCCCGCCGCTGCCGCCATGGGCGTGGAGCTGTCCCGGCTGCTCATCGTGCGCCCCCAGCAGCCAGCGCAGCTGGCGTGGACGGCGGTGCAGCTGGCTCGGAGCGGGGCGTTCGCGTGCGTGGTGCTGGATCTCACCCAGGGCCTGGCGGCGGGCGCCTCGGGCGGGAAGTCCTCCGGGCTGCGGCTGTCGCTCGCGGAGGGGAAGAAGCTCGCGGATGCGGCCTTCCGTGGAGGGAGCCTGCTGCTGCTGCTGTCCTCTCCGACCGCGCCCGCGGATGGCGTGACGCGCATTCGGACCGAGTCCCTGGGGCCCGAGGGGCTCGCGGTGGAGGTGGTGCGCAGCCGGCAGGGCGGGCTGGGGACGCGGGCCGTCCTGGAGTGGAGCTCGCTCTACCCGGCGCTGGGGCCCGAGGGCGAGGAGGCCCCGCTGCTCGCTGGAGAGGCCCCGTCCAACGAGGAGCTCGTCCCGGACTTCTACCGGGGGCGCAGCTGGGAGCGGCGCAACGCGTGCGGCATCCTGGGCCAGCGCCCCGGGCGTGACGCGGCGATGCCCTCCTTCCGTTCCCGCCTGGGGACTGGCACCGCGCCGCGCTGAGGCAGGGGGGGCTCATGCGGCTGGGCTATCTGCACTTCTCGCGGTTCCCGGCGCAGCGCCGGGTCATCGAGGTGCCCGCGCTGGCGGGGAAGCCCTTCGTGCTGGAGGAGGAGGTGCGGAGCGCGCGGCGGGTGGCCTGCGCCTCCACGAGCGCCCTCAAGGCCGGGGTCCGCCCGGGGATGACGCTGACGGCCGCGAGCGCCCTGGAGCCCTCGCTCCAGCACTTCCCCTACAAGGCCGAGGACGAGCTCCGCGCCCTGACGTCGCTGGGCGAGGCGCTCATGTGCGTCACTCCGGCCTTCCAGCGCTCGGCGCCGGACGGCCTGTGGTTCGACGCGAGCGCGGCGCACCTCTTCGGAGGCGAGGAGGGGCTGTGCCAGCGGGCGCTGGAGGTCTGCGCGGGCCACGGGTACCGGGGCAGGGCGGTAGTGGCCTCGGAGCTGTTCACCTCCCGGGTGCTGGCCCGCCACGGCACGCGGCCCGTGCAGGTGGTGCCGGAGGGCGGTGGCGCCAGGGCGCTGGCACCCCTGCCGCTCTCCGCGCTGGAGGGGCCGGAGTGTGAGCCCTTCGCCGCGCTCGGGCTGGGCACCCTGGGAGAGGTGGCGGCGCTGCCGGCGGGCGCGGTGGCGGCGCGTGGTGGGGCTGCAGGCCTGCGCGCGCACACGCTCTGCAGGGGAGGGGATGACACGCCCTTCGTCGCGGCGGTGCTGGAGGAGGTGCTCGAGGAGCGGATGACGCTGGACTGGCCCGCCGAGTCCTTCGAGCCCCTGCAGTTCGCGCTCAAGACGCTGCTGGATCGGCTCTGCGCGCGGCTGGCCGGGCGGCGCCGGGCGGCGGTGCGGCTGAGCTTCATGCTGAAGCTGGATCCCACCGGCCAGGTGGAGCTGCCCCTCACCCTGGCCCGGCCCTCGGCGCGCGCGAAGCTGCTGCTGGATCTGGCGCGCCACCAGCTGTCGGAGCTGCGGCTGGAGAACCCGGTGGCGGGGCTCTCGGTGCGGGTGGAGGAGCACAACGAGGATCGGGGCCAGCAGCTGGCGCTGGGGGACACGCCGGAAGGGGATGCGGCCCTGGAGGTGGTGCTGTCCCGGCTGGCCACGACGCTGGGCGAGGAGTCGCTCTTCTCCGCCTCGCTGGAGGCGGTCCACCGCCCCGAGCAGGCCTACGTGGCGCGGGCGTTCCGTCCGCCCCCCTCCTCGCGAGGCATGGCGGGGGAGCTGTTGCCGCAAGAGCCGGTGGAGGTGCCAGTGGAGGAGGCGCTGCGGGAGCGCCCCTCGCGCCTGCTGGAGCAGCCGGCCACGCTGGACGCCGAGGTGGCGGACTCCGGGGAGCTGCTCGCCGCGTGGCTGCTGGGCAAGCGGCGCCGGGTGATGGCGATGGCGGGCCCCGAGCGCCTGAGCGGCGAGTGGTGGGCGCCGGAGCCCTACAGCCGGGACTACTACCGGGTCCACTTCGAGGGGATGGGCCCGGCCTGGGTCTTCCGAGACGCGCGGGACGGCCGCTTCTATCTCCAGGGCCTCTTCGACTGAAGCCTCACACGTCCTGGGGATTGGAGGCCTTGAGGGCGGCCTTCACTTTCTCGCGCAGGGCCTGCTTGCGCTGCCGGAACTGCTGCTTCTGCTCCTCGGTGAGCTGGCCGCCGCTGGTCGTGCGCTGGGTCTCGAACTCCTGGCGGAGCTGGCGGGCCTCGGCCTTGAATTGATCCGCCTGGGCCTGCGTGAGGCGGCCCCGCTCCACCGCGCGATCGAGCCGGTGCTCCATGCGCGCCAGCTTGTGGAACATCTTCCCTCCCTTGCCGCCGCGGCACCCGCCGTGGGCCTCCTGGCCCTGAGGCGCGGGCTCCTGGGCCGCGAGCGCGGGCGTGGTGAGCAGCAGGGCGGCGAGGGTGGTGGACAGCATGGCGGGCCTGAGGCGCATGGGTGGGATTCTCCTTGGGTGCTGGATCGAAGGTCGTCGCCCCAACGGCGACGGTGTCTGTGAGGAGAACCCCGGAGCCATTTCAAAGTTAAAGCGCGCCGCTTCCGGGGCTCCGGAGATGGCGCCTTGCGGGCGCTCCCGCCCCTGGAGGAGAGGCGGACCGGAGCCCTGACGCCGAGCCTCAGCGCGGCGCCACTGACTGGGTGGACCAGGGGGTGCTGGTGGTGTTCACCAGCACCAGCTGGAAGCGCTGCTCACCCTCTTGTGGGGACAGCGCCCCCGCGGCCACCAGGAAGAGGCTGTTCCCCTGGAGCGGGCTCAGATCGATCGAGAAGGAGAGCAGGGGCTCGCGCTCCGCGGCGTTCGCGGCCGTGACGCCCGCGGCGATCGGGCTCGCGGGGAGCGCCACGCCCTCCGGCGCCGAGGCCTGGCTGTAGGCCAGATCCTGGAACGTGACGGACTCCTCCGGCAGCAGCCCCTGGTTGTCCAGGGGGCCCACATCCACGGCTGGCGCGTCCGGCACCGCATGCACCAGCCGGAGGCGGACCTGCTCCCCCGCCTCTGCGAAGGACTCGGCGTACGAGAGCAGCGAGAACCTCCGCGCCTCGCCCGTCCGGCCGAGGAACCCGGAGGCCACCACCAGGTAGCGCTGCCCCGCCGTCAGCATGGGCGTGTTGCCCTGGGCGGCCGGGTCGCCCGCGGGCTGCTCACGGCCGGCCTGGTGGCTGAAGAAATCCAGGGCATACGTGCCGGGCGGCACCTGGATCGGGGAGGAGAGCTCTCCGAAGGTCAGATCGTCTGCCACCTCGGTCCCAGCGGAGAAGATGTCCACCGCGGGCGCATCCGGAGAGGCGTGCAGCGCGTACACCACCGGGTTCTGCAGGACGAAGCCGATGCTCCCCTCGCGGCCTACGGCCAGCAGGGCGAAGCCCTCTGGCTGGTGAGGCGCCGCGGAGAGCAGCCCCGTGGCGACGAGGATGACCTCCGTCCCCGCGGACAGCGTGGGCAGCGTGAAGGCCGTCACCTTCTCGCCGGTCTCGGAGACGATGCCCACCTGCAAGGAGATCCCCGGGGGGAGCGCCACGGCCGTGCGTCCGGTGTCCGCGAAGCGATCGAGGTCCGCCACCTCCACGCTGCCATCATTGCCCACGTCGATGCCCACCGTGGGCGCGTCCGCCCCCGCGTGGACGATGCGCACGCTCGCGGTGTTCGGAGTCGGCTCACCAGTCCCCTCGGCCAGTGCGAGGACCCGGAAGGAGTTGTCCTCTGACCGCGCGTTCAACAGGCCCGCGGCCACCGCCGTCACCCGCTCCGCTGGGATGAAGTCGATGGGATCAGTGGAGAACACCGGCGGCGAAGTCGCTGCCGTGCCCGCCGGGCGGAACTCGAGCACCTGACTGCCATACGGGATCGGCAGGTCGCCCGTGGCGGTGCCATACGTCAGCTGGGTGATGAGCGGCTCTTGCTGACCCTGGATATAGACGTCGACTGCGGGCGCGTCCGGTGAAGCGTGGACGAGGCGGAGCGTCGAGCGCGGCACCTGATTGTCATCCGGTGGAGTGGCGATGGGAGGCGGTACCGTGCCTCCCTCGTCATCATCGCAGCCGGCCGCGAGCATGGCGAGGCTGGCGAAGAG
Organism: Myxococcaceae bacterium; assembly: GCA_016926755.1. Taxonomy (GTDB): domain Bacteria; phylum Myxococcota; class Myxococcia; order Myxococcales; family Myxococcaceae; genus Hyalangium. Next base: position 44,865 of record JAFGNZ010000231.1, on the reverse strand, counting down.
CGCCGACAGCAGACCCTTCCAATGGCTTCGTGTCATCACATCTCCCTGCGAGGGCCCTCTCTGGACGGAGGGCGGTGTTTGCCCCAACGTATGAAGCGGGGCATGGCCGGGAGCGTGCTCTGGAGAAGGGGTTGATTGCCCACCCATGACACCGTCCAGCAGCGGGTGCTGCAAGGCCGGGGGAACACAGACAGAGCCCCGTCCAGGGGGACCCGGGCCCACCGCGAGGGTCCGGTGGTGGTGGAGGTGGAGAGGCGCCTGCCTGGCTGTTCCTCGGCCGCTGGGCGGAGCGATCGTCCAGCGCGGGTGCCCCAGCTCCGCTCGTCGCGGGGGCGGGATCCGGCTCAGAGCGAGTACTTCAGCCCGATCAGGATCGCGCGTGGCGCATTGGGCCGCGCCCCGTATGGCCGGCGCGACACGATGACCCGGTTGTCCAGCAGGTTGCGCGCGTTGAGGTAGAGCGCGGCCTCCTTGGCGAAGCTCCAGCTCGCGCTCAGGTCGAAGGTGAGCAGGGGATCTGTCTTCTTCCCCGGCTCCAGCTCGCCCTGGCCCGCCTCCTCGCGCATGGAGTCCACGAAGGTGGCGCTCAGGTGGAGGCCCCCGCGCGCCGACTCCACACCCGCCGAGGCGAAGAGCTGGTGCCGCGGCACATACGGCATCTCGTCCCCGGCGCGCACCACGCCGTACTGCGGATCCGCCGAGCGGAAGTCCTCGAGCAGCCGCGTGCGCGTGAGCGTGTAGGAGATCGAGGTGGGGAACGTCACCCCGCCGCCCGGCCGGAACGTCTTCTCGGCGAAGGCCTCCAGCCCGAGGATGCGGGCGGCCCCTGCGTCCACCTGGCGATCCAGGTCCTCGTCCAGGCACCCGTTGGAGAAGGTGCAGATGTCCGTCAGGTTCGAGTAGGCGTTGAGGAAGCCCACCAGCTCGAAGCGCTCGCCGCTGCGCGCCCACCGGGCGCCTGCCTCGACGTTGAGGCTCTCCTCCGGGAGCACCGCGGAGGGCTGTCCTGGCGCGGGTGGCGAGAAGCCACGGTGCACCCCGGCGAACAGGCCCAGGGAGTGGGTGAGCGCGCCGTAGACGCCCAGGCCCGGCAGGAGCACCTCGACGGCGCCCTCCTGGTGCTCGCCGGAGAGACGATCCACGGACTGTGAGCGCAGCACCTCGAGCCGGAGGCCCGGCGTCACCACCAGCCGCCCCCAGGTCATCGCGTCGGTCACATGGAGCGCCACCGCGTGCGTCGAGTCGCGGTTGTTGGCGGTGGTGGCCGTGGGGCCGCCGGTCGGGACGAGCTCTCCCGCGAGCACCTGGAAGCCGTCCTCCGAGTGGAGCCGCTCGATGCTGTCGAAGTGGTAGCGCGCCCCCAGCTCCAGGTTGTGGCTCACCGGCCCGGTGCTCGTGCTCCACCTCCCCACGCTCTGTAGCCCCTGGGAGACGAAGGTGCGATCATTGGGGCCGATCAGCAGTGTCTCCTGCGGCGTGGAGGAGTCGAGCTGCCCGGTGAGGACCCCGTAGTAGATGGCGTTGCGCGCGCTCGTGGGATCCGCGAGCACGCTGGCGATGTCCGTGCCCTGGAAGCGGTTCACCTTGCGCCAGGCGCGGTGGAAGTCGTGCCGGTAGGCCGAGGTCGTCACCGCCAGCGCGCCGGACTCGAGGTGATGGCTGAGGACGACCTGGGTGCGCTGGTTCTCCATGCGATCCAGCCGGCTCGCGCCGTAGCGGCGCAGCGGGTTCGCCTGGAAGTCCGCATCGCTCAGGCCCAGGTACGTCTCGTTCGATCCTTCATCGGAGTAGCCGAGCTTGAGCTGGAGGCTGTGGCGGGAGTCACCCGTCACGTCGAGCTGGTGGCGGGCCTTCAGCATCCACTCGTTGCGCCGGAAGCCCGTGTGGCCGCCGCCGTCCAGCTCCTTGAAGCCATTGCTCCGCAGGTGCAGCCCCTCCACCAGGAACCCCGAGCGCTCGGTGCTCGCCCCAAAGTAGCCGTGGAACTTGCCGTACAGATCCTGGCCGCCGCCCACGTCCACCCCGAAGTCATCCCCGGCGGGGATGTCCCGGGTGATGAGCTCCACGGAGCCACCCACCGTCTGGGGGCCGTGCTGGATGGCCGCGGGCCCCTTGAGGATGCGCACGCCCTGCATGCGGGTGATCAGCGGGAAGTAGTAGGCCGCGGGCGCGGAGTAGGGAGCCGGACCGAAGAGGACGCCGTCATCCAGGAGCGTCACCTTCTTGCTGCGATCGGGGTTGACCCCACGCAGCCCCACGTTCGGCCGGAGGCCGAAGCCATCCTCACCTCGGGTGTAGACGCCGGGGACGGACTGCAGGACCGCGTGCGGATCATCCTGCTCGAAGCGCTGCAGCTTGCTGGCCTTGACGATGTGGACCGAGCCGCTCGTGCGCGCCTCGGAGGTCCCGACGACCACGCTCTCGAACTTCTTCTGCCCCGCCTCGGAGGGCTCCGGGGGCGCCGCGGGCTCGGGGCTCGGCGGCTCGACCGGAGGCGCGGCCTCCTGGAGCTCCGGGCTCGGCTCCCCCGGTCCGGGCGCGGGCGGCATGCCATCCGGTAGCGGAGTGGGCGTGGGCGAGGGAGGCGCCGGGGAGGCTGGCGCTGGAGGCTCGCCCTCCTGCGCGGGGACAGGGGGGGGCGCCGGGGGAGGGGGCGGGGACTCCCCGACTCCGGGCGGCGGCGTGGCCTCCGGCTCGGTCGATTGAGCATCCGCCCTGGTCGCGGCGAGCAAGAGCGCCGCGACCACCCACACACGTGCATCCATTGAAGACTTCTCCTTGGAAGGCGAGCCCCTGCATCTGGCGCCGGCCGCGTGGCGCGGTGCCTACTTCTTCTCCACGGTGCCTGCGACGACCACCTTGCCGTCCGACTGGATGACGACGGCGCGGACCGCCTCCACCGTGCCGGCCTCGATGACGTTGAGGGTGACGACGCCACCCGTCCCAAAGCTCGTGTCGCGCGATCCATCCGTGTTGAAGCGCGCCACGGCCATGCGGCTGTCACCGTTCTCCGTCACGAAGCCGGCGCCGTAGGCCTTGCCCTCCGAGTCGAAGGCGACGGCCCAGAAGCGATCATTCGCCGTCTCGGAGAGCGGGACGGTCTGGATGAACTCGCTGCCGCCCCCCGTCGGCAGCAGGTACAGGAGCGCATCTTCATCCTCGGCGCCGCCGGCGACGTAGCCCGCCGCGGCGACCCAATCCCCGGCCGGCGAGACGGCGGCGCCGAAGAACGCCTCGTCCGTGCGGTCGAAGGTGTGGAGTTTGTAGCCCTCCGGGGCGTAGTCCGTGTCCCGGTCTCCCTCTGGCGTGAGCATCAGCGTCATGGCGTCGATGTTCTGAGAGCTCGCGGTGGCGCTGCCCACCATGAACACGCGGTTGTCCGGCAGGACGACCATGTTGCGCCCCCGATCGTCACCCGCCAGGCCCAGGTTGAAGATGCCGTGGGTGCCCCAGGTGGTGTCGAGCTGCCCGCTCTCCGTGTAGCGGAAGGAGACCAGGTCCACGGTGCCCGAGGGCGCGGAGCGGCCATAGCCGACGGTGACGTACTTGCCGGCCTGATAGCCCACGGCGTACGCCTCGGCCATGCCCCACTCGGTGTTGACGGGATCGGCGGGCATGTACGGCGCCGAGTTCACCACGCCCTTCGCGCCGAAGCTGTTGTCCGGCGTGCCGTCCTCGTTCAGCCGCAGCAGCACCACCCGGTTGGCGGACTGCGTCCCCACACCCGTCGGCTGGGAGGTGTACCCGGAGGCCACGAGCTTCCCGTCAGGCTGGACGATGCCGTGGCGGGCGTTGTCGCCCAGGTTGGAGATGTTGAGGGAGTGCACGTTCTCGGTGGCGGCGGCGAACGTCGTGTCCAGCGCGCCGTTCGCGGTGAGCCGCACGACGACCCGGTCGGCGTCGATGCGATCCTTGCCCTTCCGAGAGCCGAACAGGACGAGCCGGTCCGAGCTGTCACGCGCCATCCCCCAGAGGTTCTCGCGCACGCTCGTGGTGCCAGCGCCCAGCTCCACGTGCGCGACGCCGTTGGTGCCGAACGAGGTGTCCAGGGTGCCATTGGCGTTGAAGCGCGCGATCGCGAACTCGGTGTCCTCGGAGGGCAGGATCCCGCCATCCGTGCCGGCGTCCGTGCCGGCGTCCGTGCCAGCGTCCGTGCCAGCGTCCGGGCCGGGCTCCTCCGGCGTCTCATCACCGCAGCCGCCCGCGAGGGCCAGGGCGAGCGCCAGCACCGCCGCGCCCACGAATGTGCTCCCGAAGTCACGGGACGCTGTCTCGTTCTTCATCTCTGCCCCTCCCAGGGTCGAGTCGAGGATGGAATTGAAAACGATTATCGTTTTCAATTGATACGGCAGTTACCTCACCGCGCTCGGGGCTGTCAAGCAAGCCGGCTCCTGAGCGGGGCTGTTTTTGAGAATGCTTGTCATTTCTAAAGTCGCCTGCTAGGGGCAGGGCATGCAGCGAATCCGATCCGAGGAGTCCCGTCGTGCGGGCGTGCTCGTGCTTGCCGCTCTGACGTCTCTGTGCGCCTGCAAGGAGGGTGGGGGCAAACCGGATGGGGGCGGCGGGCCTGGCGCGGAGGCAGAGCGCAAGGAGCTGCTGAGCGCGGTGAGCGCCTGCGTGCGGAAGAGCGCGGGAGACTTCCAGGCGCTCGCGGCGCAACTGGAGGCGGCGACGGGGGCCCTGGCCACCGGCCCCGACGCTGGCAGGCGTGAGGCCGCGCGCGAGGCCTACCAGCGGGCGATGGACGCGTGGCAGGTGCTCGAGGTGATGCAGATCGGGCCCGCGGCGCTGCGGAGCCTGCCGGGGGGGCAGGAGCTTCGGGACAACATCTACTCCTGGCCCCTGGTGAGCCGGTGCTCCCTCGAGGAGCAGCTCGCCGCTCGCGGCTACGAGGCATCGGACTTTCCCACGTCGCTGGTGAGCCGCCGCGGGCTCTACGCGATCGAGTACCTGCTGTTCTACGAGGGGAGCGATACGATCTGCCCGCCAAGCTCTCCGGCGGTGTCCAGCGGGGGGTGGGCGGCGCTCTCGGCGGACGAGCTGCAGGCGCGCAAGCGCGCGTATGCGGCGGCGGCGGCGGCAGCCGTGCGCCAGCGCGCGGATGAGCTGGTGGATGCGTGGGCGGCGGGGAAGGGGAACTTCGCGCAGACGCTGGAGACGGCGGGCCCTGGCAACGCGGTGTATCCGACGAGCCAGGCGGCGCTGAACTCCGTGAGCGATGCGCTCTTCTATGTGGAGAAGGACGTCAAGGACATGAAGCTCGCGGAGCCGCTCGGGCTGCGGAACTGCGACGCGGACACGTGTCCGGAGAGCCTGGAGTCGAGCTTCGCGGGACGCTCGAAGGCGAACGTGCGGGCCAACCTGGTGGGATTCCGGCGCATCATCGAGGGGTGTGGTGAGGGCTTCGCGGGCAAGGGGTTCGACGATCTGCTGGTGGCGGTGGGCTCGGAGCCGCTCGCGGTGAAGCTGCGGGAGCGGGTGGTGGCGGCCGAGGCCGCGCTGGGAGCCGTGGAGGAGGCGGACTTCAGGGAGGCCCTCGTCCAGGACAAGGCCTCGGTCCGCGCGGTCTACGACGCGATCAAGGGAGTGACGGATCTCCTCAAGACCGAGCTGGCCACCGTGCTCGATCTCGAGCTGCCCCAGAGCCTCGAGGGGGACAATGACTGAGCAGGAGGCGCGCGGGCGGCGGGGCGTGAGTCGCCTCTGGGAGCGCCTGCTGGCCCCCCGAGACATCGCGGCGCTGGCGATCTTCCGGATCGCGTTCGGGCTGATGGTCTCGGTGTCGGCGGCGCGCTTCCTGGCCTACGGCTGGGTCGACGAGTTCTTCGTCCGGCCGAGCTTCCACTTCACCTACTGGGGCTTCGGCTGGGTGCCGGCGCTATCCGCGCCGTGGATCCACGCCATCTTCGCGGCGCTGGGGGTGCTGGGGCTCTGCGTGGCGGTGGGCCTCTACTACCGCGTGGCGCTCGCGCTCCTGTTCGTCACGTTCACCTACGTCCAGCTCGTGGACGTCACCACGTACCTCAACCACTACTACCTGGTGAGCCTGCTGGCCGGGCTGCTCAGCTTCATCCCGGCGCACCGGGCCTTCTCCGTCGACGCGTGGCGGCGGCCCGAGCTGCGGCGAGACACGCTGCCGGCGTGGTGCACGTACCTGCTGCGCTTCCAGGTGGCAGTGGTCTACGTGTTTGCCGGGCTGGCCAAGCTCACCAAGGACTGGCTGCTCCACGCGCAGCCCCTCAACATCTGGCTGTCGGCGCGCACGGACCTGCCGCTCGTGGGGCCGATCCTGGATCAGCGCTGGGTGGCGTATGCGGCGGCCTGGGCGGGGTTCCTCTTCGACACGACCATCGTCGCCTTCCTCCTCACGCGCCGGCTGCGCCCGCTCGCCTATGCGGTGGTGTTGGGGTTCCACGTGGCCACCTCGGCGCTGTTCCCCATCGGGATGTTCCCCGTCATCATGGTCACCGCCGCGCTGGTCTTCTTCGAGCCGTCCTGGCCGCGGAGGCTGGCCGCGCGGTTGCGCTCCTTGCTCAAGCAGGAGGGCCGCCGACCCGAGCCGCCGGCAACGCTCGCGGCGCCCGCCCTGGCGCCTCCCGGCTGGAAGGCCCGGCTCGCGCTGGGCGTGGCGGTGATCTACGGCGGTCTCCAGCTCCTCCTGCCCCTCAGGACGCACCTCTACGGCGGCAACGTCCTCTGGCACGAGCAGGGCATGCGCTTTTCGTGGCGGGTGATGGCTCGGGAGAAGAACGGCAGCGTGACCTTCGTGGTGCGCTCCCCGGCCACAGGCAGGGAGTGGCATGTTCCTCCGCGCCAGTACCTCACCCCGATCCAGGAGCGGGAGATGTCAGTGCAGCCCGATCTGATCCTGCAGCTTGCCCGGCGCATCGCCCGGGACTTCGAGGCGCAGGGGAAGGGCCCCGTCGAGGTGCATGCCGACGCGCGGGTGTCGCTCAACGGGCGCCCCGCGGCGGCCTTCCTGGATCCGGAGGTGGATCTCGCGCGCGAGGTGGACGGGCTCGCTCCGAAGGTGTGGATCCGTCCCTCGCCGGACTCCCCGCCCGCGCGCCTTCGCCCCGCCCTCGCCCGAGGGCGATGACGGATTCCGGGTCAGCCAGCACGAAGCCCTGAGCGAGCGCCCGCCAACCCCTGATAGAAAGGGGGGGCATGGCGCACCCCGGAATCGAGAACCTCACGCCCTTCACGTTCGAGCCGCTCTTCCTGGCGGACGAGGAGATGCGTCCGCTCTGCGTCCCGGTGGTGAAGGCCACCTATGAGATCAGCCCTCAGGGCGCGCTCACGCTGGCGGAGGAGCAGGCGCCCCTCGAGCTGAAGGGCAAGCGCTGGGACGACGCGGACGAATCCAGCGATCGGTACGAGCCCGAGGTCGCCTTCTTCAAGCCCGCCACGGACGTGGTCCTCGTGGGCCACGCCCACGCGCAGGAGCGCAACACCCGCGAGCTGCTGGTCGCGCTGCGAGTCGGGGGCCTGCAGAAGGGCGTGCGGGTGATCGGCGATCGGGCCTGGTTCAAGAGCATGGGCAGCATCTCCATGACGAAGCCCGTGCCCTTCGAGCGCATCCCCCTGCGCTACGAGCGGGCCTTCGGCGGCTGGGATCGCAGCGATCCGGACGCGGCCAGGCACCAGTTCGAGCCGCGCAACCCGGTGGGCACGGGGTTCCGCTCCAGGAGCGGCCGCTTCGAGGAGGGGGTTCGCCTCCCCAACCTGGAGGATCCCGCCCAGCCGCTGAAGGGCTGGGGAGACACTCCCCCGCCCGCGGGCTTCGGCTTCATCAGCCCCCACTGGCAGCCCCGCGCCGCCCTGGCGGGCACCTACGACGAGGCCTGGGAGAAGTCCCGCAAGCCGCTGCTGCCGCGCGACTTCGATCGGCGGTTCCTCAACGCCGCGTCGCCCGGCCTGATCGCGCCCGGCTACCTGCAGGGGGGGGAGCCCGTCGTCATCGCCAACGCCACCCCCGAGGGCAGGCTCTCGTTCCAGCTCCCCGGCACCCCGCCGCCGCGCGTGCTGGTGGCCTGCCATGGCCAGCCGGACACGTGGCTGCCGCTGAACCTCGACACGGTGATCGTAGACACGGACGCCATGAGGCTGTTCATGCTCTGGCGGGGCCACCTCGTGCTGCAGCGCGAGCCGCTCGAGGTCAGCGCCATCCGCGTCGAGCCCGGGCGCGCGCCCGAGCCGCCCGCTCGGCGCCCGAGCTCGGTATCCCTGCGCCCTGTGAGGTAGGCGGAGCCCGCGCCTGGAGCGCCGGACAGGCCGCCTCAGTTGTCGCCGATCTTCCCGCCCTTGATGATGACGTCGCCGCTGGCGGTCACCTCGATCTTGGCGCCCTTGATGACGATGTCCCCGCTCTTCTTGAAGGTGAGCGAGGCCGAGCCCACCGTGATGGTGAAGTTGTCCTCCGCCACGAGCGCGATCTCCTTGGCGGAGAGCTTGTGGGTCTTCTTCGTCACCTGGTTCAGCGCCCCGCCGACGTTCAGGGTCAGGTCCTTGCCCACCTCGATGGTTCGCGCCTCGCCCACCACCTCCGACATCTCCTTGCCGACGGTGAGCGTGCGCGAGCCCGCGATCTTCTCGGTCTTCTGCGCGCCGATCGTCTCCACCTTCGCGCCGCCCACCTCCTCGGCCTTGAGCCCGCCCACCGCCACGTTCATGGCGGCCCCCACGGTGATGGCGTAGGCACCGCCCACGGTGAGCGCCTTGCCCAGGCCGATCATCTCCGAGGAAGCCAGCGCCACGTTGAGGGCGTGCGTGCCACCCACCTCGGTGGCCTGGTTGCCGCCGACGGACTCGGTGTGGTTGCCCTTCACCGTCGTCGTCCGGTTGGCCACCACGTCCAGCTTCTGGTTGCCGCGGACCGTCGTCTCGTCATTGCCCGTGACGGTCAGCGACTGGTTGCCGCCGATGTCCCGCCGCCGATCCTTGGCCACCGTGAGCGACTCGTTCCCGCCGACGGACTGCGTCTTGTCGTTCTCGATGACGATGTCCATGTCCTTCTGGGCATGGAGGTAGATCTGCTCGGAGCCGGCGGCGTCCTCGAAGCGCAGCTCGTTGAAGCCGCCGCCTCCAGGGCTGGACTCCGAGCGCAGCGTGCTCTGGGTCCGCGCGCCCGGCAGCTCCGCCGGGGGAGGGTTGTGCCCGTTGTAGACGCGCCCGGTGACGAGCGGCCGGTCCGGATCTCCCTCCAGGAAGTCCACCACCACTTCCTGGCCGATGCGCGGCAGGTACAGCGCGCCCCAGCCTGGGCCGGCCCAGGCCTGGCTGACGCGGACCCAGCACGAGCTCTTGTCGTCCCCCGGCGCCTCGCGATCCCAGTGGAACTGGACCTTCACCCGGCCGTGCTCGTCCGTGTGGATCTCCTCGCCCGAGGGGCCCACCACGATCGCCGTCTGGGGCCCGGGGATGACGGGGCGGGGTGTCCTGCGCGCCGGGCGGTAGGGCACCTCCGAGGGCATGCAGTGGAAGATGCTGCGGAAGGGCTTGCGCCCGGACAGGCCCCCGCTCTGCTGCTCGAAGAGCAGGACCTCCGGCTGGTACCCCTCGTGCGTCACCGACAGCAGCAGGTACTCCCGGTTGAGCTCGGGCTCGGCGTGGCCCGTCAGCTCGAACTTGTACCCCGGGCACAGCCGCCGGCTCTGGCACTGGCCCCACGCCACGTGCTCCGGGGCGCGCAGCTCCTCCAGGCGGATCTTCGCCACGTCCTTGCCCGGATCGGGATCCTCGTACTTGCCCGGGTAGTCGTAGATCTCCAGCGCCGGATCACCCTCGGACGCCTTGCTGTCCACCGTCATGTCCAGCGAGGGCCGCACGAAGTCGAAGTCCCGCAGCGCCACCGCGCCGGGGACCACTTCCATCCTCCCGCTCAGCTCGTAGACGCACTCCTCGTCCGCCGCCATGCCGGCCGGATCCCGGAACGGCAGGAGCGGCTCGCCGAGGATGGGGACGTGCACGCTCGGAGAGTCCGCGAGGACCAGCTCGTGCCCACCCTGCTCATGGCGGAAGAAGTAGAAGATGCCCACCTCCTCCAGGAGCCGGGAGACGAAGTCGAAGTCCGACTCGCGGTACTGCACACAGTAGTCCCGGGGCGGGTAGGAGGCCTGGAGCTCCAGGGCGTACGTCACCTGGCCCTCGTCCAGCACGGCCTGGACGATCTCGGGGATGCTCTTCTGCTGGAAGATGCGGCTGCGGCGGGTGTGCCGCAGCTGGTGGAAGCGCGGCTCGAGGACGGCCCGGTAGCGGTTGCGCTGGGGGCCTCCGCCCGCGTTCCACCGGCTCAGCTCGGAGAGGATGCCGTGCAGGAAGCGGATGCCCTCCGTGCCCTGGTTCACCACCAGCGCGGCCGGCTGGCCGAGCAGGTCGGCGGCCTCCACGACGATGTCGGGGGAGGCGGTGAAGACGACGTCGATCCGGTAGGGACCGGAGAGGCTCTCCCGGGCCTCGAACTCCACGACGGCGAGCTCTCCCTGGGTGAACGGGCCCGCTTCGAACTCGAACTCGGGCTGACTGGCGGTCAGGACGCTAGCGGGTCTCACCAGGTAGTTCCCCCTCTCAGCTGGGCCGTCACGATAGGCACCCCGGTTACAGCAAGTCCACCAGAGACGGGCGATCATGCTACCTTCCCCGGCGACGTCGCTCTAGCCCAGGGGGATGATGTGGCCTCAGGACAGGAGACCCGCCGCATCTCCTTTGAGTTCAAGGCGGGGCCATACACCTCGCAGGAGCTCGCCGTCACAGCGTTCTCGGGACGAGAGGAGCTGTCGCGCGCCTTCGCCTTCACGGTGGAGCTGGCGGCCGCGCAGGACACGGCCCCGCAGCCGCGGGAGATGCTGGGGCAGAAGGGCCTGCTCTCCCTGCACGACGCGGTGAACGGCGCCTCCCGCTTCGTCCACGGCCTGATCGGCCGAGTGGAGGCGCTGGGCGAGCGGCAGGGGCGCATGCGCTACCGGGCGCTGCTGGTGCCCGAGTTCTGGAAGCTCCGCCACACCCGCCGCAGCCGGATCTTCCAGGAGAAGACCGTCCCGGAGATCGTCCAGGCCGTGCTGGACGAGGCGGGGATCGCCCACGGCGGCAGCCTCCAGGGCAGCTACGCGCCCCGGGAGTTCTGCGTGCAGTACCGCGAGTCGGACTTCGACTTCGTCTCGCGCCTGCTGGAGTCCGAGGGCATCTTCTACTTCTTCGAGCACACCGAGGACTCCCACGTCCTCATGCTGGGAGACGGGCCTGACGCGCACAGCCCCCTCCCGGGCGAGTCGCGCCTGCCCTTCCGGGGGCCGACCGGCGCCGAGCCCGGTGAGGAGCACGTGCTCGCCCTGGAGCGCGCGTCCCGGATCCGGCCCGGGGCCGTGGCGCTGCGGGACTTCGACTTCGTCCGCCCGGCGCTCGATCTGACGGCGACGCGGGAGGCGGCCAACGCGGATACGGTGCTGGAGGTCTACGACGCCCCGGGCAAGTACGTAGAGCCCGGCGTGGGGAAGGACACGGCGAAGGTGCGCCTGGAGGAGCTGCGCCACGACACCGAGCGCTGTGAGGGCGAGTGCTCGAGCGTGCGCCTGGCGCCCGGCTTCCACTTCACGTTGACGGAGCACCCGGACGCCACCTTCGAGGGGGACTACCTGCTGGTGTCGGTGGAGCACTTCGGTGGGCACGAGGCCTACCAGAGCCGCTTCCACGCCATCCCCGCGGCGGTGCCGTTCCGCCCACCTCGGCTCACGGCCGCGCCGACGATCGCGGGGGCACAGACGGCGATCGTGGTGGGGCCCTCGGGCGAGGAGATCCACACGGACGAGCACGGCCGCATCAAGGTCCGGTTCCACTGGGATCGCGAGGCGCCGGGGGACGACAAGAGCTCGTGCTGGATCCGCGTCAGCCAGGCCTGGGCCGGCGCGGGGTGGGGTGCCCTGTTCCTGCCGCGCATCGGCCAGGAGGTGGTGGTCCGCTTCCTGGAGGGAGATCCGGATCGGCCGCTGGTGGTGGGCTCGGTCTACAACGGCGAGAACCCCACGCCGCTGCCGCTGCCGGACGAGAAGACGAAGAGCACGCTGCGCTCCAACTCCAGCCTGGGCGGCGACGGCTACAACGAGCTGCAGTACGAGGACGCGACCGGCTCCGAGCTGATCCACCTCCATGGCCAGAAGGACTGGCAGATCGAGGTGGAGAACGACAAGACCCAGTCCGTCGGCGCGAACGAGACGTTGTCGGTGGGCGGCAACCGCACCCAGAGCGTGGATCAGAACCAGCTGCTGACCGTGCAGCTGGACGACACCCGCGCCATCCAGGGCAGCCAGACGCTGGATGTGACGGGCAACCGCGAGGTGGACGTCGGGCTCGATCAGCGGGAGCGCATCACCGGCAGCCAGAGCGTTACGGTGGGGATGGCCTCCACGGTGAGCGTGGCCATGGCCGCCCTGGAGACCATCGGCGCGGCGAAGGCGCTGACGGTGGGGGGCGCCTACGCGGTGACGGTCGGGATGGGGATGAACGAGTCCACGATCGGCGTCCGCAACGAGATCATCGCCGGCTCCTCCACGGAGCTCATCGCGGAGGATCGACAGGAGAACGTCGAGGGCAAGCTCGTCTCGAAGGTCTTCGGCGAGTCCAAGGCGACGATCCAGGAGACGCTGGCGGTCGAGGTCGCCAAGGACTTCACGGACGAAGTCAAAGGGGACGCAGCGGTAGCGATCAAGGCCGCCACGAGCTGGAGCGCGAAGGAGTTCGAGCTGAAGGCGGACAAGCTGACGATCTCGGTCGGCGGCAAGGTGGTGCTGACGGTGGAGCAGTCCGGCAACGTCAAGTGGACCGGCAAGAGCATCACCGTCGACGGGAGCGACACGAAGTTCAAGGGCTCCAAGGTCAAGCTGGTGGCGGCCGGCTCGCAGAAGAGCCTGAAGGGCAAGAAGCCCAAGGATCCGAAGAAGGAGAAGCAGGAGCCCGTCCCCTCCATCAAGGAGCTGAAGTGGAGCAAGGGCAAGGTCGTGCCCAACCACAACAGCGGTGCTCCTCCGGGGGGCGCCATCCCCGCGGAGGCCAAGGTGACCATCGAGGTGAAGACCGAGAACGTCCCGGACGGCACCAAGGCGCTGATCGCCATCCTTCACTGCGCCACCGGGGCGCGGATCAAGGAAGGCACCATCAAGGATCTGGAGGTGAAGGGCGGCAAGGTGGTGGCCAAGGCCACCGGCAAGGCGCCGGAGTTCACCTTCGAGGCCAAGCACCTGCCGTGGGATCCCTGGGACCAGCCGTTCTACTCCCTCCAGGTGAAGCTGTCGCACAAGGGGCTGACGGCGGAGAGCCCCTCGGATCTGGGGAAGGACAAGGCGAAGACGCTCCAGGTCGAGTACTGGCACATGTGCGTCAGCGACACCATCGCGGACACGCCTCCGGATCCGCGTCGGGCGCTGACGACTCGCGCGGAGATGGCGGAGATCGCCGGCCTGCTGAGCGCTCACAGCCACCACAAGGTGGGCCAGTACTCATGCACCACGCGGGTGCTCTCCGTACGCAAGTGGGGGTCCGTTCTCCGGAATACGTACGCGTATCATCACGCCAGCCATGGGGACGTCGTGGACCGCAACGACGACACCCTCCAGCTGAACGATGACCCCGACAGGAATCCACCGAGAGCGCTGCCAGGGAACTGGCGGAGCGTGGTGGTCCTGGGGGAGACGGTGTTCGGAGACAGAGAGGTCCGGGATGCGGCGGTCCCCAGCGTGCCGCGGTACCTCGTCTACATGGACACGTGTGTCGCTGGGTGGGAGCGGAGTCTGGCGGATGCCTTCACCTCTCGGGGGACTCGAAACTACCTGGCCTTCCGCTGCTACATCCCGGATGGCGACGCGCGTGAGATGGCCCGGAACTTCTACCAGAAGTGGGGCAATTCCTATCAGCTCAATCCCGCGAAGATCCCCGCTGTCTTCTATGACGTGGGCGCCCCCTACTACGGCAGCATGCGCCCTGTCCTGTTCGGTCAGGGAGGGGGCGCCATCGACCATCCGCTGCTCCAGCCCTTCACCGCGCTGGGCCGGGCCATCGCCGGGGTCGTGACCAGCGTCGTCTCGTTGCTGAAGTAAGACCGTGTTTTTCGAGAGGCGAGGTGCTTTCATGCAGCTGAGGAGCGGACAAGGGTGGCCAGCGACTGCTCTGCTGCTCTTGCTGGCATGCTCGGCGAGGCCAGGACTTTCAGACGCAGCCCCTCCAGTCCGGTCGGGCACGGCGGCACCGCGGGAGCACCGAGTGGAACGAATGCCCAGGATGATGGATGCACAGCCGCTTCGGGAGTGCATCGAGCAGGAGTGGGGGCGCGTCGCGCTCGTCAAGGTACGCAAGGTTCAGGCTCTGCAACAGGGATCACGGGGGGCCAAGGTCCTCCTGGAGGTAGAGGTCGAGCGCGTGCTCCATGGAGCGGAGCTGAAGAGCCCCATCACCATCCAAGCATGGGGAGGCCCTGACTTCGCGCAGACGGGCCGCCGGTACATCGTCGCGATCGACGGCCGCGGCCCCACACCGAGCCAGTACATCCTCTTCGGAGTGATAGAGGCCTCCGAGGGCGAAGAGGAGGCGGCCGTTCGCGCTCATCAGGAGCTCATTGCCACCCTGAAGACGCAGATCGAACGCGACACGGAGTTGGACGAGCAGTAGGGCGGAGCTGGGACCGCGCGAGAGCCCTGGGGAAGAGCCTGGTATGTTCGACCTGAAGACGCTCCAGAAGAAGGCGATCGCCGACTGTCTGGCGTTCGCGCAGCAACACCTGAGTGGTGACTACCTGGCCGAGCCCATCGAATTACCGCCCGAGCAGGCGTTGGTCTGGGATCCCGTCGAGCTGCGGTACGCAGTCGACCGATCCATGGTGCTCTGGAGGCGCTACGGGCAGTTCGAGGTGGTGCTCGATGCCGACAATCGCGTCGTGGGGTATGTGGACCACGACAAATGGGAGCGGTGCCGCTGGGAGCCGCTGACGGATGCGGAGGCTCTCGCCATCGCGCGCGCCAGCGCTCTGTTGCGTCCGGGGCTGAAGCTGGTCGAGTCCAGACAGGGGGAGAAGGGGTGCCTTGAGCTGCGCCTGGAGCCGCCCGGAGAGGAGCCCTCCCTGGGGCTCCTGGTGCGCATCAACCCCGCCCGGCGTGCCGTCATCTCCTTGCTGCCCGCGGAGGCGCCCGCTCCATGACCCGGGAACAGGCTCAGGCGATCGCGGAGGCCGTCCGCGAGGAGAAGGAGGTCCCTCGCGAGGCCAGGCTCGCCACCGCCGAGCAGCAGTACATCGAGTTGAGCGAAGGTGGCCCGGAGAAGCCCTCTCCGGTGCGGGACGTGCGGGTCTGGCTCGTCCGTTTTGCGGTCGAGCGTGGCCGGTGGGTAGAGCTGGCGATCGATGACACTCGAGGCGACGTGGTACGAGTCAGGCGCTCACGTTAGGCACCGCGTCACTCGGAGCGCGTGAACGGAGAATTCCATGGCGGGCGAGACACCTCCTGAAGATCCAGAAGCCATCGAGCGCGCCCGGGCCGCGGTCTTCCGCGTGCTGGAGCGGGATCTCGAGAGGCAGGAGACCCCTGAGGCCATCCAGTACCTCCAGTATTTCATCCAGGCGCGACCGGAGGGGGTGGAGCAGCAAGGGCCCTACAAGCGGGTGACATTCGGGATGCACCAGCGGATCTCCGAGTACTCGACCCGGTACAGCCCGGTGACGGGGGAGCAGCGCTCGTGGCTCTTCGCCGCCTTCTCCGAGCGGTGCGGGCGCGGGCTCACCAAGGCTCAGGCCCTCGAGGTGGCGAAGAAGGCCGCCCAGCCGCCGGAGGACGCGGTGCTGGAGGTGGCGGACTACGAAGAACAGGCGGGCGAGGAAGTCTTCGTGGCCCGGTGGGGGCACTTCGTCAACGGGATCCGCGTGGAGCGGGACTACATCCAGGTCTTGGTGAACGGGGCCATGGGGCGCGCCTTCGCGGTGCACCGCAACTGGCACACGGTGGACGAGGAGCCCTCCTGGCGATGAACCCAACCCGGGCGCTGCGCCACCCAAGGAGTCGCGGATGCAAGGGAAGATCGAAGTCATCGAAGCGGAGCAGCTGCGAGACTTCCTGGCGCAGGGCGGGTGCGTCGCGGTGGGGAAGGTGCAGAAGGTGGAGGTGTTCAACCAGGGGACGCGCGGTGCGAAGGTCCGCATCGTGCTCGACGTGGAGAAGCAGCTCCACGGCGCGCTCCCCCGTCAGGTGAGCTTCGTGGCCTGGGGCGATCCGGATACCGCGAAGGTGGGACAGCAGCTCCTCTTCGCCATCAAACCGCCGGTGCCGCAGCTCCCGGATGCGGTCCTGCTGAGCTTCTACACCATCCCCGAGGGCAAGGCCGAGGAGGTGGCCCGTGCTCAGCAAGAGGTCCTCTCGAAGGTGGGCCAGGGGAGATGATGTGACGGGCTGCCTGGGAGGCGGCCTGGCGCGCCACCACGCGGTGTGGCGAGGGGCTGCTAGAGTGGGGAGACCCTGCGGAGCCCGGCCTTGTCCGGGGGGAGCGGCGACATGAGCACGAGCGTGGGTGTGAACAACCTGTCGGTGGTGCACAAGGAGACGAACGGGACGACGATCGCCTTCCCGGACGTGTGCAAGACGCCGAGCCCGGGCGGGCCCATCCCCATCCCCTACCCGAACATCGCCCAGTCCTCCGACACCGACAAGGGCACCAAGAAGGTGGAGGTGGAGGGCAAGCCGGTGTGCGTGAGCGACTCGAACTTCAAGATGAGCTCCGGCGACGAGGCGGGGACGGCGGGCGGCGGGGTGGCCTCCAACAAGACGAAGGGCAAGGCGGAGTTCGTCAACTACTCCTTCGACGTGATGTTCGAGGGCAAGAACGTGGCGCGCTCCTTCGATCTGATGCTGCACAACGACAAGAACACGCCCCCCTTCCCGGTGCTGCAGGGGCCCGTGATCGCGCTGGGCAAGTCCGGCGAGGATCCCGACTGCCCCCAATGCGGCGAGAAGTACTGAGCGTGGGAGCCCAGAGGGGAGCACGGCCGATGAAGCCAGAGGAGAAGGGGCTGGAGCCCACCGTGCAGGCCGAGGAGCGGATCCGCGAGCCCCGCGTGGGGTGGCTCCACGGCAGGGACGCGGAGGGCCGGCTGCTGGTGGACTTCCCGGGCAACCTCCGGGGGCCGCTGCCCGCGGAGCTCTTCGTGCCGGTGGAGGCGGAGGCGCTCGCGCGGGCCGTGTCTGCGCGGCAGGCGGTGGCGCTCCTCTTCCAGGAAGGGGAGCCCTCCCGGCCGATGGTGGTGGGGCTCCGCCAGGAGGCCTCCAGCACCACCCCGAACCTCGACGCGGTCCTCGCCGGTCCGCTCCCGGCCGCGCCGCGCGAGGCCCGGGTGGACGGCAAGCGCGTCCTCATCGAGGGGCGCGACGAGGTGGTGCTCCAGTGCGGCAAGGCGAGCATCACGCTGCGCTGGGATGGCGAGGTGGAGATCAAGGGCATCAACATCGTGACCCACGCCGACGAGCGGCAGCGCATCCGCGGCGGCAAGGTCCAGATCAACTGACACGCCGAGCAGGCGCGGGCCTCGCGCCGGAGTGACTCCGATGGGGAACACGCACAGGAAGGACTCTGGGGGCCTCAAGGCCAAGCACAAGAAGGGTCCAGGCAACGAGGCCTGCCTCACCGGCCACGAGGGCAGCAAGTACGAGGTGGGCAACACCTGCAGCTACCGGTGGCAGGCCTACGAGCAGGCCAAGATCAAGAAGACGCTCTACAACTGGCCGAAGTATCGCCCGCTCCACAAGGCCAACCAGCCCGTGAAGACCGAGGCCCGGACGAAGAAGGGCGCGCTCTTTCCCTCCTGGTACAAGAAGACCCTGGACGCCCCGGCTCCCAACGCGTGGGATGTCGACAAGTCGGGGGAGAACAACCAGGGTGTGGCGGTGGGGAACTTCCAAGGCACCTGCTACGTCCCCTACTGGCACGAAGCCCACCACGTCGTGCCGAAGGGGCTGCTGGGCAAGGCGCTGGTCGCGGCGGGGCGGGGGGCCAAGAAGCCGAGGAGCGCCGTGCGAGTCGTCAAGCACGGGCTCATGGACGAGGGCTACAACGTCAACAACAAGCTGAACATGTTCATCCTCCCGCTGGACCGGACGGTGGCGCGTGTGTTGCAGCTTCCGAAGCACCGGAAGACGCCCAGGCACCGCAACCACAGGGCCTACGACAACTTCGTCTGGTCGAAGCTGAACAAGTTCTTCAAGACCACGGCCCAGGATGCGCAGAAGCACGACGAGCCCAAGTACCGCAAGCTCCGGAAGAGGATCGAGAAGCTCTCCGACAAGCTATACGACGAGATCATTGATGCGGGGAAGATGATGACCGCGGGAGACGTGCAGGGCGACGCGCTTGATGACATGGGCAAGGCGCAGTCCTCCACGAAGCCCAAGAAGAAGAAGGGGTCCGTCGGGATCGACGGCATCTCCTGATGCTGGAGGGTTCATTCATATGAGCGGAAGCAATGCCAGGAGGTTCTTCCTGTGGGACCTGCTGGGCGACAGTAATGACGAGGAGCTGTGCGTGATCCACGACACGGTCCGGGGGATCGGCGCCGCCGACACCGCGCTGAGCCTGGGGGAGCGCGTCGGAGCGAACTACCCCCAGGATCCCCGGATCTACATGAGCAAGGACAGCCCGGGGATCAAGCTCGCCTCGTTTCTGGGCAACACCGAGAACCTGCTCATCGGATCGGGTGAGCTCAAGGCCGCCATCGAGAAGCTCTGCAAGAACGACATCGAGTTCCTGCCGTTCACGCTCTACGATCACCGCAAGCGGATCTACAGCCGCGACTACTTCATCATCAATCCCATCGGCACCGTGGACTGCCTCGACATGAAGGCGAGCGAGATCACCTGGGATGACGAGGATCCGGATGAGATCATCGAGATCGATGAGTACGTCCTGTCCCGGAAGAAGGTGCAGAAGGCTCCCCCGCTCTTTCGCATCGACAAGGATCCCATGGCGTATGCGGTGGACATCGAGCTCGTGAGGGAGTTCAAGGCGCGCAAGCTCACCAACATCTTCCTGGAGGAACTGGAGATCGTCTGAGACGAGGCTCCCACCGCATGCCCCCTTCACGCCCGCCACTGCTCTGGGATGTCCTGAGGGAACACCTCCAGGAGGCGGCGTTCCTGTGGGAGCAGCGGCAGCGCTCGTTGCTGGCGTCGGACTACGTGCTGGCCGAGATCGCGGAGGGGGATGAGGCCCGCCTGCTCGCGCATGTCGAGGGGCTCGTCATTGCCGGGCGCCCGGCCGCCGAGCGGCTCCTCCTGCCCGCGCTGGAAGGCGAGGAGCCCGCCAGCATCGCCGCCGCGAGCTGCGCGCTGCTGGAGTCGACCGAGCCGGACTGGCTGCCCACCGTCCTGGACTGGTTCGTCCAGGGCGCGGATGAGGTGCGCGAGGGGATCTCCTGGGCGCTCTCGTTGAGCGGCCGGCCCGACGTATCGCCGGCCCTGGTCAAGCTCTTCCCCTCGCTCGGGGAGCTCGCCGACAAGATCTTCGCCCTCGAGGTCCTGCGCGCCCGGCAGGCCAATACGGGCCCGGTCCTGGAGCGGCTCGCGGTCAGAGGCGAGGAGCCGGAGCTGCTGGCGGCGGCGATCCGGGCCGCGCGGTTCGCGCCGGGCCCTATGGCGGAGGGGCTGCTGCGGCAGGGGCTCGAGGAGTCCGAGCCGCGAGTGCGTGAGGCCGCCCTCGAGACGGGGCTCATCCTCGGCAACCGCCAGGCCTGGGCCCTGTGCCGGCGGCTCGTGGAGGCCGGAGAGGCGCAGGCGCGGCCGGCCCTGCTCGCGGTAGCGCTCGGCGGCGAGCCCACGGAGCTCGAGGCCTTGAGCGCCGCGGTGGGAAACCCCGCCTGCCGTGCCGAGGCGCTCTGGGCGCTCGGGTTCAGCGGTCGGCTCTCCGCGGCGGAGGCCGCCCTGGCGGCGCTGCGCGAGCAGGGAGATCCGCTCGCGGCGGACGCCTTCGCCTTCATCACGGGGCTGCCGCTCGCGTCCGTGCTCGCGGACGAGGAGGAGGGGGCCGAGGCGGCGGAGGAGTGGCCGGAGGGCGAGGAGGAAGAAGAGGCGCAGGAAGAGAAGGGGGAGGCGTCGGAAGAGGATGCCCTGGGAGTGCTCCCAGGCCCCGAGCCCCTGCCCGGCAAGGTGCGCGTGGAGGCCGTCGAGGCCTGGTGGCAGAAGGCGCGCTCCCACTTCGAGGAGGGGGGGCGCTACCTGCTGGGCAAGCCCGTGAAGCCGGAGCTCCTCCCCGCGCTCATGGAGGAGCTCCCCATGCGCCGCCGGCCCGTGCTGGGGTGGGAGCTGGCCATCCGGAGCCGGGACGCCTGTCGGCTCGAGCCAGGGGCCTGGGCTCGCGTCCAGCGCAAGCAGCTCGAGGCCGCGCGGGAGCTGCGAGCTGACAGTCTTCGCCGCACCTTCGCCCGGTGGTTCACGACATGAGCCGTCCGACGACATCGCAGCGTCCGTCCACGGCCGTGAAGCGCCCGTCTTCCTCCCTCCCGCGGGTGGATGCTCGGGCCGTGCCCGTGGTGATCTCGGGCTGTGGACTCGTGACGGCCGTGGGACGCAGCGCCCCGGCCTCCTGCGCGGCCATCCGGGCAGGCATCGCCCGCCCTCGGCGGATCTCCTACTTCCAGGCGATGGATGAGGAGGAGCAGGAGCCGGTGCCCATCACGGGCTACCCCATCCGGGGGTACACGGAGGGCTTCAACATCGGCGGGTGCTGGCTCCGGCTCGCGCGAGGCGCCGCGCGGGATCTGCTGCGCGTGCCAGGCCTCCCCGGCCGGGAGGACGCCCGGTTCTGGCAGAAGACGGGGCTGATCGCGGTCACTGCGCAGCCCCATGGCCCTCGCTTCCAGGAGGAGGATCAGGGGGCGGCGGAGGCGACGCTCCGAGAGGCCTTCCTCGCGCCGCTGTGGGACATGCTCGAGCTTCCGCTGAGCCCGCAGCACCTGGAGATCATCAGTCAGGGGCACGCGGGGACGGCGGCCGCCGCGAAGCGCGGCCTGGAGTGGCTGACGCGCGGCGGCCTCGAGCGAGTGCTGATCGTCGCCGTGGACTCCTACCTGGATCCGCTCACCCTGCAGTGGCTCGCGTCCTCCAGGCGCCTGAAGACAGAGGTGGCGCCGACGGGGCTGAGCCCGGGAGAGGCCGGCGCGTGCCTCCTGCTGGAGACCGGGGCGAGCGCCACCCGACGCGAGGCCAGGGCTCCGGTGTTCCTCACCGGCGTCGCCACCGGCCTGGAGCCGAACGCCTTCCTCTCCCGAAAGCCGAACACGGGCGCGGCGCTGGCGGCGTGCCTCCTGGAGGCGCTCGAGAAGGCCCAGCCCACGGGGGCCTTCGGCGGGGATGTCTACTCGGACCTCAACGGCGAGACGTGGCGCGCCATGGAGTGGGGCAGCGCCCAGGTGCGCCTGGCTGGCCGGGTGGAGGAGCCGCGCCTGCGCCTGCCGTGCGTCTCGGTGGGGGAGACCGGCGCGGCCAGCGGCGCGCTCGGGGTGTGCCTCGCCGTCCACGAGCTGTCCCGGGGACACACCCGGGCGAACCATGCGTTGGTAATCTCCAGCTCCGATGGGGGAGAGGTGGGCTGCCTCTCGCTCCAGGTGGGTGCCACCTAGATGACCTCCCAGTTCCTGCCCGTCTTCGTGAGCAATGCCCTGGCCGAGAACCAGGAGGAGCTGCTGCCAGAGGTGCTCAGCAACCGGTGCACGCTCCGCGCCATCCTCACCTTCTGCCAGAACTTCCGCATCGCGGGCATCGGGGAGTTCTTCCTCACCGCCAACCCCCGCGAGCTCCACCTCCGGCTGCACCAGAGCGGCAGGGCCTTCGCGCACTTCCTGTCGCGCGCCGATGACTCCCTCAAGCGGACGAGCCGGTCCCTGCCGTTCTTCGACGCCCTCTCGGCCTGGGATCTGGAAGGGGCGGCCCTGATCGCGCGCCACTCCCGCCGCACGTGGGTGCAGGGCGAGGAGTACGAGGAGGACTTCCTCTTCGTCGAGTTCCTCATGCAGCACCTCTTCCTGCGCGCCTCCGCCACGGACTGCAAGGCGCTGCTCGCGCGCTATGAGAAGGCGCTGCAGGACGCGGACGACATCCGCCTGGAGCTCTGCCGGGCCCTGCTGGAGAACGACGAGGAGGCCTTCGGGCAGTCGCTCGAGCGCTTCCTCTCCGAGCGCAATGATCACTACGAGGCCCTGGCCCAGGAGGACGGCATCCCCGAGGAGCTGCGCTTCACGGAGGGGATGCTGTCCGTGGAGGGGCTGGCCCTGGTGCGGCTGGCCGACGCCCGAGGTCTGGCGACGGAGGAGGACTACCTCCACATCCCCTCCATCGCCCGAGAGAAGCCTCCCGGGGGCCTCTCTCCTGACGCGTGGCGTCGCATCTCCCTCTGAGGCGCTGGCGAGTCGCTCGCGCGCGGCCCCGACGCAGCGCGTCCAGCCAGGGGCCGCCGGCTGGCGACCTGCTCGGAAAGTGTCTCCCGAGGGGGCGCCCGCCAAATCCGGACGCTGCCTTGAACTGAACGTATGGCTGTGGCAGCGTTCACCCGCTTTCTACGTGCTCTGACAGGGGTTTGCATGCTGGCCAGGAGGCGGCAGCAGGTCTGGGACAGCTGGGGGGGATGCGGCGTGCGGGTGGCGCTTACGCTGGGGCTCGCGGTCTGTGTGGGTGCATGTGCAACCACGCCACCGCCCGAGCCATGCAAGGAGCCACCTCCGCTGGCCGTGCTCCTGGAAGCCAGTGAACGTCTCAATCCGGACGACCGGGGTAACTCCCTGTCGACCATCGTCCAGGTGCTCCAGCTCAAGGATGTGCGCCGGCTGGAAGCGGCGGAGTTCCAGGACGTGTGGCAGCGGTCCAAGGAGGTGCTCGAGGACGATCTGCTCGCCATGGACGAGCTGACGCTCGAGCCCGGGCAGACGTTGACGCGGCAGCTCAAGCGGGAGCCGGACGCGACGTTCGTCGTCGTGCTCGGCGTGTTCCGCCGGCCCGCGGGCCAGGTGTGGCGTTCGATCCAGCGGCTGCCGGAGGTGACGCCCGAGCTCTGCGCCGCCGCGAAGAAGCCGGGGCATCGGCCGCCGGCGCTTCATTTCTATCTCGAGGATTACCGAGTCGAGGCTCGGGGCAGGGCGGAGGGGAGAGGATGAAGATTCCTCAGCGTGTCGTGTGGTCCGAGGGGATGTTCATGAATCCCCAGCACCTGCAGCAGGCGGATCTCTACCATGAGTCCCTGCTGGCGGCCCGGCTCGGGGCGCTGTCGCCCTATGACTGGGGCGTGGTGGAGATGGAGGTGGACGAGAAGGCGCTGGCGAGCGGGCAGTTCCAGCTGCTGCGCTTCTTCGGCATCCTCCCGGACGGCCTGCCCGTGACGTTCGAGCGCGGCCAGCCGGAGGAGCCCCAGGCCCGCCCCATCGAGGAGCACTTCGGCGCCTCGAAGAAGTCGCTGGACGTGTACCTGGGCCTGGCGCGCGAGCGGGACGGGGTGGCCAGCTATGGCGATCCGAACGGCTCCACCACCTCGCCGCGCTTCCGCGTGGTGAACCGCTCCGTGGCGGATCTGATCACCACCGAGTCGGTGGCCTCGGTGGCCTTCGCGCACCGCAACATCCGCTTCCTCTTCGGCACCGAGCCACGCGAGGACTACGAGGTCATCAAGATCGCGGAGCTGGTGCGGGACAAGACGGGCGCGGCGACGCTGTCGCCCACCTACATCCCCCCGTGCCTGCGGATCTCCGCCTCGCCCTACATCCTCGCCAGCCTGCGCAACCTGCTCAAGTCCATGCACGGCAAGCAGCGGGAGCTGGCCGACACGCGGCGCCACCGGGACGAGGCCTCGCTGGAGTTCACCGGCGCGGACGTGACGAAGTTCCTCCAGCTCAGCGCGCTCAACGGGCTGATCCCCCAGGTGGCCCACGCGGTGGAGGCGGCGGACATGTCTCCGCAGTTCCTCTACCTGCTGCTGAGCCAGGCCGCCGGGCAGCTGTCCACCTTCTCCGCGGACGCGGATCCGGCCAACCTGCCCAAGTTCCTGTACACCAACCTGCGCGCCACCTTCGAGGGGCTCTTCGTGCGGCTGGACGGGCTGCTGCGCTCGGTGGCGCTGGATCAGTCCATCGCCGTGGCGCTGGAGTCCCGCAAGGACGGCATGCACCTGGGGCGGCTGGAGGACGAGCGGCTGCCGCGCTGCAGCCACTTCATCCTCGCGGTGAAGAGCGAGCTGCCCGAGCAGCAGACGGCCGATCAGCTCCCGGCCCTGGCGAAGATCGCCAGCTGGGACGAGATCCACAACATCATCCAGGCCGCCACGCCCGGCGTGCCCCTGGAGGTGACGTTCCGGCCGCCTCCGGAGATCCCCGTCAAGCCGAAGGTCGTCTACTTCTCGCTCAACATCACGGATCGGTACTGGAAGGACGCGATCAAGGATCAGACGCTCGCCATCTACCTGCCTCAGCCCTTCGATCCCACGCGGACGAAGCTGGAGCTGATGGCCGTGCCCGGCAAGAAGGAAGGCAGCAGGGGGCGCTGACACATGGATCGACTCAACCTCATCACCAAGGACTGCTTCGGCGCGCTGCTGCAGATCCGCCAGGCGGAGCCCGCGGATCTGCCCTCCCCGGAGCAGGTCCAGCAGCGCCTGCGCTCCTTCGTCAGCGACATGATGCGCAAAGCCCGGGACGAGGGGCTGCCCCAGCAGGACGTGGATGACATCGCCTACGCCCTGGTGGCGCTCGCGGACGAGCTGGCCCTGAGCAAGTCCGACGAGTTCCGAGACTACTGGCTGGGCAACCTGCTGCAGTTCCAGTACTTCAAGGAGAACCGCGCCGGCGAGGGCTTCTTCACCAAGCTCCAGGAGATCCGCAGGGATCCCCGGCGCACGGAGGCGCTGCGCGCCTACTACCTGTGCCTGGTGTTCGGCTTCCAGGGCCGCTACCGGGTGCGCGGCGGCGAGCTGGAGCTGATGCAGCTCATCGAGCAGCTCCAGCGGGATCTGGCGCCCTCCTTCAAGTTCGACACGGAGACGCTGTCGCCCAGCGGGGAGCGCCCCGGGGGCAGCCTGAGGACGGCCAAGCGGACCTTGCCGCTGCTGGCCATCTCCGGCGGCGTCGTCGCCTTCGCGCTGCTGGTCTACGGCGGGCTGCGGCTCGGGATGAGCAGCAGCACCTCCTCGCTCGTCGAGGAGATCGAGGCCGCCTCTACCACTTCTTCCACACCTGCCCAGCCCTGACGGAGCCCGCGGATGTTCAAGTACATCATTGCCGCGCTGGTGGCCGCGGCCCTCTGGGCGGTCGTCCTGGTGTTCCAGCTGCCGATCTGGATCGCCATCGCGGCGACCACCCTCATCATCCTGGTGCTGATCGCGATCGTCGCGATGCGGCACATCAAGGCCGCCAAGGCCGCGGGTGACATCGAGAAGGCGCTGGCGGCCCAGGCCTCCGCGGATGCCCAGAACGCCCGGCCGGACCTGCAGGAAGAGGTCCAGGCGATGCAGGCCGAGTTCGCCAAGGCCATCGCCTCGCTCAAGTCCTCCAAGCTGGCGCGGGGCCGGGGCGGCAAGGAGGCCCTCTCCGTCCTGCCCTGGTACATGATCATCGGCCCGCCGGGCTCCGGGAAGAGCACGGCGCTGCGCAACTCGGGCATCAAGTTCCCGTACCTGTCCGCGCGCGGCGGCGGCGTGAAGGGCGTGGGCGGCACGCGCAACTGCGAGTGGTGGCTCACCAACGAGGCCGTCATCCTCGACACCGCCGGCCGCTACACCACCGAGGAGGATGATCGGGACGAGTGGTTCTCGTTCCTGGACATGCTCAAGCGCAACCGCGCGAAGAAGCCGGTCAACGGCCTCATCGTCGCGGTCAGCGTGGGCGACATCATCGGCATCGACGAGGAGGAGACGATCCAGCTGGCGCAGCGGCTGCGCGAGCGCGTGGACGAGGTGATGGAGCGATTGAAGATGATCGTCCCCGTCTACCTGCTGTTCACCAAGTGCGACCTGCTGGCTGGCTTCGTGGACATCTTCGGCGATCTGTCCAAGTCCGACCGCGGCCAGATCTGGGGCTTCACCACCCCGGTGGCGGACAAGGGCGAGGATCTGGGAGAGATCTTCAAGGAGCGCTTCTCGGAGCTGTCCGAGGTGGTGGAGCAGCGCTCCATCCAGCGGATGGGCCAGGAGCGCCACCCGGAGACGCGCGAGCGCATCTACCGCTTCCCGCAGCAGTTCGACGGGCTGCGCGAGAACATCGCGGCGATGGTGCAGACGCTCTTCGCGGAGAACGTGTACCAGGACACGCCGGTGATGCGCGGGGTGTACTTCACCAGCGGCACGCAGGAGGGCAGCCCGATCGATCGCGTGATGAACGCGATGGCGGACGCCTTCGGCATCCGCAGCGCGCTGCCGACGAGCTCCAGCTCCGCGGTGGAGTCACGCAGCTACTTCCTGCGGGACGTCTTCGCCAACGTCATCTTCCCGGATCAGGATCTGGCGGTGCAGAGCACCTCCGAGGATCGGCGCCAGCGCCAGCTGCAGTACGCGTATGCGGGCGGCGCGCTGCTGGTGGCGGTGCTGATCCTCCTGTTCCCGACGATCGCCTTCTTCCAGAACCGGGAGCTGATCCAGGACACCCGCAAGCTCTTCCTGGCGCAGCAGGGCAGCGGCAGCGCCGCCTCCACCGCCTCCATCGCGGTGGAGGATCTGAAGGTGCTGAGCAACCGGATCGACGAGCTGCGCAAGAACCGGCTCGAGGGGCCGCCCACGGGGATGCGGTTCGGCATGTACAGCGGGGACGCGCTCTTCGAGCCGCTGAGCAAGTTCTACGGCGCGGCCGTCCGGCGCACCTTCGTGGAGCCCATCCTGCTGCAGGACATGAAGGAGCTGACGTCCTTCGCCAAGAAGCACGCGGGCGAGGAGGGCAGCGCGCCGGACGAGCGGGAGTACGCGCGCTTCTTCAGCCTGCTCAAGCTGAACCTCTTCCTGACAGGGCCGCGCACCGAGGCGGAGCCGCCGATCGGCGAGGCCGAGCGCGCGTGGATCGTCAACCACCTGGGCGAGCGCTGGAGCAACCGCTCCGGCTTCGCGGAGAGCAAGGAGCGCCAGGGCATGCTCGCCGAGCACCTGGATCTCTACGTGAAGCTGCTGGCCCAGGATCCGTCGCTGGCCTTCAAGCGCAACGACAAGATCATCAATGACACGCGGCTGGCGCTGGGCAAGCTCCCCTTCGAGCAGCTGCTGCTCAACCAGATCATCGCGGACACGGGGCGCGAGTTCGATCTGAAGCTCTCCAGCATCCTGGGGGGCACCACCGCCAACATCAAGTCCAAGGGCCTGATCCGCAGCGCCTTCACGCGCAAGGGCTGGGACAAGCTGGTGCGCGAGCGGCTGGAGAATCCGCTGCAGAACGCGGATCTCTGGGTGCTCAACCGGGACACGAAGAACACCCCGGACGCGGAGATCGAGCGCCAGATCAAGCGGCTGGAGTCGCGCTACTTCGAGTCGTACATCAACGAGTGGCAGGCCTTCCTGGACTCCATCGAGGTGCAGCGGCCGAGCGGGCAGCCCGAGGTGCTCGCGGAGCTGGAGGAGTTCACCCGCGGCAAGCCGCCGCCGCTGGCGCGCCTGTTCCAGGCCCTCTCGTACAACGTCAAGCTGCCGAACAAGAGCGCCGCGGAGGAGGCCAGCGAGGACGCGCTCAAGAAGATCACGGACGTGTTCCAGAAGAAGGCGTCCAAGAACCAGAAGGACGCGATGGCGGTGGGCGCCAGGTTCGTCCAGGGTGGCGAGGAGACGGGGGAGATCCAGTACAGCGCGCTCCACGTGCAGGCCGCGTTCGACGCGCTGGTGAAGTTCGGCGTGCCGCCCAAGCCCGCCACGGAGGACGCGGCGCCCGAGTCCGTCCAGCTGGATCTGTACCAGGAGCAGCTGGTGTTCGTGCGGGACGCGCTCCGCCAGTTCGTGGAGAACCCCGCGGAGAACAAGGCGCTGGTGGCGCGCCTGTCCACCGCGAAGGTGTCCATCCAGTCGCTCATCAACGGCCAGGAGGATCCCAACATCCGGCCGTTCCTCAACAAGGTGCTGATGCCGCCGCTGGAGGTGGCCTCCAGCGCCGTCAGCGGCGCGGTGGGCGGAGAGCTCAACCAGGCCTGGTGCAGCGAGGTGTCGGATCCCTTCAAGCTCAACCTGCTCAACCGCTACCCGTTCAACAAGACGGGGCATGACGCGGCGCTGGCGGACGTGGGGGACTTCTACCGGCCGGACAGCGGCACGGTGTGGGGCTTCTACGCCGCCTCGCTCAAGGAGAACGTGCGCAAGGCGGGCTCCAGCTACAAGGCCGTGCGCGGCGTGGGCGGCGCCTCGTTCCACTCGGCGCTGTTCACCTTCCTCAAGCGCTCGGATGACATCTCCACCTCGCTGTTCTCGCCCGGCAACCCCGAGCCCGGGGTGAACTTCACCATCCACATCCGCCCCTCGCCGCAGCTGGCCTCCATCACCTTCGCGGTGGATGGCACCTCGGTGGAGTACAAGAACGGCCCCGAGGAGTGGCACGCGTTCCGCTGGCCCGGGGACGGCAAGAAGTCCGGGGCCTTCATCAAGGTGCGCAACAACCGCGGCCAGGTGGAGACGCTGGATCAGGAGGGCGAGTGGGGCCTGTTCCGCCTGATGGAGGCGGGGGCGCCCCACGTGGACCGGGGCGCGCGCGTGTTCTCGGTGACGTGGAAGATGCCTTCGGTGGGCGCGGACGTGGTGATCGACTTCCGCCCCGCGCGTACCGCCACGCCGTTCTTCGGCACCTCTCCGGGGCCGGGGACGGGGATGCTTCAGCCATTCCGCGCGGCTGGCGTGGTGCCGCCGCGGACGATCGGAAGGGGGGCTGGATGTTCGGGGTAAAGCCAAACGCCGTGGCGCTGCTGGGCAAGGCGCCCTGTCAGGGGGACTTCATCCGCTGGAACGCGGTGGATCCCGTCTCGCAGCAGTTCCACAAGTGGCTGGAGGAGGGGCACGAGGCCGTCCGGCGTGCCAACCTCACCCTGCCTGCCGAGCCGATCTGCTTCGTCTTCACCGCGCCCGGCGGACGCCAGGCGCTGGTGGGGATGATGGCCCCCAGCACCGACAAGGTGGGGCGCCACTTCCCGCTCACCGTCTACGTGCCGGTGGACGTGGGCCCGGTGTCGGGCAACTCGCCCACGCTGCATGGCTCCCACCAGGCCTTCTATGCCGGGGCGCGCCAGCTGCTGGCGGACGCGGCGAAGCTGTCCGCGGACGAGCTGGGCAAGCGGGTGGAGGCGCTGGGGGCTCACGCGAGCGGGGACTCGGCCGCCGCGGAGACCTACCGGCGCAGGGTGCAGGCGATGCCGGCCTCGACGCTGGTGAAGCAGTTCATCGGGAATGGGGCCGCCCCGGATGCCCAGTACTACGCGTTCCGCACCTTCCTGATGGCGTGCGCCGCCGAGCGAGGCAAGGAGGCCGCCAAGCCGGGGGTGACGCTGGACTGCCCCTTCCCCGAGGAGATGGGGCCCTTCCCGTGGGTGGAGATGGCGCGCCGGCTCCTGGTGTGGCGCGCGTCCTCCCCGGCGCTGTTCTGGCACTTCGGGCCCAACCCGCGGCTGCTGGTGTCGCTCGGGCCGCCGCCCTCGTCCTTGCTGATGCACCTGGCCAGGCCCGATCACTCCAGCATGAAGGTGTGGCCCCTGCGCACCAAGGCGGCCAACGCCATCCAGACCGCGAAGGGATCGCTCAACGTCGTCCAGCGGCGCGCCCTTGACGAGGAGAGCTCGACGGCCGAGGCGCTGATCCTCGCGTTCTCGAGCTGAGGGGCGGGCGGGAGCTGACATGGCAATCTCGATCGAAGAACTCCGTGAGAAGGCGAAGACCTGGATCGAGCCCGTCTCCGCGGCGGCTCCGGCCGGCGCCGCGGCGAAGACGAACCCTCAGTACGAGGCCGTCATCGCCGAGATGGCCAAGCTCGAGTCGGTGACGGGCGGGGCCGTGGACTGGGCCATGGTGCTCGACTCCGGCGGGAAGGTGCTCCAGAGCGTCTCCAAGGATCTGCGCATCGCCACGTACCTGGCCTTCGGCCTGTACCAGACGCAGGGCATTGATGGGCTGGCCACCGGCCTGGTCGTCGTCTCCGAGATGATGGACCGGTACTGGCCGGGCCTCTTCCCGGAGCTGGCGCGCATGCGCGGCCGCGCCAACGCGCTGGGCTGGCTGATCGAGCGCGCGTCCCAGACGCTGCCCGATCTGCAGGTGGACGCCAGCGCGCGCGAGCGCGTGGAGGCGCTCGATGTCGCCGCCGCGCGGCTGGCCGAGGTGGCGCGGCAGAAGTTCGAGGCCAACGGCCCCGCGGTCCGGCCGCTGCTCGAGAGCGTCCAGCGCCTCAAGGCTTCGCTGCCCGCGGAGGCCCCGCCGCCCCCGCCGCCGCCTCCTCCTCAGGCGAAGCCCGCCACCGCGGCCCCGCCGCCGCCTGCCGCCACGCCGGCGGCGCCGCCCCCCGCCGCGATCGACACGCCACCCGTGGCGACGATGGCCGGCGCGGAGGGCGCCACGGACTTCCTGCGCCAGACGGGCTCGGCGCTGGCGAGCGCGGCGGGCACGCTGCGGCGCGCCGTCGCCACCGATCCGCAGTCCTACCGGATGCTGCGCGTGGGCCTGTACCTGCACCTGGTGCAGCCGCCGCCCGCGGACGCCAGCGGGAAGACGTCGATCCCCGCGCCGCCCGCCGCGATGCGCACGCAGCTGGAGAAGATGGCGGCCAACGGCAAGTGGGCGGAGGTGCTGGAGGAGGCCGAGTCCGCCCTCCTGCAGCACCGCTTCTGGGTGGACCTGCACTACCTCAGCGCCCGGGCGCTGGCGGAGCTGGGCCCCACCTACCAGCCGGCGCGCCAGTCCCTGCTGGTGGAGCTGGGGGCGTGGCTCAAGCGCATGCCCGCGGTGCCCAAGCTCATGTTCGGAGATGGCTCGCCCACGGCCAGCGGCGAGACGCGCGCGTGGCTCGAGTCGGAGCTGGCCCCACCCGCCGCTGGCGGAGGAGCCGCGGTCAGCAAGGCGGGAGGGGAGGGGACGGACGACGAGGCGGCGGCCCTGGCCGAGGCCCGCAAGCTCCTGGGCAGCGGCAAGGCGCCGGACGCCATCGCCCTGCTCCAGAAGCGCGTGGAGAGCGCCACCTCCAGCCGCAAGCGCTTCAGGGCGAGGCTGGCCCTCGCAAAACTTTGCGCGGCCAGCGGACAGGCTAATGTCGCTCGCGCGCTCTACGAGGCGCTCGATCGAGAGGCGACCGAGCGAGGGCTGGACGCGTGGGAGCCGGCGCTCGCGGCCGAGTGCCTCGAGGGACTATTAGGGGTTTCCAAGCCCCCGCCGAAGTCGCCGGAGGGGCTGGTGTCAGAGTTCAACGCCCGGTATCATCGCCTGTGCCTGATCGATCCCAGTGCTGCCCTGAGGGTGTCTCTGTGAGAGGGGGGCCTCTTACGGTGAGTCCGCGCGGGATAACGTCGTCCCCAACCAGGAGGTCATGAGGTGAGCAAGGAAGGATCTGTCGCGCCGAAAGAGCGCGTCAACATCGTCTACAAGTCCGATACCGGCAACGCGCAGGCGGAGGTCGAGCTGCCGTTGAAGGTCCTCATGGTGGGGGATTACACCGGCCGCAAGGATGATCGCCCCGTCGAGGAGCGGGCGCCGATCAACATCGACAAGTCCAACTTCAACGAGGTGATGACCAAGCAGAACCTCGCGCTGGACATCAACGTCAACGACAAGCTCTCCCATGAGAAGGGCGCGGAGATGGCGGTGTCGCTGAAGTTCTCGACGCTGGCCGACTTCACCCCCGAGGGCATCGTCAACCAGGTGCCCCAGCTCAAGCAGCTGCTGGAGCTGCGCGCCGCGCTCAACGCCCTCAAGGGGCCGCTGGGCAACGTGCCGGCCTTCCGCAAGAAGATCCAGGGGCTGCTCGGGGACACCGAGGGTCGCCAGAAGCTGATGGACGAGCTGGGACTGGGCGCAAACGGCAAGAAGCCCGAGTAGGGCAACAGCCGCGCAAGCATAGAGAGGCGTGAACACTGATGAGCACTGAAGCCAAGGCGGATACCGCCGCCGCAACGACAGTCGAAGGCCAGGGATCCCTGCTCGATGAGATCCTGGCCGAGACCAAGATGAAGCCCAGCGACGACGGCTATGACGTCGCTCGCAAGGGCGTCCAGGCCTTCATCGCGGAGATGCTGGCGCCGGGCCGCACCGCCGAGCGCGTGGACAAGGCCCTGGTGGACGCGATGATCGCGGAGGTGGATGCGCGGCTGAGCGCGCAGGTCAACGAGATCCTCCACCACCCGAAGTTCCAGGCGCTGGAGTCCGCCTGGCGCGGCCTGAAGTTCCTCATCGACCGGACGGACTTCCGCGAGAACATCAAGGTGGAGATGCTCAATGCCACCAAGGAAGATCTGCTCACGGACTTCGAGGACGCGCCGGAGACGGTGAAGTCCGGCCTGTACCGCCTGGTCTACTCCAACGAGTACGGCGTGTTCGGTGGCAAGCCCTACGGCACCATCTGCGCCAACTTCGACTTCGGGCCCGGCGCGGAGGACACCGCCCTGCTGCAGAAGTGCGCCTCGGTGGCCGCCATGGCGCACACGCCGTTCATCGCCAACGCGTCGCCGGAGTTCTTCGGGGAGACCTCCTTCCTGAAGCTGCCGGGCCTCAAGGACCTGAAGTCGCTGTTCGAGGGTCCGCAGTACGCGCGCTGGCACAGCTTCCGCGAGAGCGAGGACGCGCGCTACGTGGGCCTGGCCATGCCGCGCTTCCTGCTGCGGCTGCCCTACGGCGAGAAGACGATCTCGGTGAAGTCCTTCAACTTCAACGAGGAAGTCATCGGCAAGCACGACAGCTACCTGTGGGGGCACGCCTCCATCGCGCTGACCAGCCGCGTGGTGGACTCGTTCGCCAAGTACCGCTGGTGCCCCAACATCATCGGCCCGCAGTCCGGTGGCGCGGTGGAGAGCCTGCCGCTGCACCAGTACGAGGCCATGGGGGAGATCCAGACGAAGATCCCCACCGAGGTGCTCCTCACCGAGCGGCGCGAGTACGAGCTGTCCGAGGAGGGCTTCATCGGCATGGTGTTCCGCAAGGAGTCGGACAACGCCGCCTTCTTCTCGGCCAACTCCGTGCAGAAGCCCAAGTTCTTCGGCAACAGCCCCGAGGGCAAGGCCGCCGAGACGAACTACCGCCTGGGTACGCAGCTTCCGTACATGTTCATCATGTCTCGCCTGTCGCACTACCTGAAGGTGCTGCAGCGCGAGCAGATCGGCAGCTGGAAGGAGCGCGCGGATCTGGAGCGCGAGCTGAACCAGTGGATCGGCCAGTACGTGGCGGATATGGATGATCCGGCTCCGACGGTGCGCTCCAAGCGGCCGCTGCGCTCGGCCCGGATCAAGGTGGAGGACGTGGAGGGGCAGCCGGGCTGGTACCGGTGTAACCTCTCGGTGCGCCCCCACTTCAAGTACATGGGCGCTTCCTTCACGCTGTCCCTCGTCGGCAAGCTCGACAAGGAGTGATGGGGTGGAGCCCTGGGGAAAACCCCCGGTCCGCTGAAGGTCGCCGGAGTCGTCGGAGCCGGCGGCTACAATCGAAGATTCGGGCTCTCCTGGGAGGGGGGCCCTCGAAGCAGCTCAATGTAGCGAGCAGTCAGTCACGCAGGCGAAAGAAGGAGAAGTGCGATGGCCGAGACAGTACACCTGTTCCTCAAGGCGAACGGGACCGATATCAAGGGGGACAGCACCCAGGTGAGCCTCGGGCGCGAGGGTTCCATCGAGTGCGTCTACTATGAGCAGGGCGTCATCACCGCGCGCGAGGCTGGCACCAGCCTGGCCACCGGCCGCCGCCAGTACACCCCGCTGCTCATCCGCAAGCGCATCGACAAGTCCTCGCCGCTGCTGATGAAGGCGCTGTGCGAGAACCAGGCCGTGGAAGGGACGTTCAAGTTCTTCCGCCCCAACCCCACGGGTGACGGCACCACCGAGCAGTTCTACTCGGTGAGCATCAAGAAGGGCCGCGTCGCCAGCATCAAGCAGCTGTCTCCGGACTCCTTCAGCCCGGCCACCTCCACCGAGCCGCCGCTCGAGGAGGTCACCTTCGTGTTCCACACCATCGAGTGGACGTACACCAACGGTGGCGTGACGCACGGGGACACCTGGGACGCGCAGCGCTAGTCACCTCCGTGGGCCGTGCGCCAGGGCTGAAGCGGGCGCGCGGCCCCGGGTTGAAGAGAGGACACGACAGTGGCAGGACGAGGACTTCTGTCACGGATCGAGTCGGAAGAGGGGACGTCCTCGCGAGGCTTGGACGTCACCTCCTCCATCGTCGAGCACCTGCGGGTGTTGCTCAACACGCGCAAGGGGGACTCGGCGACGGTGCCGGGCTTCGGGGTGGTGGACTTCACGGACCTGGTCCATGCCTTCCCCTCGGCCATCCAGACGCTGCAGGCGGCCATCCGCGCCACGGTGTTGGAGTATGAGCCGCGCGTGCGCAACGTCAGCGTCCGCCATGTGCCGGACGAGGATCCGTTGGTGCTGCGGTTCGAGATCACCGCGCAGCCGGCGGATCGAAGTGCCCGGGGCGTGCTGCGCTTCCGGACGCAGATGACACCGGGAGGCAAGGTCGAGGTCTGGTGAAGGTGCCAGCCACAGGCGGGAGCCACGGGTGTTCAGCAAGTACTACCAGAGCGAGCTCGCATACCTGAGGGAGATGGGGAAGGCCTTCGGCAGCGCCAACCCCGCGCTGGCCGGCATGCTCGTGGAGCGTGGCGGCGATCCGGACGTGGAGCGGCTGCTGGAGGGCTTCGCGTTCCTGACGGCGCGCATCCGCGAGCGCATCGACGACGCGGTGCCCGAGGTGGTCCACGGCCTGGTGGATCTGCTGCTGCCGCACTACCTGCGCGTGCTGCCCTCGTGCTCGGTGGTGGAGTTCACCCCGCACGCGCGCCTGCTGCGCGGCCGCTCGCGGATCCCCGCTGGCGCGGAGGTGGGCTCCAAGCCGGTGGAGGGGACGACGTGCGTGTTCCGCACCACGCGGCCGGTGGATCTGCTGCCCCTCACGCTGGTGGAGACGGTGCTGGATCAGTCCTCGCCGGCCGCGCCCGTGCTGCGGGTGCAGCTCCAGGTGGCCGAGCAGGGGCGCGGCGAGATCTTCCAGGAGGAGGGGCTGTCGCTCTTCATCAACGGGGATCTGGCCGTCAGCTCCACGCTGCTGATGTGGATGATGCGGCACTGCCGGGGGGTGCTGGCGCGCGGGGCGGCGGGCAGCGAGCCGGTCCGCCTGGCGCCGGGCAACCTGCACGCGGTGGGCTTCACGCCGGAGGATGAGCTGATCCCGTGGCCGGCCCGGGCGCCCGAAGGCTACCGGATGCTGCAGGAGTACTTCACGCTGCCGCAGAAGTTCCTCTTCATCGAGGTGAGGGGGCTGCAGGCGGCCTCCTCCATCACCGGCCAGCGGCTGGAGCTGATCTTCGAGTTCGAGCGGCCTCCGCCGCTGCCCGGGCGCGTGCCCAAGGACATCTTCAAGCTGCACTGCGCACCGGTGGTGAACCTCTTCTCCACGTCCTCGGATCCGATCCGGGTGGGCACGCTGGGCCATGAGCACCTGCTGCGCGCCTCCGGGCTGGATCCGGAGCACATGGAGGTCTACTCGGTGGACACCGTCACCGGCCTGCAGGCCGGGCGCACCGATCGGCTGGACTACCGGCCCTTCTTCGACTTCGCCCACAACGCCGGGGAGAACGCGCGCTTCTTCCGGCTGCGGCGTGGGCTTTCGCCGCTGAACGACGGGATCGACACCCTCCTGTCGCTGGGCAGCCCGCGGGACGCCTCGCCCACGGCGGCCGAGGAGACGCTCTCCATTGATCTGACGTGCACCAACCGCTCGCTGCCCGCCCGCCTCCAGGTGGGGGACCTGAGCATGCCGACGCCCGCGTCCCCCACGACGGCGAAGTTCCGCAACATCATCGCAGTGACCAAGCCGGTGCGTCCGCCGCTGGGCTCGGAGCTGCACTGGCGGCTGCTGTCGCACCTGGCGCTGAACCAGCGCTCGCTGATGGATCCTGGGGCGCTGAAGGCGGTGCTGGATCTGTACAACTTCCAGACGACGGCGGACCAGCCGGCCGCGCGGGCCAACCAGCTCCGGATCGACTCGCTCCGGAGCGTGACGGGCAAGGCCGCCACGCGCTTCCTGCAGGGCGCACCCGTGCGCGGCGCCCAGGTGATGATTGATGTCGAGGAGTCCGGCTTCAACGGGCTGGGAGATGCCTTCCTCTTCGGCTGCGTGCTGGACGAGATGTTCGCGTCCTACGTGAGCCTGAACGCCTTCAGCGAGCTGTTGATCCGCATCCAACCCTCTCAGGTGGAGTACCGGTGGGCCCCGCGCAACGGCCGTCAGCCGATCGTATGAGCCAGGAGGAGCCGGACGAGGAGCCCGGGGAGCTCGCGACCCTCTCTCTGGCCACTCGGCTGGAGCGGTTGACGTCCGGCGCGATGCAGGTGCGCGCGCAGGGCGGGGGCGACCAGACGGTCCGCTTCCGGCTGGACGCGACGCTCGACTTCACGGCGGGGGACGTGCGGTTCGCCTCGCTGGTGGCCCTGCTGGAGCGGCTCACGGCCAGCGCGGTGCGCGTGGGCGGCGACGGCCCTCCCTCCGAGGAGGCCATCCGCTTCAAGCATGATCCGTCGCTCGTCTTCAGCGCCGGGGACGTGAGCCAGGTGCGGCTGGTGCCTCGCAAGGAAGAGTGGGGCGTGCAGCAGGGCGGCCCCAAGCACGTCTTCGAGGTGGTCACCACCTTCCTGGGGCTCACCGGCGCCTCCTCTCCGCTGCCGGGCTACATGGTCGAGGAGATCGCCCAGGAGGATCCGGACCGGCCCCTGCGGCGGCAGTTCCTGGATCTCTTCCATCACCGCCTGCTGTCGCTGCTGTACCGGGCGCTGTCGCGCTACACGCCCGAGGCGGAGACGACGCGCGCCGGGGACGACGTGTGGTCCCGGCGGGTGCTGGCGCTCACGGGCCTGGACACCTATGAGCGCGGCCCCGCGGTGGGGCTGTCCGTGCCCCAGCTGCTGCGGCTGGCGCCCCTGCTGTCCACCCGGGCCCGCACGGCGCGGACGCTGGAGCTGGCGCTCTCGGACGTGCTGCGTGAGGATCTGGGCGAGGCCCGCGTCACCCTCAAGCAGTTCGAGGGGAGCTGGGTGGAGGTGGAGCCCGAGCAGCGGATGATGCTGGGCAAGCTCAACTCGCACCTGGGCCGCACCTCGATGCTGGGCGGGCGGCTGTTCGATCGCGCCGGGAAGTTCATCATCGGCATCGCCCCGCTGGATGGGGCCACCTACCACCGCCTGCTGCCCGAGGGGGATCTGAGCCCGCTGGTCCGCGAGGTGGTGACGCTGGTGGTGCGAGATCCGCTCGAGTGCGCCCTGGAGCTGGGTGTGCGCGAGGACGTGCTGGGCGCCTTCCAGCTGAAGATGAAGTCTCCCGCCCGGCTCGGGCGCAACACCTACCTGGGCGGCCGTCGCTCCGCAGTTCCCCGCTTGAGGACGCGGATCGTCCCGCTGCCGCAGGCCGCCGGGAGCGAGGCCCCGGCCAGCCCTTGAGCCTGCAACCCTTTCTCGAAACCCCGTAGAGGAGCCACCTGATGCGCGTTGAACCGAAGACCCTCGTCCGGCGACTCACTTCCACTGCCACGCGCATGCTGGAAGGAGCCGTCTCCCGGGCCAGCACCGCCCGCTGCTACGAGATCGTCCCCGAGCACATGCTGCGGGGGCTGCTGGACGACGAGGAGGGCGAGGCCTCGCTCATCCTCCGCCAGTTCCAGGTGGATCGGACCCAGGTGATCGCGCGGGTGGAGGACACGCTGCGCGGGCTGCGCACCGGCAACGCCGGGCGGCCGGTGTTCTCCGAGAGCCTCTTCCAGTGGTTCGAGGATGCGTGGCTGCTGGCCTCGCTGGAGCACGGGGCGCTGCGCCTGCGCTCGGGCGCGCTGATGGCGCAGTGGATCGCCCGCTCCGCCCGCTACTCGGCCGAGTCGTACCCGGAGCTGGACGCCATCTCCACCGAGGCGCTCAAGAAGGCCTTCGAGGAGATCGTCAGCCGCTCCAAGGAGGCGGCGGAGGTGGCCGCGGCGGGCACGGGCGCCGCGCCGGCGGGTGGTGCCGCAGCGCCTCGGGGCGAGGACGCGCTCTCGCGCTTCACCACCTCGTTCACGGCGAAGGCGCGCGACGGGAAGATCGATCCGATCTTCGGCCGTGATCGGGAGATCCGCCAGGTGATCGACGTGCTGTCCCGGCGGCGCAAGAACAACCCGATCATCGTGGGCGAGCCCGGCGTGGGCAAGACGGCGCTGGTGGAGGGCCTGGCGCGCGCCATCGCCCTGGGAGACGTGCCCGAGTCGCTGAAGAACTTCGACGTGCTGGGGCTGGATCTGGGCCTGCTGCAGGCGGGCGCGGGCGTGAAGGGCGAGTTCGAGAACCGGCTCAAGGCCGTCATCTCCGAGGTGAAGGCCTCGCCCAAGCCGATCATCCTCTTCATTGATGAGGCGCACACGCTGATCGGCGCGGGTGGGCCGCAGGGCGGCGGTGACGCGGCGAACCTGCTCAAGCCGGAGCTGGCGCGCGGCGAGCTGCGCACCGTGGCCGCCACCACCTGGTCCGAGTACAAGAAGTACTTCGAGAAGGATCCGGCCCTGGAGCGTCGCTTCCAGCCGGTGAAGGTGGACGAGCCCTCGGAGCAGGACGCGGTGCTGATGATCCGCGGCCTGCGGCCCACCTACGAGAAGGCCCATAACGTCACCATCCGCGAGGAGGCGGTGGTGGCGGCGGTGGAGCTGTCGCACCGCTACATCTCCGGCCGGCAGCTGCCGGACAAGGCGGTGGACCTGCTCGACACGGCGGCGGCGCGGGTGAAGCTGGAGCAGAGCGCGCGGCCGGACGAGCTGGTGGAGCTGGAGGCGAAGCTGGCCTCCCTGGAGAGCGAGAAGGCCGCCCGGGAGCGCGAGCTGGCCTCGGGCCAGACGCCACCGCCGGAGGACGGCCCCACGGTGGAGGAGCGGCTGAAGGCCCTGCAGGACCAGGTGGCCACCCTGCGCGCGCACTGGGAGGAGCAGCGCGGCGCGGTGGACGCGCTGAAGAAGGCCCAGGCGGAGCTGGACGCGGCCAAGGAGGCGGCCGAGAAGGACGCGCTCAAGGCCAAGGTGACCGAGGCCCGCGAGGCCCTCAAGCGCGTGCAGGGCGAGTCCGCCATGGTGCACGCGGACGTGGACGCGGACGTGGTGGCCCGGGTGGTGGCCAGCTGGACGGGCATCCCGGTGGGCAAGATGCGCTCGGGCACGCTGAACGCGGTGCTCAACCTGGAGGACACGCTGCGCAGCCGCGTGCGCGGGCAGGACATGGCGCTGCGCACGGTGGCGGAGACGGTGCGCGCCTCCACCGCGGGCATCCGCAACCCGAGCACCCCCATCGGCGTGCTGCTCTTCGTGGGCACCAGCGGCGTGGGCAAGACGGAGACGGCGCTGGCGCTGGCGGACGCCCTCTACGGCGGCGAGCGCTTCCTGACGACGATCAACATGTCGGAGTTCCAGGAGAAGCACACCGTGTCGCGCCTGATCGGCTCGCCCCCGGGCTACGTGGGCTACGGCGAGGGCGGCATGCTGACGGAGGCGGTGCGGCAGCGGCCCTACTCCGTGGTGCTGTTGGATGAGTGCGAGAAGGCGGACCCGGAGGTGCTCAACCTCTTCTACCAGGTGTTCGACAAGGGCGTGCTCAACGACGGCGAGGGCCGCACGGTGGACTTCAAGAACACCGTCGTCATCCTCACCAGCAACCTGGCCACGGACGTCATCACGCAGATGTTCCAGCAGCCCGAGCCGCCCACCATCGAGGCGGTGCGAGACGCGATCAAGCCGGCGCTCACCAAGCACTTCAAGCCGGCGCTGCTGGCCCGCATGAGCGTGGTGCCCTACGTCCCCATCTCGCGCGACATCCTCAAGGACATCGCGGCCATGAAGCTCAACTCCCTGGCGGGCCGGCTGCACACCTCCCACCGCATCAAGACGGAGTTCGCCCCGGAGGTCATCGAGGAGTTCGCCCGGCGGTGCACGGACATGGACTCGGGCGCCCGCAACGTGGATCACGTGCTGCGCGCCTCGCTGATGCCCCAGCTGTCGCGAGAGCTGCTCGAGCACCTGGCGAGCGGGACGACGCCTACCCAGCTGCGCGTGGGGCTCAGCCCCAGCGGGGACTGGGATCTGGCCTTCTCCCACGCGTAATGAAGGGGACAGCGCGCTCTGGGAAGCGTAAAAAGGGGGGCTCCGGGGGATCGGAGGCCCCCGGTTGCGCACCCGCTTGCTCTTCGCGAGGCACCCCCTTGGCTGCCTCCGCCGTTCGGCATAGGAGAAGGCCATGCTTCCCCTGGTGATCCGCCTCAAGGACGTGGAGTCCCATCCGCCGATGGAGAAGCAGTACGTCTTCACGACGTCCCCGGTGCGCATCGGCCGCAACCAGCTCAACGACATCCCCATCACCCGCCCCTTCGTGTCGCTGTTCCACGCGCTGGTGCGCTTCGACAAGGGCTCCATCTCCATCGTGGATCTGGGGTCCACCAACGGCGTCACCGTCGGGGGCAAGCGCATCGACAAGAACGTGCCGGCGAGGGTCAAGCCGGGGATGGAGGTCACCATCGGCTCCATCCAGTTCCACTTCTCCAGGGACTCCAAGGCGGTCAAGGACACCTCGTCCCGGCTGACGCAGTTCCGGGCGCTGGCCGACATCAAGGGCGAGGCGCTCAGCTTCAAGCCCACCCCGGTCCAGGAGCGCAAGCCGGAGGTGCGCACCACGCTGCTGCCCAGCCTCGACATGCTCCTGGAGAATGAGCGGGAGGAGCAGCTGGAGCAGAGCCCGCGGACGATCATCGCCCCGGCGATGGGGGACGAGGATCCCAGCGACGAGGCGACGAACCTGGATCTGAGGACGGTCTCGCAAGACGAGCCGGAGCCGCCGCGCAAGCCGGCGTTCGTGCCCGCGGCCCCGGCGGCGAGGAAGCGGACGATGAGCAGCGTCCAGGTGCTGCCCCAGGCGCCGGGCGGGGCCGCGGCGCTGCAGAACACCATCCAGCAGCTGGTGCCGCTGTACAACGCCTACCGCACCGCCTGGAAGATGCTGCAGCAGGGGCTGGCCAAGGGGGTGGACACGCTGCCGGAGCAGGATCGGGGCCAGCTGATCGCCCAGCTCTTGCGGCGGATGCCCGAGATGGCGCAGGAGCCGGCGTTCCAGGAGATCGCCAAGAACGTGGGGCGGCCGGTCCACCCGGAGCCCGCCAGCGCGGG
Organism: Myxococcaceae bacterium; assembly: GCA_016926755.1. Classification (GTDB taxonomy): domain Bacteria; phylum Myxococcota; class Myxococcia; order Myxococcales; family Myxococcaceae; genus Hyalangium. The sequence continues at coordinate 3,524 of JAFGNZ010000231.1, read as the reverse complement.
GCCCGGCGCGGCGGCCTCGGGGCCGGCCCAGCGGATGGATGTGGCGTCGCGGGAGCTGCTGAACCGGTTCGTCCGCTCCTACCTGCCGGACAACCGCGGGCTGCAGTCCGAGGCGGACATCGAGCGCTTCCTGGAGCACCTGGCGGATGTGCTGGAGACGTTCGGGCGGGCCTTCATCGAGCTGCGCCAGGGGCACGATCAGTTCGGCCAGCAGATGGCGGTGCCCGTCACCAACGAGGAGAACCCGCTCATCCGCATGCGCAGCACGCGCGAGATCCTCCGCTACCTGCTGGACTTCAAGGTGGCGGAGAGCGCCGGGCGGGTGCAGGAGCTCATGGGCGGCTTCGTGGACGTGATGATCCATCAGATCGCCCTGCTCAACGGCATGCGCGAGGGCGTGAAGGGGCTGCTGCACCGGCTGAGCCCGGAGACGCTGGAGGCGGAGATCGGCGGGATGTGGCCCTTCAGCCTCTCGAAGCGGTGGGCGCGCTATTCGGAGCAGCACCGGGCCTTCCTGGAGGAGGAGCGGGAGCTGACGGCGGTGCTGTTCGGGCCGGAGTTCGCCAAGGCGTACCTGGCCATCGTGGGCGATGCGGCGCACAAGGGCGCTGCCTCGGAGGACGGCTACGAGGGCGACGAGTCCGAGGAGGAGTCATGACGTCGATGGGGATCCGCGGGGGGCATGCCCTGCGGTGGTTGCTGGTGGCGCTGGTGATGGCGGGCGCGGGGTGCAAGCGCCAGGCGCCGGTGCGTGAGTCCGCGGTGCGGGCGCTGTGCTTCTCGGAGCTGCCCTCGGACATGCGGGTGGTCTCCCCCGCGGTGTGGAGGCCGGAGGCGCTCTTCAGCCTGCTGATCAACGGGTACGACAAGACGACGGGGAAGGTGCCCCTGCCGCCCACCGACTGCATGGGCACGCCCATCCTCTGGCAGGATCCGGCGCCGGGCGAGTGCGCCGAGACGGCCCCGGAGGGCACGCCGCTGCCGATCCAGCCGCTCACGGTGGAAGAGATGATCGTGACGGAGATGCGGCTGGACCTGAAGCTGGTGTGGGCCATCGTCCGCCGGTTCTCGAACGGGGAGGCGATCGGGCCGGTGGCGCTGGTGGAGGCCACGCCGCGGGGGCTGGCGGTGCGGGCGCTGGGCACGCTGAAGGCGCTGCCGAAGAGCGCGCGGCTGCGCCTGGAGCGGATCGGCGGCATCGAGGTGCTGCTGGTGGATGGCGAGCGCTGCTGGGGGAAGGACGATCCGAAGATGTGCCAGCGGATGGTGCGGATCATGCCGCTGCGCGGCAACCGCTTCGTCGCCGAGCCGCTCGTCTCCGAGGACGGCAAGTGCATGCAGCCGGCGAACATCGCCCTGAGCCGCATCGGCACCCAGCCGCTGCCCAGCCGGTGGCTGCGCAAGTACGAGTTCACGGCGGCGCTGACGGTGGCGCCGGATGGGATCCGCGTGGCGGAGCAGATCGCGGCCAAGGACAGCGATCCCCGGCAGCCCTCGTCGCCGCCCCGGCTGTTCCGCAAGGCGCAGGACGAGCGGCTCATCCAGGTGAACCAGAGTCGCATGTCGGTGAACAGGCCCTCGGTGTGGACGCAGCTGCTGGAGCCGGGGGCGACCGAGGTGTTGCCGTAGGGGGCGGGGAGCCGCGAAGATTCCCTCATGGCGAGCGATGGTGGTTATCGGCTGACGTGGCGGCTCCGGGGCCTGATGGACGAGTACCTCATCGTCCGCGGCGTGGACGTGCGCTCCAATGAGGTGGGCAAGCCCCTCTCCGCGGACTCGGCGCAGTGGCGCCTGCGGGGCTGGCGGGGAGACTCCGCGGCGGAGCGGACGCTCGTGGACGTCCATGAGGCGCTGGGGGGGAGGATGCGCTGGGGGCTGTCGAGCCTGGAGCGGCGCACCTTCCTGGAGAACCTCTGGAGCGAGCTGGAGGAGGCGTTCCAGAGCGGTCGGCTGGTGCTGCTCCAGCTCCCGCGGCCGGTGTTCATCACGGCGGATCCCGAGGAGGCCGAGGCGGACGACTGGGAGGACGACTCCGAGCCCACGAGCTGGGTGGGGCTGCAGCTCGAGGACGAAGAGGGAGAGCCCGTGACGGGGCAGCGCGTGCGCATCAAGCTCGCCAACGGCACGTACAAGGAGAGCGTCTCCGACGACAAGGGCCGGCTGAGGCTGGAGGGCATCCCCGAGGGCAACTGCCAGGTGGAGTTCGTGGGGATTGACGGGGGCGACTGGCGGGCGGCCTGACGCCCCACGGGAGCTGATGCGTGGGGCTCGCTGCCTGCGATACACTCTCCCCATGCCCAAGCATGTTGTTCGGCCGGGTGAGTGCCTCACGACGATCGCCCGACAGTATGGTTTTCTCGACTACCGTACGGTCTACGAGCACCCGGACAATGAGGCGCTCCGGCAGAAGCGCCCCAACCCCAACATCCTCTTCCCAGGGGATGTCGTGGCCATCCCCGAGCGCAAGGCGAAGTCGGTCAGTGTGTCCACGGGGCAGGTCCACCGCTTCCAGATTGTCGTCCCCAAGAAGGAGCTCAGCCTGCAGCTGCAGGATCATAAGGGGGAGCCCCTCGCCAACGAGCCCTATGTCCTGGAGGTGGACGGCGAGCCTCCCACTGAGGGCAAGCAGACCGATGGTGATGGGAAACTCAAGGAGCGCGTGCCGCTCGCGCGAGCGGGCGCGACGCTGACCATCCGCGGGCGGACGATGCGCTTGCGCTTCGGTGCGCTCAATCCGCTGAGGGATTGCCCCAAGGATGATGTCTCCGGCCTCCAGGGCAGGTTGCGGAACCTTGGCTACAACCCGGGGCCCGCGGACGGAATCCTCGGCCCACAGACGCGCGCCGCGCTTGCAGTCTTCCAGGTGGATGAGGGGCTCGACATGACGGGTGAGCCAGATGAGCAGACGCTGGGCAAGCTCGAGGAGCGCTACGGCTGCTGAGTGGCGAGGAGGAGAAAAAGGTATGTTCATGCCAGCAGAGAACGTGGTGAAGGGTGGCGTGTTGTTGTTGCTGCTCGTGGCGTGCACGAAACCCTCTGGAGTGAGCGCGGCGGAGGGGGAGGGGCCGCCCAAAGCAAAGGCCGAGGCGACGCCCGCTGCGCAGGTGCGCGAAGCGAAGCCCACGCCAGCCACACCCGAGCCTGCCCAGGCCACGCAGCCAGCAGCCAGCGCAGGGGCGACTCCGGCTCCCGCCGCGGCGGGAGAGGGGAGCGAGGCTCAAGTGCTGATCTGGGGTGGAGGCCGCACCCCCGAAGAGGGGCGCAAGGCGTTGGAGCGTTTCGAGGCGGAGCGCGAGGGGCTCGAAGCAGTGCTGTCTCCAGGGGAAAGCTATCCTCGGGTGGTCGCGAGCGACACGCTGCCGGGCCTCAACCCAGGCTTCCACGTGGTGGTACTGGGCGCATGCAAGCCTGAGGAGGCCAAGGCGCCGCTCGCGGCACTCCAGGCCTTCAAGCCGGGGGTGTATGCCCGCGCGGTGAAGATGGTGCTGGAGGCGGGAAGTTGCCCGAAGATCGAGAACGGGTTG